>JAILHW010000059.1 GCA_024695605.1 Lachnospiraceae bacterium | reverse complement strand
TTGATACCACGGACCAGTTCGTCAATTACAGTGCGGACAACGATACCACGGTGCTGGTGATCTGCGATTCCTTCGGCAGAGTGGTCAATCCCTTTTTGATCCTGAGTGCCCGGAATATGTGGTTTCAGAGTATTTACCGATCCTCGGAGATCAATGAAGGGCTTTTGGATAAGCTGGAGCCGGATCTGGTCGTGATGATGTTTTCCCCCTGGTATAACCTTGGAAAGGCCGATTCCTTTGCGTTTTCCCTGCCGGGAATATCCCCGTAAGCAAAGCCTGTTTTGGGAATCTTATAAAAGTATTAAGAGACAAAAAGGAAAAAATCAGATATAATATTCTCGATTTTCTATACACTGTATTGGGTAAAACAACAGAAAGAAGTTGAGAGGAGTAGCTTAGAATGAGAAAAAACAAGGTGTTAACGAAAGCGCTGTCAGTGCTTCTTTGTGCGGCCATGGTGGTATCGGCCACCGGATGCGGCAAGAAAAAGGGCGGCAGCAATGAGATCGATCTGAAGCAGATTTCCTATGCGATGGAGACCATCGAGGGGATCACCGGAAGGATCTGCGCCATTGATCCGGCAGGGGATATGGTTTATGTGGCAACCAGTGAGTCGGAGGATATGACGGAGTATCCGGAGGGCTATGACGAGGATGCTGCTTCCGATTCTGTGCTGACCGAGGAAGAGCAGGAGATCGAATACAAATATGTCAATACCATTCATCTGTATTCGCTGACCCCGGAGGGCAAGGATGTCAAGGAGCTCTTTTCCGAGCAGCTTGAGGATAACTGGGCGCTGGATGATCTGACGGTGCTTCCCGACAAGACCCTCGTTTGTCTGTATTCGGGTTATAACGAAGAGACGGAAAGCACGGAATGCATGCTGCAGATGTTCGGAGAGGATGGGAAAAAAGGCAGTGGCGTGAGCCTGAATGATTTCTTTGACGATCCCAGTTATGCCTATGTACAGGATTTGACCTCCGATCAGGACGGAAACATCGTCATGCAGGCCGATGATAAGATCCTGGTGGTTGACAGGGAGGGCAAAGAGCTTTTGCGCCTGACGGTCAACGGCTATATCAACAGCATCTGCAGGGATAAAAGCGGAAAGATCGTAGCCTGTGTCAATGAAGAGGACGGCGTCAGCGTCAAGACCGTGGATATGGCATCCAAGGGCTTTACCAAGACTACCATGGCAGCGGGAACCATCAACAGACTGCTGACCGGCTACGGATCCTACGACTACTGTGTGGAAGCCGGACAGGGCATTGACGGTGCGGATTACAGCGGTAACAGAAATGCGGTTCTAAACTGGGTCGGCAGCAACATCGAAGGCCAGTATATCAATCAGATCACGTCTCTCGGAGACGGCAATTTTATGGCCTATTTCTATGAATACAGCGAGGATGAGGATCAGGAGACTTTGATCCGTCTTCGTAAAATGGATCCCTCCGAGGTGGAAAACCGCCAGGTGGTAGTCTATGGCGGAACCTATATCAGTGAGGATATCACGAAGGAGGCCATCAAGTTTAACCGCAGCCAGTCCAAGTACCAGATCGTCATCCGTGATTACAGCTCCTTTGACGATCCGGAGGGCAAAATGAACTCCGATCTTCTGGCGGGAGATGTACCGGATATCATCGATATGGCATATCTGCCGGAGGAAAAATACATCGGCAAGGGCCTTTTGATGGACCTGTATCCTTTGATGGAAAACGATACCGAAGTGAAAAAGGAAGACTTCTTTGAAAATGTATTAAAGACCCTTGAGTCAAACGGTAAGCTGTACCGCATTGCACCGACCTACCAGCTGAGCCTGCTTGCCGGTTCCAAAGAGGATGTCGGCGATAAGACCAATATCCAGATCGGGGACCTTATGGAGCTGGAGAAAAAATACAAGGATTCCAAGGCCTTTAGCAGCGATAGTACCAAGGAAACCGTTCTTAGCACCCTGTGCATGAATATGTTTGATTCCTTCGTGGACTGGGACAGTGGAAAATGCAGCTTTGATTCCG
>JAILHW010000041.1 GCA_024695605.1 Lachnospiraceae bacterium | reverse complement strand
TCCCCTTGTCTCCGGAGCCGGAGGTCAGATCACACAAAGATCCGATCAGGTCCGTCAGCTGCCGGGGCGTGGTTCCTTCGCTGGCCATCTTGCCGACCAGGTCTGCATCCTTCTTGCGGATGCTCTCGGAAATGGCTTCCTTCAACGCTTCACCGGAAAGGCTCGCATAGTCATTATCCGCCAGGTATTTCAGCTTCAGCTCATTGGGTGTTCCGATCAGACCGTCGGTAAAGGCGGGAGATACCACAGGATCTGCCAGCTCCCAGATCTTACCCTTGGGATCCTTGAAGGCACCGTCTCCGTAGACCATGACCTCTACGTGCTTTCCGGTCTGCTCCAGAACATTCTGCTGGATATCCAAAACCAGCTGCTTGCACTCTCTGGGGAAGAGCTTCACCTGCCCCTCGGTTGCTTTGTTCGAGCCCAGAAGCCCGTACAGCTCGTTGCAGCCGCTGTCGTTGACGGGGGCGTTCATGATATCGTCAAGTCCGAGCACCTTTTCCGCACCCGCAGCCTTGAGGATCCGTTTGGTCCTTGCCCTGGTGTGGATATCACAGGTGATCACGTTCTTCGTATAATCCAGGATCGCCTTGGCCTGATTGGCGAAGATGATCTCGACTTCACATCCGGTTTCAATGATCAGGTCGCTGTAGTACTGCACATAGTCGACGCCGGTGAACTCATGCTTGTTGTAACCAAACAGCTCTCTGTATTTTTCCAGTGTCAAAACATCGCTGTAGGGGTTGATGCCTGCCTCGTCGATCTTATCCAGGCTCACCAGCTCATTGCCGACCTCGTCGGAAGGATAGGAGAGCATCAATACGATCTTTCTGGCGCCGGAGGCGATGCCCTTTAAGCAGATCGCAAACCGGTTTCTCGAAAGGATGGGAAAGATCACGCCGATGGTGCCACCGCCGAGTTTTGCTTTCACATCCGCTGCGATATCATCTACGGTGCAGTAGTTGCCCTGCGCTCTTGCTACGATGGATTCGGTGACGGAGATCACATCTCTGTCGCGTAGGGAAAAGCCTTCGTATTTGGCCGCTTCCAGTACGCTGTCTGTTACGATCTGCGCCAGATCATCGCCCTGACGGATGATGGGAAGGCGGATTCCTCTTGATACAGTACCTACTCTGCGTTCGTTCACTTTGGTCTCCTTTCGGGATATACCCTGCACATTTGTTGACACCCACAATCCCCATTATAAGCATATTGTGCATGTTTATTCAACAGATTTTACAGAAATTTCAGGAAGCGGCGAAAACTTCCGTATTTTGTGGCGTTTCGGGCGGTTTTGTGGTATGATTATTTTGCAGATTTATGCAAATGAAAAGGGTGAAGGCAGGGCTGCAAGCAACAGGGGGACAGGATGAAATACAACAGAAGGTTACAAAGGGTTAAACTTTCCAAAATGGCATATATGCTGCTGCTGACAGCATTTCTTTTCCTGTGTGCATTTCCCATGCAGGCATCAGCTTATGTCCTTCATAAGCATTATGATGAGATCGATACCTATTTTCAGCAGAGACGGTTTCGTTTTGCGCCGGGAGAGACCATCGACTTTTCCCGTTATGGCATCGATGTCAATGAGATCTATCTCTATGACGATCTGAACGAAAAGGGGAGTAGTCAGAAGATCGGTGTGGTCTATACCGAGGATAATACCTTCACCGTGCCCGAATATACCGGCCAGGGCGAAGGGTTTGTCTGCTGGATCGCGGATATGAAGTGGACCCAAACCGGAACCACAGAGCGTGGCATACAGCTGACCACAGCGACGAGGGAGGAGTCCTATCCCATCTTTTATCTGGATGAAGAGGGAAAAGAGGGAACCTTTGAAAATTCGTTTTTAAATCCGGACTGCTACTATGAGGGAGAAGCCCTCCCCACCCTTTTGGATCCGGTGAAGGAAGGCTTCAGATTTGAAGGCTGGTATCGGGATCAGGAGTTTACGAAGGCTTTTGAAGGGATCGGTAAAAATGAGCGGGGGGAGATTTTCCTGTATGCCAAATTCGTAAAGGATGAAAGTCTGGTTCCCATTATTTATGAAACAAACGGAGGCACCAATTCTCCCTTCAATGCCCGTTATGCCAACGATGGAAAAGAGCATAAATGCTATCCGGCCTATAAACAGGGGTATGTATTTACAGGATGGAGTACGGATCCCGGTTTTACCGATGGCATATTTACACTTAGCGGAGCGCGGAACGCTCCGTTGACGCTTTATGCAAGGTACGAGGAAAATGTCGATATTGTTCCGATGCCCTGCCCGGATCCTGCAATTCAAGGCTATGGCAAGGGCAGTCTTTCCTCCTGCTATGACCCAATCTGTGACTACGTGCTGCCGGAGGCAACCTACTCGACATCGACGGCAGATACCTATACCTTTTTAGGGTGGTATTTGGACCCTTCCCTCAGTCCCGAGAGCCGGATCAAGGCCATCAAGGCCGGAAGCAGTGGAGCATACGTCATTTATCCGGATTTTGTGAAAAATGATTACGCCATCACCTATGAAAACTGTACCGATCAAGGAGATAATCCCAATTATTTTTCATCGGGCAGAGAGCTGATACTTGCCCCCGGATCCTTGGGAGGGGCAAAGTTTGAAGGCTGGTATGCAGATGCGGATTTTAAAACTCCGGTAACTTCCATCAAGGCGGGACAAACGGAGAATGTGACCCTCTATGGCAAGTTTACGCCATACGATCATGCGATTACCTATACATATCATCCGGAAACGAAGGATGACGCCAAAGCCTGTTCGAATCTTTACATGAACCCCAGCGGTTATGATGAAAAAGAAGGGATAGCTTCTCTTTTGCCTGCCTATGTGGATCATCCCGGGTTATTTGAGTTTGAAGGCTGGTATATGCTTCAAAGTGATGGCACCTACACAAAAGTGGAATCCGTCCCGAAGAACAGCAAAGAGGATCTTGTACTGTATGCGAGGATCGAGCGAAAGATCTATCAGATCCAATATGAGCTAAACGGCGGTAAGCTGGTTCCCGAAGATGCATCCACCACCATCCGGTCGGACGGTTCTGACCCCAAGGGAGAGGCGGGCGTTAAGATGACGGTCCCAAAAGCGAGTAAGACTGGTTATACTTTCAGGAATTGGGTCAAAGAAGATGGAACGCTGCTGTCATCTTTTAGCAGTTCCATCACATCGGATCTGAAGTTGTATGCAGGATATAGATTGACGATCAATGATGTACCGGTATTTGAGCCGGGAGATGAGCCTGCGGATGACAGAAAGCCTACGGGACTTCCCGGCTGGTTTACCACTATGACAGTCTCCTCCGGTTTTACAGAGCCGAAACTGGAAGGATATGAATTTGCCGGATTCTATCTGGATGAGGCTTGTACGCAGGAGATCACCTGGCATCAGAACGGGTGGGAAACCTATACCCGGTATGTGAAGTTTGTGAAAGTGAAAACGGATCAGAAGATCAGTTATGTCCTTCCCGAAGGTGCTGAGGCTCCCACCAGCCTGCCGACTCAGTATTATCCGTTGAGTGGTTCCGGAAAGCTTGATAAGCCTACCGTTACCGCTGAGGATATGGAGTTTGACGGATGGTATCTGGATCCGGGGTATCAGAGAAAGATCGACGCGATCCCTGCAGGCCTACAGGGAGATATAACAGTCTATGGAAAGGTCAGGAGAAAACGTACCACGGTCCGCTTCCGCCATTTCCCTTACGATGAGGTGATCCCCAGCTACTATGACAGGGTCGTGTATCCGGATGACATTACAGTGGAAAACGGCAGCCGGGATATCATCCTTCCGGATGCCTACTGCGAGGATCACCTGTTTATGGGCTGGTATAAGAGCACAAGTTCTGATGAGACCAGAGTTGAAAGAATCCTGAAGGAAGACCAAAAAGGAGAGAGGACCATTGAGGTCATTCCTAAGTTTTATCGACTCAACGGCACGATCCGATATGAGCTGGACGGGGGCGAAAACAGCGTAAACAACCCCACCAGATATGCAACAAAATTGGGCGTAGCCTCCTTTGGTCCGGCCCTAAAGCCGGGATACCTCTTTACAGGATGGCTGGAAAAGGACCTTTACGGAACCAATCCCATCACCGGCATTCCTGCGAATGACTACAAAATCAGCCGAACTCTGATCGCAACCTATGAAAAGACACGGTACGCCATCACCTATCATTTAAACGGAGGCTTTATTCCGGCGACCAATCCAAGCGGATATAACAGCGGTAACGAGGAGATCGTTTTGGCGCCGGCTGAGCGCTTTTCGGGAACGTTTCTGGGATGGTATACGGATCCCGGTTTTGCAGAAGATTCAAAGATCACCCGGATCCCTGCAAACAGCACCCGGGATTATGATCTTTATGCAAAATTTCAAAGTGTTATAAGCCCCATCGCTTATAAACCCGATGGGACCGGGACAGCCAATCCCGCATCCTATGAAGAGGGGATCGGGGTACCGGCCCTTACGGAGGGGAAGCTGAATGATCTTTCCTTCGAGGGCTGGTTTGCAGAGCCTGTTTTCAGGCGGCAGGTGACAGCGATCCTTCCTGAGGAGACGGGAGAAAAGACGCTGTACGGAAAGTTTAAGGGGACCATCACTTATGTGACGGGAAAGGGAAAGAACAATCCCCGCAACCAGGAAACCTTCTTATACGGCAGCGGATGCAGACTCTATCCCGCAAGCCTTTCCGGCTGCACCTTTGAGGGGTGGTATGCTGATGAGAAGCTGACCCGGCGCATCGACTACGTATCCTCAACCCAGGATCATAATCTGACACTGTATGCCGCCTTTATCGATGCAGGGGATTCCCCTGTAATCGACAAGCCGGATAAGCCCGGCCAGGGGACGGAGATTGAGGATCCTGAAAGCGGAAAAGACGAAACGGGTTCTTCCCAAAAAGAGCAGGAGCCCACAGGAGCAGTGCCGAAGAAAAAGGGAACCATACTGAAGGATGCAAAGGGAGAGCATGCGTACATCGTAACCGATGATGATCCATCTCACCCGGAGGTTTCCTACTACAGGTGCCTGAAAAAGAAAGCAAAATCGGTAAAGGTGAAAAAGTCCTTTACCGAGGGCGGCATCACTTATGGGGTGACGGGCATTTATGCAAAGGCATTTCAGAAGTGCAAAAAGCTTCGAAAGATAACGATCCCTGTCGGTGTCAAAAAACTGGGGAATCAGATGTTTAAGGGCTGCAAGTCACTTCGCATCATACAGATCAGGACAACGAAGCTAACCAAGAAGAGCGTAAGTAAGAAAGCCTTTACAGGGGTATCGAAAAAAGTAAAGGTGAAGGTGCCTTCGAAGAAGAGGAAGGCATATAACAAGTTGTTCCATAAAAAGGGATTGGTAAAGAAGGCAAATGTCAGGTAAGGATCGGAAGGTAAGTATGAAACAAAAGAGCATGTGGATGAAACGTTTTTTGGCATTGGTACTGGCACTGGCTATGGTAATAGGGTGCGGCGTATTTGACACCGACGTCTATGCAAAGGGCGTAAAGGCAGATAAAACCACCGTTGTGATCCCCGCAGGGGGAAGCGATACCGTTACCATCAGCTACGGCGCAGGGGGCGGTCATTCCTTCCGCTATTCCATGAGTCCCTCCGGCATCGTATCCGCCGGTACCTCATTTGGGACAAATGAACTGGTGGTTTCCATCAAAGCCATCAAGCCCGGGAATACAGAGCTGGTATTTACCATTGATTCTTCGTCGGTTACCATCAAGGTTACGGTTACGGGCAACAATGTGAAAAAGCGTACCAAGAGTCAGATCCGCAGCTTTATCAAAAAAAGCAAGGTAACCACTAGGACAACCACCAAGTATAAAAAGAAACCCAATACCGGCGCTCCTTACGACGCAGGATCTCTTTCCAAGGCAACCAAGCAGTCGGCAGTAAAGATGCTTAACAACATCCGCTACATTGCAGGCCTGAATTCCAATGTAAAGATCAACGAAAGCTATTGCAAGCTGGCACAGGCGGCCACCCTTGCCAACGCTGCCAATCATGCACTGAGCCATTATCCGGCAAAGCCTGCAGGCATGAGTGATTCCCTCTACAGCCTTTGTGCAAAGGGAGCTTCCTCCTCTAACCTGGCCTGGGGATACGGAAATCTGAACTCCGCTCTTCTGGACGGTTGGATGGATGACGGAGATGCGGGCAACATCGACAGGGTGGGCCATAGAAGATGGGTGCTCAATCCTTCCATGAAAAAGGTGGGCTTCGGACAGACAGATACCTTCACCGCCATGTACGCCTTTGACAGCGGCAGAAACGGCAAAGAGACCAATATTTTCTGGCCTGCACAGACCATGCCTTTGGAGTATTTCGGGGATCGGATTCCCTGGAGCGTTTCCACGGGACAGGTGCTAAATGAAAGTAAGATCAAGGTTGTGATGACAAGAAAATCCGATAAGCACAAGTGGACCTTTTCCTCCACTTCGAAGTCCGGATACTTCCATGTGGATAACGCAGGCTACGGCCTGCCGGGCTGTATCATTTTCCGTCCCGACGGGATCAGTTATAAAGACGGAGATGTATTCCATGTAGAGATCACAGGCGTTCCCAATGGGGATATTTCCTATGA
>JAILHW010000018.1 GCA_024695605.1 Lachnospiraceae bacterium | reverse complement strand
GGGGCTTTCAGATCCTCTGAGTATTGAGGTACTGGAGGGATATGACGGCAGGATCACGCTGGAGAATGTGGTGCTTTCCAGCATTCATAACAGACCCTGTATTCAGATGTCGGATCGCTGCTGCCTGACACTTCGCCTGGTAGGCTCCAGCAAAATGCTCGGCGGCGGGATCCGGGTACCGGAATCCTCTTATCTGACGGTGGAAGGGGATGGCAGTCTGTCCATTCATTCAGAGGCAGAGGAAGGCTTTGGTATCGGCAATGATCTTGTAAGCAGACACGGCAGGATCGCGTTTTATCAGGACGGGCTGCTCCATGTGGATATGAACGGAAAGCGGCTCATCGGCATCGGTGCCGGACAGGGAGGCGAGATCCTCATCAAGCGGGGGAAATACCGCATTGTGACCAACGGGGAAGAGGTTGTGAATATCGGCTCCTTTGAGGCGGACTGTCGGATGTCCATCAGCAACTGTGATATTGAAACGGAAACCAGAACCCTGACGGGGGTTGGCATCGGGAGCCTGTATAAGGATGCAAAGCTTTTGATGGAATGCTGTAAGATCACAAACCATACAGAGGGCAAAAAGGTTGTGGGGATCGGTTCGCTGTCAGGGAAAGAGGCAAAGATCCGCTTTTACCAGATGAACGGAAGCAGCATGATGAATGCAAATCTGGGCTGTGCGCTGGGGGCACTGGAAGGCAGAACAGAGTTTTCCATAGAGGAGGCTTCCTTTGTGGGAGAGACGGCAGGACAGGAGGTTTATTTCTTCGGCGGACAGTCTGAAGATGTGCATGTTTCCATCGTGCATGCGGAAGCCATCGTGGAACACCGTACCAAGGACGGTCAGGTATCCCGCATGCCGAAAGAGAATCTGTCCATACAGTTCGGGAAGCTTGAAACGACCTTAAACGGTGTCAAAGAAGTGATACAGATTGATGACTAGGAAAGGATAAACAATGGCCGAGATACATATTTTGGACTCTGCTACCGTAGATCAGATAGCCGCCGGAGAGGTGGTGGAGCGTCCGGTATCCGTAGTGAAGGAACTGGTGGAAAATGCCATTGATGCGGGGGCAACCCATGTGACGGTACAGATCCGGGAGGGTGGCATCTCCATGATCCGCGTCAGTGACGATGGCAGCGGGATCGAGAAAAGTGAGATCAAAAAGGCGTTCATGCGCCACGCTACCAGCAAGATCGAGGTGGCGGAGGATTTAAATGCCATTCATACACTGGGATTTCGCGGAGAGGCATTATCCTCCATCTGTGCGGTTTCCAAGGTGGAGCTGATCACCAAGACAGCGACGGATCTGACCGGCGCAAGGCTTGTGATCGAAGGCGGATCTGCAAAAGAGCCGGAGGAGATCGGTGCACCCACCGGGACCACTCTGGTTATACGGGATCTGTTTTACAACACCCCGGCCAGAAAAAAGTTTTTAAAAACCCCGGCTACCGAGGGCAGCTATATCAGTGAGTATATGCAGCATCTTGCACTGGCGGCTCCGAAGGTGGCCTTTCAGTTTGTCATGAACGATCAGACCAAGTTCTACACCTCGGGAAACGGAGAGATCAAGGATATTGTTTACCGGATCTGGGGCCGTGAGGTGACCTCGCACCTTCTGCCTTATGAGGCGTCTATGGACGGGGCAGTGATCCGAGGGTATCTCGGCCGTCCCATACTGGCAAGGGCCAACCGCTCCTTTGAAACACTGTTTATCAACGGCAGATATATCAAAAGTGCGCTGCTTTCCTCGGCCATTGAGGAAGGTTACCGGACGCTTTTGATGCAGCACAAGTACCCCTTTGTGGTGCTGTATTTTTCCATTGATCCCTCCAGACTGGATGTGAACGTGCATCCGACCAAGCTGGATGTGCGGATCTCGGAGCCGGGAGAGTTATTAAAGCTTCTGACGGAGACGATCGCAAGGACCCTGACCGGTGGGTCTTTGATCCAGCCATCCCTGCAGCAGGCGGGGCTGAAGCCAAATAAAGAAGAGGCTGCAGTAAGGCGCGGGGAGGAAAAACAGCTGACAAGGCAGATTCCCCAGCCCTTTGAGACAAGCCGTGTGGCGGAAAAGAGCAGCTATGGCATGGAACGTACTGCAAGGGAGAGCGTTGCCGGGGAAAGTGCTGCCGGGGAAGGTGCTGTCAAGATAACAGCGATGCCCCGGGAGCAGGACAATCAGGCACCGGCTGGTTTGTCAAACTCCGAAGCTTCCAAAGAACAGGTTGAGGAGATCGATCTGTTCGATGAAAAAAAGGGAGTTGTACTGGAAGCGTTTACGCCTAAGACGCTTTCCCGGAATACACAGACAGAGCACCGGATCCTCGGGGAGACAGCGCAAAAGCCCGTCGGGACGCAGCCTTCTGCCATCATCAAGCAAAAGGACATGGTGATCGTGGAAAAGCCCAGACAGATGGAGCTGTTTGAAGAGGAGGAGATCCGCGGACAGCAGATCGAAAACTTCACGATCCTGGGGCAGGTCTTTGATACCTACTGGCTTCTGACCATG
>JAILHW010000017.1 GCA_024695605.1 Lachnospiraceae bacterium | reverse complement strand
TCCGTCAGGGAATCCTCATCATCCAGTCTGACATCCAAAAGGGGCAAAACGCCAACGACCCGCTTCTTAGACCGCTCCTCTAAGAGCGCTACGCCGTCTTCAAACAGGCCCGGGTCTCCTCGGAATTTGTTCACGATCAGCCCCTTTACACGCGCTCTTTCCTCTGTCTCCAGCAGATCAAGCGTACCCAGAAGCTGGGCAAATACACCGCCTCTGTCGATGTCTCCCACCAGAAGCACCGGCGCATCCAGCATCCTGGCCAGCCCCATGTTGACGATATCGTCCTTCTTCAGATTCATTTCCACAGGAGATCCGGCGCCTTCCACGACGATGATATCCGCCTGCTGATCCAGAATGTCATAGGCTCTTAGGATATCGTCCCTAAACTCCTTTTTTCGTCTGTAGTATTCGGCAGCGCTCATGTTGCCGATCGCCCTGCCATTTATGATCACCTGGGATCCTGTGTTGCCTGTCGGCTTTAGCAGGATCGGGTTCATGGCGGCAACAGGGTCCTGCCTTGCACACTCTGCCTGCATGACCTGGGCCCGGCCCATTTCCAGGCCTTCGCGCGTAATAAAGGAATTCAGCGCCATGTTCTGGGACTTAAACGGCATGACCCGGTATCCGTCATCGGAAAAGATCCGGCAAAGGGCCGCTGCGATCACGCTTTTTCCCGCATTGGACATCGTCCCCTGGATCATAATGACCTTTGCATGCCTTTGTTTTGTATCTGTCCTAAAGAACCCGGCTTTCTCCTTTTCGGATTTCCCTGCACGGATATCCTCTGCATCTGTATTCTCTGCATGCGTATCCTCTGCTTGTGGATCCTCTGCATCTGTATCCTCCGCATGTGTATCCTGTGTATGCTTGTCCCCTACCCCGGCATCCTCCATCCAGGGCATGCTTCCAAGAAGCCGTGTATCCATATCCTCGAGATGATACAGCCTTCTGATAAACGTCTCCGTAAAGACCTCCTTCGGTGTCCCGATCCGAAGCACCGCTCCTTCTCCGAGGGCTACGATCGTATCGGAGATGCTTCTTGCGATCTCCAGCTCATGAAGGGACATAAGGATCGCAATCTGCTTTTGCTTTGCGTAGTCCATGATCTTTTGCAACAGATCCAGCTTGTGCCGGATATCCAGAAAGGAAGTGGGTTCATCCAGGATCAGGACCTTTGGCTGCTGACAGATGGCTCTTGCCAGAAGCACTCTCTGCTTTTGACCGTCGCTTAAGGTTTCGAACAGGGTATCGGACAGCTTCGCAACATCCGTCCATTCCATGGACTCGGAAACGATCCTCTGATCCTCCTTTGACAGAATTCCGAGGCGCCCCGTATAGGGATAGCGGCCGATCTCAACCACCTCCCTGCAGGTCATAAGTCCGGGATCCCTGCGCCGCGTCATCACGACGGAAATGGTCTTTGCGATCTGCTCCACAGACAGGCTCGACCGGTCCGCTCCATCCAGAAAAACCGTCCCTCCCCGTAAGGCAAGATGCCCTGTCAGCGTCCGGATCAGAGTGGTTTTTCCGCAGCCGTTCGGGCCGATCAGCGTTACGATCCTGCCCGGTCTGACGGCAATTGAGATGTTGCTGATCAGATCTGACCGATACCCGATATGCAGTTGTCTGGTGCTGATCCCTGTTTCCTTTTGCATCTTAGTCATTCCTGTTTGTATTTGTTCTTTGAATCATCATCACGATCACGACCGGCACCAGGCATACGGCAGTCACAGAGCTGATGCTGACCTCCGTCGGTGCAAACAGACATCTGGCGAGCATATCACAAAACAGCGTAACGGCGGCGCCGCCCAGAAAGCTGGCCGGTACCATCACATGTGCTCTGTCCGTTCCAAGCGCCGTCCGCACGAGATGAGGGACGGCAATCCCTACGAAGGAGATCGGCCCCGCAAATGCCGTAACGCAGGCCGCCAGCAGGCTGGAGATCAGGATCAGCAGCACGCGAAACAGGAGCATATTGACTCCCACGCTTCTGGCATAGGTTTCACCCAGTCTGTAGGCATTCATCGGTTTGACGATCACAATGCACAGACAGATGCCAAAGGCCACGATACCGGCAATGACCCGGATCTGTGTCCAGCCGATCCCGGAAAGACTTCCCATGGACCAGTTGTGCAGGTTTACGATGTTCGAATCATCCGCAAAGGTCACGACAAAGTCCGTGATGGCCGAACAGATATAGCCGATCATGATCCCGCAGACCACCAGCACGCTCATACTCCGCACCTTGACAGACAGCAAAAGCACGAACACCATAGCCGCCATAGCGCCGACAAAGGCAGACAGTACCATCATAAACAGGCCGATCTCCCTACCTCTTGTCAGAAAAAAGATCATGGCAAGTGCGACCGCAAGCTTGGCACCGGAGGAAATCCCCAGAACAAAAGGCCCCACGATGGGGTTTGCAAAAAAAGTTTGCAGCAGGTAACCGGAAAGGGCCAGTGCACCGCCCAGCAAAATGCCTGCGACCGCTCTCGGAAGCCGGATGCTGTACAGAATGCTGACAGAAACCCGATCACTCAGATCTCCCATCAAAATCTGCAGCACTCTGCTGCCCGTCACCTCAGAGCTTCCCAGGACCAGATTCATCCAAAACAGCACTGCGATCAAAACCAATATGAAGCTGAAAAACAATCCGTAATGTCTTTTTTGCATGCGTTTATTCCAATCTGTTCAAATAGGTATAAGGTCCGCTTTCTCCTGCAAAAACCTTTTGCATATCCTGCATAAACTCTGCCATTCCCGTGATTTGCTGAAACAGATTCCGCTTGCAGCAATACACCTCGGAGGTCTTCACCGCAGTAAAATCGGCAAACAGCGGATTCTTGGACAGCAGCTCATCCAAAGAGGTGATCTCACCGCCGATGGTGCTGTTGTAGATGATGATATCGGCATCGTGGGCCTGCGCGTAGAAATCCTCCATCTGCATATTCATGGTGGATAAGGCATTCTCTCCCTCCCCGGTATTGGAAAGGGCATAGCGCCCGCCGGCAAGCTCTATCATCTTCGTGATGTAGTCCCCCTGTTTTCTGACATTGATCTGTCCGTTTGCGGTCACATAGAAAAACGCCACCCGCTTTCCGGTATCGCTCTGTTCCGAAAGCATCGGTTCCATTCTCTTTAGCTGATCCTGAAAATACGCCTCCGCTTCATCTTTTTTGTCAAAGAGCAGCCCATAAAGCCTGATCCACTCGAGCCTCCCCAGCGGATGCTCCTCGTAGCTGGAGGTCTCCACCAGCACCGGGATCCCCAGCTCCTTCAGTTTCTCCTTTACCGCCGGTTCATGGTAGATCATCGTATTTTCAATGGCCAGATCACAGCCGTTTTGCAAAAGCAGCTCGTAGTCCGGCGCCCGGTATTTTCCGGCATATAACAGCTGTCCCTGTTCCATCGCCTGCCTGGCATGTTCGATATACCAGTCCTTTTTGGCCGTTCCGGACAGCCTGATATGATCCAATGCCTTGCAGGTATCGATCAGGTCCATCGCCGAGGTCGATACCAGATAGGTGTGATCCAGCGGTTTTTGCAGGATGGTGACATCCTCCGGCAGATTCTCCGGGGCTTTTTGCCCCTCCTCTACGACCAGATAGACGCCCGAGTTTTGGATCGTCAAAAGCGAAAATGCATCGCAGCTTTCGACCGTAAAGCCTTTGGCATATTGCAGTTTCATGAAATCGCTC
>JAILHW010000010.1 GCA_024695605.1 Lachnospiraceae bacterium | reverse complement strand
CCCTGGATCTTATAGCCCGAGGTAATGGGAGAAAAGACGATCAGCTGCGGTTCTGCAAACCGGCCGAAGAAGTCGCCGATGGTATAGTAGGTATTTTCCGTGATCTGCGGGGTGAAATCCTCGATGATCTGCGGGTTAGACAGATCGGACATGCCCTCGTTGGTCAGAAGCACGGTACCGGAAGGGTTGACGATCCAGATCGAAGCGGACAGGTAGGCCGACAGGGAGGAAAGCTGAGAGTACACGGACTCAATGGTGCTTTCGCTCTGGTACAGCGAGGCCGCATAGCTTCGGGAAATGGTCGATGCCTCGGCGTACAGGCTGGCGGCCTCATCACGCATGGAACGCTCCCGGATCAGAAGCTCGGCAAAGGTTGCCACCACCAGAAAACTGAATACGCCGAAGATGATATATGCAAGTAAGAATTTCAGAAGGATTCTTTTTTTCAACTGAGTACCTCAAATTTGTATCCGATGCCCCACACGGTAGAGAGACGCCAGGCGGGATTGTCGCTGATCTTTTCGCGCAGACGCTTGATGTGTACATCTACGGTACGGGTATCACCGATGTATTCATATCCCCAGATCTGGTCCAGAAGCTGTTCTCTGGTAAAGACCTGATTGGGTGAGGATGCCAGAAAGTACAAAAGCTCAAGCTCCTTTGGAGGCATATCCACGGTATGTCCTTTGTACAGGACGGCATAATTGGTCAGGTTGATCTCCAGATCCGGAAGGGTTACCTTCTTGGTGTTGTCCACAGGCTCTGCACTCTGAGCCGCCGGCTTGTAGCGCCGAAGCACTGCCTTGACGCGGGCCACCAGTTCCTTAGAGTCAAAGGGCTTTTCCATGTAGTCATCAGCCCCGAGCTCCAGCCCCAGGACCTTATCAAAGACCTCCCCCTTTGCGGAGAGCATGATAATGGGAGTGGACAGATCCCTGCGGATCTGCCTGCAGACCTCATAGCCGTCAATCCCCGGCAGCATCAGATCCAGCAGGATCAGGTTGGGCTGAAAGCTTTTCACATAGGTAAGAGCCGTCTCGCCATCAGGAGCAATCTGTGTCTCAAAGCATTCCTTCGTCAAATACAGGGAGATCAGCTCTGCAATATTTTCATCATCATCTACGATCAGGATTTTTTGTTTGGTAGCCATATCAGATCCTCTTTCTATTGTTGTCATTCAGTTTCATCAGCATTGTATCATATCAGTCTGCCCAGCGAAAACAAAAGTTAGCGGAAGGTAACAATTGTCACACCGGCATCGCCTTCGCCGAACTCTCCGAGGCGATAGTCCTTTACATGCTTTTGCCGCTTCAGGTACTGGTGCACAGCACTGCGAAGAGCGCCGGTGCCTTTGCCGTGTACAACGCGGACCATGGGAATATGTGCCATATAGGCATCATCGAGATACTTATCAAGCGCCATGATGGCCTCATCCACGGTTTTACCCAGCAGGTTGATCTCCGTGCCCACATTTCGGGACTTGCTCATGGTGATCTTGCCATAGGAGGAGTGGGAGATCCCGGGTCCGGTGATGGTATCCTCTTCGATCAGGATGATATCATCGACCTGCGCCTTGGTACGGATGATACCGCACTGCACAAACAGGTTGCCCTTGTTATCCGGCAGGGTAACCACACTTCCCTTCAGATTCATGGAAAGGATCTTGACCGTATCTCCGAGTCGCAGCTTTTTGGGAGATACCTTTTGCGCAGGCGCTTTGGGTACTGTGTTTTTCAAAGACAGCTTTTCGTTCTTATCCTGGATCTTTTCACGGATGTTGGCACGCTTCTTTTCCATATCCTGTATGGACGTGTTACCGGAAAAAGCATTGAAGGAGCGAATGGTCTCATCCGCAACATCCTTGGCCTCCTGGAGGATATCCCGGGCCTTTTCATTGGCCTCGGCCAGGATTTTCTGCTTTTTGTTCTCCAGCTCCAATTCTCTGTTTTCGACAGTTTTCAGACGCTTCTCCAGCTCCGCACTCTTTTCGGAGAATTCCAAAAGCTCCTTTTCCATGGTCAGGCGCTTTTTCTCCAGATCGGCAAGCACGTCCTCAAAGTCCTCCTGCTCCTTGGAGATCTGGGCCTTTGCGTTTTGTATGATCGTCTCGGACAGTCCCAGCTTTTGGGAGATCGCAAAGGCGTTGCTCTTGCCCGGTATTCCGATAAGGAGCCGGTAGGTCGGCTGCAGGGACTGGACATCAAATTCGCAGCAGGCGTTTACCACCTTTGGCGTGGAAAGCGCATAGAGCTTGATCTCGCTGTAGTGGGTAGTGGCCATGGTCAGGGATTTTCTGGCCAGCAGATGCTGCAGGATGGAGATCGCAAGCGCAGCCCCCTCATCCGGGTCGGTCCCGCTGCAAAGCTCGTCAAACAGCACCAGGCTTCTGGCATCGGCCTGCTTCAGGATCGAGACGATATTCGTCATATGAGAGGAGAAGGTGGACAGATTCTGTTCAATGCTCTGTTCATCTCCGATATCGGCAAAGATATCCTTATAGATCGGCAGGTGGCTGTTGTCCATGGCCGGAATGAAAAGACCTGCCTGGGCCATTAAGGAAAAGAGGCCGATGGTCTTGAGCGTAACGGTTTTTCCGCCGGTATTGGGACCGGTGATGATCATCTGCCTGGTATCCGGCTCCAGCTTCACATCGATGGGAACCACCGATTCGGGATGCAGCAGGGGATGGCGTCCTTTTCGGATGGAAAGGGTGCTCTCTTCATGCATCACGGGTCTGGAGGCCTTCATCAAAAGAGCCAGCCTGGCCTTTGCAAAGATGAAATCCAGAATCCCCATCAGCTCACAGTTGCGCTTCAGAGCGCCAACCTCTGCGGACAGCTGCAGGGAGAGCTCTGCAAGGATCCTTTCGATCTCATCCTTTTCCTGTCCCAAAAGCTCGCGGATCTGGTTGTTCATATCTACGATGGCAGCAGGTTCGATGAATAGTGTGGAACCGGTGCTGCTCTTTTCATGCACGATACCGGGAATGCTGCCCTTATGCTCTGCTTTCACGGGCAGACAGTAGCGCCCGTTTTTCTGGGTGATCACCGCATCCATCAGATAGGTTCTGGCAGAGCCGGTCACCATGGAGGAAAGATGCGTATGGATCCGATCCTGCAGACGGGCCTGCTTTCTGCGAAGGTCCCGAAGGAGCGGGGAGGCATCATCGGCGATCTCCTCCTCCGAAAGAATGCATTGTCTGATCCTTGCGGAGTGATCGGAAAGGGGAGCAAGCTCCTCAAAAAAGCCGGAAAGGCAGTCGCCCTCATCCTCGGCGGTTTCATTTTTGATACGCCCAAAGGCCTTGACGCGGGCTACATTTTCCAGAAAGCCCGCAAGTGCCAAAAGCTCTCCCGCATTCAGACTGCCCTCGATGGAGAGCCTGGAAAGCTGGGAGGAAAAGTCCCTGAGGTTTCCGAAGGAGACGGAGCCAGGACTTGCCAAAAGGCGCGACACCGCTGCCTCTGTCTGGGACAGGCGAAGTGCGATCTGTGATCCGTCATCCGAAGGGGTCAGTTTTTTGCACATGGCCTCCCCGGGACGGCTCGTGGCTTCCTTGCACAGAAGCTCCGTGATCTTATCAAATTCTAGTGTATGGAATGCTTTCTTATTCATGACATCAAGTATAGCATAAAATGAGGGAAAGTGATATACTAAGGCCATGGACAAGGAAAACAATTCCGGGAAACCGTTTATCAATGAGAAGATCCGGAAAAAACCCATCAATACCAGACGGCTTTTCAAACGAACCGCGACGACAGCAGTCATGGCGGTTTTTTTCGGTGTGATCGCCTGTCTGACCATCCTTTTGATGGAGCCTGTCATCAACAAGCTCGTCAATCCCGAAAAGGTGACCAGAGTCTCCTTCCCCGAGGAGGAGGTGCCCGTGGATCAGCTTCTGACCGAGCAGAGCAAGGCCCAGCAGGAAAAGGTGCAGCAGCAGGAGGCACTTGACAAGGCCAAGGAAGAGATCGTGCGCGAGGTGGTGGAGGGAACCATACAGCAGCAGGAGGAAGAAGAGGAAACAAGGCTGGAGAGTTATGTACAGGTCTTTGAGGAGATGAGCGCCATCGCAAGAAGTGCACAGCCCTATCTGGTAACCGTAGTCTCCTCTACCCAGATCGAGAGCTGGCTGCGTGGCAGCTATGAGGAGGAGAAAAGCTTTTCCGGGATCATCGTAGCCGACAATACCCAGTCCTTTCTGATCCTCGTGGATCTGCAGGGCAATACCGACGGGCATTATACCATCACCTTTGCCGACGGAAAGTATGTACAGGCACAGATCCAGAGGATGGATCCGGAAACCGGGCTTGCGGTTTTTGCCATTGAAAAGTCAAAGCTGGAGGAATCTACCATCAAGGAGATCCGGGTAGCGGACCTTGGAAGCTCCGCGGACCAGGGGATCGTCGGACGGCCCGTGATCGCCGTGGGAAGTCCCCAGGGCGTGGCAGGGTCGGTATCCTATGGCTTTGTAACCGCGAATAATTCTCAGCTTCTGGTAACGGATGCCAACTACGGCGTGATCCTGACGGATATGAGTGCCGGAGCCGGAGCCAGCGGTGTGCTTCTGAATCTTTCGGGAACCGTGATCGGTATGATCGTGGATGAGGCCCAGGGGCTTTCTTCCGGCGGCGGTCTGGTGGCGGTAGGCATCTCCGAGCTGAAGGGGCTCATCACCAAGCTTTCCAATAACGAACCCTGGGGATATCTGGGCGTTCGCGGCATGGGCGTGACCAGTCAGGTGCATGAGCAGACCGGTGTTCCCTTTGGCGCTTTTGTGGCGGAGGTGGAGAGTGAATCTCCTGCCATGCAGTCGGGGATCAATAACGGAGATATCATCACCCAGATCGGCAATACTTCGATCTCCTCCTTCCGGGAGCTGCGCAGCATGCTGCTTACCACGCTGCCCGGAGAGACCTATACCGTTAAGGTGATGCGGCAGACCGGTGATGAGTACCAGGAATTTGAGATGGAGGTTTTGTTATCCTCATTGACACAATAAGCTTATGAAAAGAGCAGGAGGTTCTATATGAAATATCTTTCAGAGTATAAAGAGGGAGACCGGATCAGCGGCATCTACCTTTGCAAACACAAGCAGGCGGCCGTGACAAAGAATGGAAAGCCCTATGAAAATCTGATCCTTCAGGATAAGACGGGAACCATGGACGGCAAGGTCTGGGATCCCAACAGTGCGGGGATCGCCGATTACGAAGCCCTGCAGTATCTGGAGATCGGAGGAGATGTGACCTCCTTCCAGGGGGCGCTGCAGTTCAATATCAAAAGGCTGCGCGTGGCATCGGAGGGAGAATACCTCCCGGCGGACTATCTTCCCGTGAGCAAAAAGGACATTCCCACCATGCTGAAGGACCTCAGGGAACTGATCGGAAGCGTCAAAAATGCGTACCTCAGACAGCTTTTGGAAGCCTTCTTTATGCAGGATGCTGACTTTATCAAGCAATTTTGCGATTCCTCTGCAGCCAAAAGCGTGCACCACTGCTTTGTGGGGGGGCTTTTGGAGCATACCCTTTCCGTGACCAGACTTTGTGAGTATTATTGCAAAGCCTATCCGGTTCTAAAGCGGGACCTTTTGCTGTCCGCTGCCATGCTGCATGATATTGGAAAGGTCAGGGAATTTTCCACCTTCCCGGAGAATGACTACACGGATGAGGGAAATCTTTTGGGGCACATCGTAATGGGCTGTGAGATGGTAGGGCAGAAGGCCGCTTTGATCGAGGGGTTCCCTGTCAGTCTGTTGAACGAGCTGAAGCATTGCATCCTGGCCCATCACGGGCAGCTGGAATTCGGATCTCCCAAAAAGCCGGGACTGGTAGAGGCTATGGCGCTGCACATGGCCGACAATACGGATGCCAAGATGGAAACCTTTACCGAGCTCTTTGAGCAGTCGCAGGAGGCCGGATGGCTTGGCTTTAACCGCTTTTTGGACAGCAATGTAAGGACCACCTATTGTGTAGGGTCGGATGCCTGACAGAGTTCGGAACCTACAGCAGGTATCAATCATTCCCGGGTGTTTGCAGATGCACCTGCAGGGATGTGAAAAAGAAAGGAATCCCCGTATTCGGGGTTTTCAGGATAATAATACAGCAGAAAAAGGAGAAAACCATGAGCGATTTCAGATTGAACACCAAATGCGTACAGGGCGGCTACACGCCGGGAAACGGGGAGCCCAGACAGATCCCCATTGTACAGTCCACAACCTTTAAGTATGATACCAGCGAGGATATGGGAAAGCTCTTCGACCTGGAGGCTTCAGGGTATTTTTACACCAGACTGCAGAATCCCACAAACGACTATGTGGCGGCCAAGATTGCAGAGCTGGAGGGCGGAACGGCAGCCATGCTGACCTCCTCCGGACAGGCGGCCAACTTCTTTGCACTGTTTAATATCTGTGAAGCGGGCAGCCATATCGTAGCGTCCTCCTCCATTTACGGCGGAACCTTCAACCTGATCGCCGTAACCATGGCAAAGATGGGGATCGATGTTACCTTTGTATCTCCGGATTCTACCGAGGAAGAGCTGAATGCAGCCTTTCGGGAAAATACCAGAGCGATGTTCGGTGAGACCATTGCCAATCCGGCCCTGACGGTTCTGGATATCGAGCTCTTTGCCAAGGTGGCACACGCACACGGCGTTCCGCTGATCGTGGATAACACCTTCCCGACTCCTGTGGGATGCAGACCTATCGAATGGGGTGCGGATATCGTAACCCATTCCACCACAAAGTATATGGACGGCCATGGTGCTGCAGTGGGGGGAGCCATCGTGGATTCGGGTAAATTTGACTGGATGGCGCACAAGGATAAATTCCCGGGCCTTACCACCCCGGATGAGTCTTATCACGGGATCACCTATGCAGAGAAGTTCGGAAAAGAGGGAGCCTTCATTACTAAGGCAACGGCTCAGCTGATGCGTGATTTTGGAAGCATTCAGTCGCCGCAGCATGCCTTTATCCTGAATCTGGGACTGGAATCTTTGCATGTCAGAATGCCCCGTCACGTAGAAAACGGACAGGCGGTTGCAGAGTTTCTGGAAAAGCATCCCAAGGTAAAGAAGGTCAGTTTCCCCGGTCTGGCAAGCGATCCTTATCATGACAGAGCGATGAAGTATTTCGGACACGGCGGATGCGGCGTGGTTTCCTTCGAACTGGAAGGTGGCAGAGAAGCTGCACAGGACTTTATGAAGAAGTTGAAACTGGCAGCCATCGAAACCCATGTGGCAGATGCCAGAACCTGCTGCCTGAATCCCGCAACCTCTACCCACAGACAGATGACGGATGAGCAGCTGATGCAGGCGGGCATTCCCGCGGGACTTGTACGTATGAGCTGCGGATTGGAGGATAAGCAGGATCTGATCGACGATCTGGCACAGGCGCTGCAATAAGCGAGGAATATGAAAAAACAGAGGGACGGATACGGCGTGTTCGAAAGAAACACACCGCACCTGTCCCTTTGTGTTTTAGTTATTGTTTTCCTGTGATTTTTGCCGCAGCTTTATAGTTATCCTTCTTCCTTGGGTCTGCGGTAGAACATCTTGTATTCAATCTCCCCGAGATCCTCGTTGATCTCTTCCTCGATCTTAAGGAACCGACGGTTTTCATAGAAGCGGACCGCGCCGAAATTGTTTTCAAAGACATGCAGCTCGATCACATCATAGAGCTCAGCGACATAAGCCAGAAGCCGGGTGCCGATGCCCATGCCGCGATAGTCCTTTTCCACAAAGACGCCGTTGATATAGCCCTCATCCACACCGATGAAGCCCACGACCTTTCCGTCGATCTCATAGACATAGACCTCTGTATTGGGAATGAGGCGGGACACATAGCCGAAGTTGCGGTCCCAATAGGAAACAGGGATGAAATCATGTGCTTCCAGATTGCCGTCATACCAAATCCGCATCACCTTTTTCAGATCCGGTTCATAATACTTTCTGATGATGTCCATGGAGAATCCTCCTTGTTGCTGCGTTTTCAGCTCAGTCCTATCATAGCATTATCTGTTTGGAAAAGGAATAAGATTTAGCAAAATCAACCAATCCATAAGGATTTGAAAGAAATATGCCGAAATAGATATCAAAGTGTCGGAAAGGAAGATCCCTATGAAGATCAATTTTGAAGAGACGACAAATACGATAAAGAAGGTGCAGGCAAGCGGTGCATATACCAAGGCGATGGATATGGCAGCTTTGGCAAATCCGGTGGAGCAAAAGCACGGCGGCATTTCTGTGGATTTTTCCGGAAAGGCAAACGGCATCGGAGAGTACGGCAGACAGAAGCAGGATCAGAAAAACATCCTCGAAGAGGCAAAGCAGACAGACGCAGAGGCAGTCAAGAATAAGATGCTGGTCTGCGCTTCCACCATGTCCAGAGAAGACTATAAAGAGATGGTACAGGAGGGTGTGAAGCCCGGCAAGGTGGATGTGGGAGATGCCGTTACGATCATGGATCACATCAAGACCGTGATGGCCCGCTCCGGAGCTGTGATCGAAGGCTTCAACGGGGAAGGGGATCTGGATATGGAGATGCTTACCAAGCTGACCGGATCACCTGCATATGCCAATGAGATCGCAAAGGCATACACGGAAAATGATCTCCCGTTTTCCGAAGACAGCGTGAAGGATATCCTTTTTGAAACAGACAAGTTGTCAAAGATCCGGGAGCTGACAGACGGAATGAAGCAGTATCTGCTGGAAAACCGGATGGAGCCTACGCCGGAAAACCTGTATCTGGCCAAATTTTCCGCATCCGAAGGAAGAAGCCGGGGCGGCGGCTACTTTGCCGAGGATCTTTCGGGGTATATCGGAAAAAGCAGCGACAAGCTGGATGCCAAAGAGTGGAACGGGCAGATCGATCAGTTTCTGGAAAAGATCGATTACCCGACCAATGAAGAAAACCGCGAGCTTTGCAGGTTTCTGATGGAGGGAGATATCCTCCTGACAGAGGAAAACCTCCAGGCCCTTTCCGCATTGGAGACTCTGTCTTTGCCGATGGACAGGCAAAAGGCCGTATCCCTTATGGCAGAGGCCGTAGCAGAAGGGAAAAAAGCAGGAGAAGCCAATCTGGTAACCGGCGGTCTTTTGCAAAGAGCCCGGGATATCAAAGAGCAGGTATGGCAGATCTCGGATGAGGCTGTAGAGCGGGTGATCACGGAGGAAAAAAGCTTTACGATCCGCTCTCTTTGTGCTGAGCAAAGATCCCTGGATGCGGCAGTGGCTGCGGCCTTCATACAGACAGGAAGTCTGTCCGAACAGGGATCCACAGACGCGGCAAGCACGGGAGAGGATACTGTCCTGGCCGCGCAAAAGGTGATGGCACAGGTGCGCCTGCAAATGACGGTATCGGCCAATATGCAGCTGCTTTCTTCAGGATTTTCCATTGATACCACGGATCTGACCGAGCTGGTGGATCGGTTGGAAGCAGTCAACACCAAGGCGCAGCAAAGATGGAATCTGAGTGCGCCGACACCTGACGCAGATGCTTTATTTGCGCAGACGATGTCCGAGAGGGCAGAGATGTTTGAAATGCCGGCAGCTGTTCTGGGAAGGATCGCGGACGGCTATGAAAAGATCACTTTGCATAAGACCTATGAAGAGGGAAAGGTGCTGCAGTCGGTCTATCAGAAGGCAGGGGAAAGCTATGAAGCCCTGATGACAGCGCCCAGAGCAGACCTGGGAGATAAGATCAGGGATGCATTTTCCAATATTGATGATCTGCTGGCGGAGCAGAATCTGGAGAGCACCGAGGATAACCGCAGAGCAGTCCGGATCCTGGCCTATAACAAGATGGAACTGACAGAGGAGAATATCACCATGGTACGGGCGGCGGATCTGACCGTCAGAAACCTTCTGGATAAGATGAATCCGGCGGCAACGCTGCAGATGATCCGGGAGGGGATCAACCCCCTGGAGTATTCCATCGAGCAGCTGGATGCCTACTTTGCACAGCAGGAGCTTTCCATCGAACAGACAGCGGAGAAATTTTCCACCTTCCTGTATAAGCTGGAGCATACCGATGGGATCACCGAGGATGAGCGAAAGGCTTATATGGGAATTTACCGGATGCTGCATCAGATCGAGAAGGGTGACGGCAGTGCTATCGGAGCCGTTGCCGGCAGCGGGCAGAAGTTAACCTTCGCTAACCTTATTTCCGCGGTCAGAACCACCAAAAAGGGTGGGATCGATGCCACGGTGGATGATGCCTTCGGCGGCGTTAAGGGCAGTATGCAAAACAGCATTACCCGCCAGATCGAAAGCTACTACCAGAAAAAAGCGTTTATGACCACGGAGCACCTGGATCCGAAGTGGATGAAGGAGAATGCCATCGGGCTTTCCTCCACACTGGATGAACTTGTGGATGCCCGGATCATTGAAGATACCAAGACAGCGGAAGAACTGCAAAAGGAGGAACTTGCAAACCTCCGGGATGCCATGGGAGCATCGGAGCAGGTGGTTGAGATGCTACAGGAGAACGGACTTTTGGTCAGTGCGGATAACATCGCTGCCATGCAGCAGATCGTATCCGGTAGGGGCGATACCTTCAGACAGCTCAGAGCCCTGGCAAAGGCATTGGATGAAGAGGATGAGGATGCATTTTCCGAAATCGACCGTCTGCTGGATATCCCCCTGCAGGGTTTTACCGATGAAGCTTCAGCGACGGAGTCCTATGCGGCGTTTACCGATGGGATCAAGAGTCTGCTTGAACAAAGACTGCAGGAGGAAAGTCCTACAAGCCTGGATGTTAAGAGCATCTCCCTTTGCACCAGACAGCTTACGGTAATGGGAAGAAGGAGCAAAAACAGAGAGTTCGATCTTCCCGCAGTGATCGACGGACAGCTGACAAATGTGAATATCCGCTTTGTCAAAGACAGGAGCGCCCAGCCCGGAGCCAGCATCCGGATCGAGCTTTCCGAAAACCGGAGCATTCTGGCAGAGTTTACGGCAGATAACAATACACTGCGAGGCATCATCGGCATATCCGATCGGGCGCTGGAGAGCAGGGTGCAGGGAAAAATCTCAGAGTTTTCCGCAAAACTGCTTGCCGAAACCGGAAAAGAGACCGATATTAATATTATACAGGCGGACACAGCCAATCAGCCAAGGCCCCGCAGGAGCATACCGGGCGCGGCAGAAGGAAGTCCCAAAGAGATGTATCAGGCAGCAAAGCTGCTTTTGGAAACCCTTAGAACCATGTAAGAGCAAACAAAAGCAAAAGGAGAGATAATCTTATGAGGATCAAGTACAACGAATCAGCAGTCATCGCAGGTGCGGCACTTTCCGGAACGGAGTCCAGGTTCAATGTGTCTTCGGAACGGCTTTCCACCGGATACAAGATCAACCATGCGAAGGAAAATCCCTCCGGGATCGCCATCGGTAAAAAGATGAGCGCACAGATCAGGAGTCTGCAGGAAGCCAAGCAGAATGCCAGCAATGCAATCTCCGTTGTCAATACCGCTGAGGGTGCCATTACCGAGATCCAGTCCATGGTACAGAGGATCAATGAGCTGGCGGTACAGGCCGCAAACGGAACCAAAACAGACGAGGACAGAGATGCCATTCAGGCTGAGGTAAAGCAGCTGAAGGAAGAGATTCAGAGAATGGCTGATGAAACAGAATTCAACGGTAAAAAGCTTTTGAACGGCGACTGCGACCTGAAGGGGTATGCGGACCAGAAGGGTATCGACGTGAAAACTTATTCCGATGAAGTGGCAGTCGGAAAATATACCATCGCCATCAATTCCCTTCCGCTGGATACGGACGGAAATCTGGCTTTGACGGACGGTTGTGTGACCGTTCAGCCCAAGGATGCTACGGACGATTATGCACAGGATTTCCCTCAGGGAACGACCATCTCCTATGCAGGAAATAAAGTGACCATCGAAGGTCCCAACGAATTTGAACTGACCTTTACCATTGATAAAGATCAGGCTGCTACCGGAAATGTGAATCTGGATCTGACCGGTATGGGCGCCATGCGCGTGCAGATCGGATCCAACGAAGGACAGGTGCTTCCCATCCGTATCATGGAGGTTTCTCTGGATGCGCTGGGATTGAGTGATGTGGATGTTTCCACCGAGGAGGGCGCGAAGGCTGCCATGGATCTGAGCAAGCAGGCAAACGCTTATATCTCCAAGGTAAGATCCCGGATCGGTGCATATGAGAACAGACTGGAGCATACCGAGAGCAGCCTGGATATCACCGTAGAAAAAATGACCGGCGCCTTCTCCCGTCTGATGGATACCGATATGGCAGAGGAAATGACCGAGTACAGCAATCAGCAGGTACTCAACCAGGCAGGTGTTTCCATTCTGGCACAGGCCAATCAGAGACCGAGCGAGATGCTGCAGCTTTTACAATGATTATGATACAAGACCGCAGAGGTCACAGACACTCCATGCTTGCATGAGAGGGGCTGTGAATTCGGCGGTCGAACAAAGATGAGGAAAAAAGCGGGGCGTAGCTCCGCGATTTCCGAATCTTTGCAGGATCGCGGGAGTTCGAAGAACGGAGCGATCCGAGGTATCATAATCAATGAGATTAAGATAGCGCAGGATCGCGGGAGTTCGAAGAACGGAACGATCCGAGGTATCATAATCAACCCCCAAATTATAAGGAGAACTCCATGACAGACGAAAAAAAGCAGGAATACACCCTCAGGATCACACAGGCAAATCCCAGCAAGCTGGTGGTAATTTTGTATGAGATGTTTTTTGATTTCGCTGATGAGGCGAAGGAAGCGCTTGGCAGACAGGATCGCAGCAGCTTTTATGCCTCCCTGGATAAAGCCCAGCAGGCCCTGTCCCAGCTGATCGGGTCATTGAACTTTGAACAGGATCCTGCAGAGAGCATTTACCGGGTTTACCTCTATGTCAGTGCTTCTATGGGAGTTAGCAGGGGGAAACTGAAGTTTGATCAGATGGCTACGCCGCTGAAGCTGATGAGAAGTCTTTATGAGACCTACAAGGCGGACAGCGCATTCGATACCAGAGGTCCCGTGATGGACAATACCCAGAAGGTATATGCGGGTCTTACCTATTCCCGGAACAGCTTGACGGAAAATATGGAAGAGGGCGCAGGGAACAGAGGCTTTTTCGTATAGAAACGTTTTTGTTGCATAGAAGATCAGATTGCTTTATAATGGATATCGGGTATCCCGCCGGGGTATCCGGTATCTTTTTATAGCGGGGCATTAGCGCAGTTGGGAGCGCGCCACACTGGCAGTGTGGAGGCCACGGGTTCAAGTCCCGTATGCTCCATGAAAAAACGAAGGCAAATCTTAGGGTTTGCCTTCGTTTTTTCTTGCCAGTCGGAGTTTTAGCACTTCTAACAGATCTATTCGATCATTTTTACCTAACCGGCCATTGTCTTTTTCGAATATATGTTCTATAATTGCTTTGAGACCATATGTTCGTAAAATCATTGTCAAAAGGCCGGAAAATGCGAGAAAAAGCCCATATTTAGAGGATCAATAGGAGAACTGCGATGTGTACAAGATATGCTGTTGAAAAAGATCTTCCCGAACTGAAAAATGTCATGGAAGCAGTAAAACGATCCATGCTGTCTGAAAGATTTATTTCATCACATGGAAGACCTATCATAACATTCGGAGACATTCGTCCTACAGATATCGTTCCCACATTAGCTTCCAATACCAAAGGGAATTTGTCTGTTTTTCCGATGCAATGGGGCTTTTTAGCTAAAGATGGGAAACGAACGCTGTTTCATGCACGTGTGGAAACTGCTTCACAAAAGCCTACTTTCAAAGATGCCTGGCACTCACACAGATGTATCATCCCGGCTTCTTACTACTATGAGTGGGCACATTTCAAAAGTGCGGATGGAAGGGTTAAGACCGGCGATAAATACGTCATCCAGCCAAAAGGCTGCACTTTGACCTGGTTATGCGGTCTTTATCGTATGGAAAACGATTATCCTGTTTTCGTCATTCTCACCAGAGAGCCTACCGTAGAGCTTAACAAAATATATGATCGGATGCCGCTTATACTTCCTAAGGATCTAATATCCAAATGGATCGATCCTTATGCAGATCCTGAAGAGATTCTGCCCTATGCACTTACAGACATGATCATCGAAAAAGCTGACTGAGGATCGTATACTAAACTATGCGGAATTCATATCTGTTTTTCTTCAAGGCACGTGGCATGTCCAATATTTATAGGTGCGCCTGTCTGGTGGGGTGACTGGCCGATGATCATGTACACATTCTTTGAGAATAACAAAGAGGGTCTTGCAGGTAAAATTCTGATTCCCTTTTCTACACATGAAGGAACGGGGCTGTCAGGTTTTGATAAGAAGTTTTCTTCAGCATGTCCGGATGCAACGGTTTTAGACGGACTTGCCATAAGAGGAAACGACTGTCAGAATGATCAGGACAGTGTAAGGGAATCTGTAAATGCATGGATATCCGGGCTCGGATATTTCTAAGATGAATGTTATAACACAGGGCGTATAAACACTAATGTTTATGCGTCCTTTTTTATTTTAAAAATATATTGACACGGCGTCAGAAAATGACT
>JAILHW010000228.1 GCA_024695605.1 Lachnospiraceae bacterium | reverse complement strand
GTGGACGGAGAGGCACTGGCCAAGGGTGCGATGCTGCACGATTTTTACCTGTATCATGCCCAGAGCAACCACAGCATTACCTATCGGGAGCATCTGATGAAGCATCCCCATGTGGCGCTGGACAATGCCAAAAAACATTTTGATCTGACCGAAAAGGAAGAGAATATCATAACCAGCCATATGTGGCCGCTGACCCCGCTGCAGATCCCCAGATCCAAAGAAGCATTTTTGATCCAGCTTTCCGACAAGATCTGCGCCTTCGGGGAAGGGGTGCTGAAGCAGACAGCGGTACAGCAGGAAAAGTATGAAAAAAGAGCCCGCCGTCCCAAAAGAGGGTTTCGGTCGAAACGGTGGATAGAGATCACGCATGCATGAAAGACAATGGAGCTTTTGTGCAGCAATGAAGGAGGAAGAAACATGAGTCCGAAGCAGACAAACGAAAAGAGCGTTCTTGGGGGGATTGCGCCCGAGGCGGTCTTTTCTTTTTTTGAGCAGATCTGTGCGATCCCCCATGGCTCGGGGCATACAGAAAAGATCAGTGCGTATCTGACGGCGTTTGCAAAAGAAAGAGGGATCCGCTACAAACAGGATGAGATGGGCAACGTGATCCTGTTTCAGGACGCATCGGCAGGCTATGAGGACAAAGCGCCCGTCATTTTGCAGGGGCATATGGATATGGTCTGCGTGGCAGAGGACGGCGTCATGATCGATTTTGAAAAGGACGGACTGACCCTGGAGGTTCATGACGGCCTTGTTACGGCAAAGGGTACCAGCCTGGGCGGAGATGACGGTATTGCTGTGGCCATGGCGCTGGCAATCCTGGATGATCCGACGATCCCCCATCCCCCCTTGGAGGTGGTGATCACCGTGGATGAAGAAGTGGGGATGCTGGGTGCCGCGGGCATCGATCTTTCGGAAGTGAAGGGCAGGCGCCTTTTGAACATCGACTCCGAGGATGAAGGCTATCTGCTGCTCGGCTGCGCGGGAGGCGCTACGGTCACGACCACGCTTACGGGAGAGCGGATCACAGATGCCGGGAAGCTGTCCGGCGTTTTTGAGCTTGTCATTTCCTCCTTGGTGGGCGGTCATTCCGGTGTGGAGATTGATAAGGGAAGAGCCAATGGCTGCGTGCTTTTGGGAAGAGCCGCCGAGGGGCTGTCTGATACGGCTGCAAAATGCGGCGCTGCGCTTCTTTGTCAAAGCCTTGAGGGCGGCGGAAAGGACAATGCCATCCCGACTGCGGCTACGCTTCGCTTTTTCCTTCGCGGCAAGCAGGCGGATACAGACCGCGTCTGGGAGCAGCTTTTGGAAGAGACAAAAAGGTGGCAGGAGATCTTTAAGCGGGAGTATGCGGCTACGGAGCCGTCGCTTGTGCTGACGCTTACAAAAACAGAGGATGCAAAGGGCAGGGAACTTTTACCCTTTGATGAAGCCTTTACAAAAAAGCTGATCTCCCTTCTTCGCCTTGTGCCAAACGGCATCCAGAGCATGAGCCGGGATATCCCCGGTCTGGTGCAGACCTCTTTGAATCTGGGGATCTTGAAAACCGCAGAAAATACCGTATCCGCCTCTTACCTGGTACGCTCCTCTCTGGAGTCGGAAAAAAGGGAGGTCATCGGCCGTATCAGCGCATTGATAAAGCTTTTGGGCGGACAGATGGACGTAGCGGGTGAGTATCCGGCCTGGGAATACAAACAGGAATCTCCTCTTCGGGAGCTGATGAAGGAGGTCTTTTTTGAGCAATACAACAGGGAGCCTGTTTTGCAGACGATCCATGCGGGCGTGGAATGCGGGATCTTTGCCCAAAAAATCGAGGATCTGGAGGCAGTATCCTTCGGCCCGGATTTAACGGACATCCATTCTCCGAAAGAGGCGATGGATATTGCCAGCGTACAGCGGACCTGGAAGTATCTGTTGGAGGTTTTGAGAAAAATGCAGTAAAGTTTTTCGAAATTCCGGGGATTTTGTAACGGTTTTGTAACGGAGGGTATGTTACGATACCTATATCCCCGAAAGGGGAAACCCTCATAATCCCCAATTATGATTGAACAGGCAGCCTTTCGGTTGCCTGTTCTCTTTTTTTCTATGGTGTTGTGATACAACTATTATTTCTGAATGTCCTTCTCATCGAAGGGATCGCCGCACTGCGGGCAGAATTTCGGAGGATGATGAGGATCCTCAGGCTCCCATCCGCACTTGTCACATTTGTAAAGCGGCTCGCCTGCCGGCTTCGGGGTTCCGCAGTTTGCACAGAATTTACCCTTGTTCTGGGTCTGGCAGGAAGGACAGATCCATCCGTCAGAGGTCTGCTCCTCGGGCTTTCTTGCGCCGCACTCTGCACAGAAGTTGCCGGTGTTACCGCTGTGTCCACATGCACAGGTCCAGCCGCCTTGAGCGGGCGTGGCCGGAGCGGGAGCGGGTGCTGCCTGCTGCTGCATCTGAGCCTGCTGCATCTGCTGCTGTTGCTGCATGGCGAAGAGGTTGCCTGCGTTGATGCCGCCTGCCTGCTGTGCCATGTTCATGCCTGCAAATGCCATCATGGGTCCGGTAGCTGTATTGGAAGCGGCAGCCTTCATAGCCTCTGCCTGTGCCAGTGACAGGTTGGCAGCTGCCATACCCGGATTGGTAAATACGGCTGTCTGGGACAGCTCCTCGAGCTTCTTCTCGATCTCGGTAGGAAGCTTTAAGGTATCAATACCGAAGGTGGCGATCTCAATACCGCGGCCCTGTGTCCAGTCCTCGGACAGCTCTTCCTTCATAGCCTGGGTCAGTTCCTTGGTATGAGCGGGAACCTCGGAATAACGAACGCCCAGAGCGGAGATCTTGGCAAGTGCCGGAGCAAGAGCCGTGTTGATCTCGGTCTTCATCTGATCCAGAAGATTCTCCTTGGTGAATTCATCCGGAACATTTGCACATACGTTGGTATAGAAAATAATGGGATCTACGATTTTGAAGGAATACTGTCCATGGCACTGTACTCTGGTATCCATATCCAGTCCGAGCTTCTCATTCACAACACGGAAGGGAACCGGAGTCGGCGTACCGTATTTGTTGCGCATGATCTCCTTGATGTTTACGAAGTAAACTCTCTGATCCTTGGCGGTATCGCCGCCGAAGGTGAAACGCTTTCCGATATTGGCAAAGGTTTTCTTTAGGTTCTCACCAAGGTTTCCATAGAAGATAGAAGGCTCGGTAGAAGCATCATATACGAATTCACCGGGCTCTGCGCAGATATCCACAACCTTACCCTGATCTACGATCAGCATACATTGTCCTTCGTTTACGGCGATGATGGAGCCGTTGGAAATGATGTTGCTCTCTCCCTTTGTATTTGCGGATCTTCTCTTTTCACTGTGCTTCGGGCTGCCCTTTTTCAGTAATACATTCTCAGGAAGCGCATCGCAGTAAAAATACTCTCTCCACTGATCGGCCAAAACACTGCCTGCTGAATTTAATGCTGCACTGATTAATCCCATAAGTCACTTCTCCTTTTCTGTTTGTTGTATATCAAATGATCGCTGTGATCTTGATATCCTTGTGCTGTGATAGATCCAGAAACTTCTGTCCGCATTGGATCGTAGGATGGGACAGGGCGTTTGGATTGATGAAAACAACTTCCCCCTCTATACCATTGCTGAGTCTGACCCTGTTTCCGATAAAGCTGTTGGTGACGTTTTTCAAAAACGTCAGCATCATATCGGGATCATACTGGGAAAACTCCGCCGACTGCAGCTCCTCCACCACGGTGAAGGGACAGATCGCTTTTCGATAGACGCGCTTGCTGGTCATTGCATTGAATACATCCACGATGGCTGTCATCTTGGAAAAACGTGAAATCTTGTCTGCCGTAAATCCGTAAGGGTAGCCGGAGCCGTCGCATCTTTCATGATGCATCAGGGCTGCGTTTTTCACCTCGGGATGAAGCTTTTGCTCCGCGAGGATGGAATAACCCTCCATCGTGTGTCTCTTTACGACCTCCCGTTCCCGAACGGTAAGCTCACCCGGCTTTTTCAAAATGTCCTCTGTGATCCTGAGGTTACCGATATCATGAAACAGGCCGCAGGTCGTGGCAAGCACGCGCTCCTCCTGATTCATCCGAAGCCATCCGGCAAACACGTTACAGAGAATGGAACAGTTTACCATGTGGGCATACGTCGAGTCATCATAATCCCTCATATTCAAAAGCATATCCATCATGCTGATGGAGGACTTTTCCGTTTTACCGATCAAAGACAGGGTCTGCGAGATCACGTTCTCTGCGTCAAAATTGGAATTGGCCCTTACAACCTGACTGAGTGTAGTTTTCAGGGTATCGACGTTTTCTTCGAAGCTGACCTTGAAGGCTTTGAAATCCGGGTTGGCCCGAACCCTTTCCTTCGCCGAAGGCGCCTGATTGATCACTTCCCGGTAAGGAGTCGAGATCTGATCCGTGATCCGGATGGAATAGATGGCAAAAGACTCCAGGCGGCTGATGGAATCCTGCGTCAGTACGAAATCTTTTGACAGGATCAACTGACCGTCAATGGAATAGATATCTTCTGCGGTGATCATGCCCGGTTTCAGGTCACGAACGAGAATCTTCTGCAACTTTGCACCCCCCTTTCCTGCTGATTTGAGTTGTATAGATAAAACCACTCTTAAGTATAAAGTAATCTGAAAATACTGTCAATTAAAAGTGCGCCCGCAGGGGGTGTTTTTTGGCGGTGTTTTGTGGTATGATGTCAGCATCGTTACGGAAAGTGTGACAGCGGAAAGGAAGAACAGATGGATTTATTATGCGTTGGTGAGATGCTGATCGATTTTACCCCGGGAAGTACACCGGATGAGTTTACGGCAAACCCCGGCGGAGCCCCTGCAAATGTGGCTGTGATGGCTGCAAGAAGCGGCATGGACGTCGGCTTTTTGGGCAAGCTTGGAAAGGATGATTTCGGAAAGCGGCTGGTGACGGTTTTAGAGGCGGAAAAGATAAGGATCCTGTGTCCGGATTTGACGGATGAGGCCATTACCACCCTTGCCTTTGTCCACATCGGATCCGAAGGAGAACGCTCCTTTACCTTTGCCAGAAAGCCCGGCGCGGATATTCTGTTATCGGAGGAGGATGTCAAAGAGGAGGATATCGAGGATAGCAGGATGCTGCATACGGGAAGCTTTTCCCTATCCGATGAGCCCTCAAGGAGCGCCGTGAAAAAGGCAATGCGCCTGGCCAGAAAATCGGAGCGGATCGTCAGCTTTGATATCAATTATCGGGATATGATCTGGCCGGATGAGGAGGCGTGCAGAAAACAGGTGGATGAGGTGATGCCCTTCTGCGACCTGGTCAAGATCTCCGAGGAGGAGCTTGGCTTTATCGGCATTGAGGATCAGATCGAGGAATATATGATCAAAAACCGGATCACGCTTTTGGTGGAAACGCTGGCGGAAAAGGGCGCCAGGTACTATTTCAGAAGAAGCGGCGGGTCCGTGATGAGTGATACGATTCCCGGAAGAAAGGTTTATCCCATCGATACGACGGCGGCCGGAGATGCCTTCTGGGGCGGATTTTTGGCAAAGCTTTTAAGCTTCGGGATCAAGTCTCCTTCGGAGATCACGGAGGATATGATCCGCTCGGCGGTGATGTACGGCAATGTGGCGGGAAGCCTTTGCGTACAGGGCTGGGGCGGGATCCCCGCACTGCCGGAGAAAAAACGGATCGATGATGCCTTAAGCCAGCTGGCAGCGAGTGTCAGCGAGGCATTGGAAAAAGCCTGAGCGAGTCTCAGGCTTTTTTTATCCTAACAGATCCTTTGTTTCCCCGTTTCTGATCCGGTCTATGATACGGCTGGCCCGGCTTTTGGTCAGACTCTCCGGCGGCACCGGAAGCTCCAGGTCCTTTTCCGTAAGGAGCCTTTGCAGCTGCTCCATCTGTTTTTTCATGATGGGCGTATCCCGCTTTACGGAAAAGACCAGCTCCTTTGGCTCAAACAAGCCCGGTTCTTTTTCTCCAAACTGCTCTGACAGCTTTTGAAATAAAAACCAGTTGGCCCTGGCATCCTCAACCGCTCTGTGGGGCTTGAAGGTGTATCCGAAATGCGCACAGGCGGCGGAGAGCGTTTTTTTCTCATCGGCGGGAAGAAACACTCTGGAAAGGCGCAGCGTATCGATCCCTTTTTTTGCAAACACATAGCCCTTGGGCTTTGCATCCACAAAGGCCTTTTTCAGAAATGCAAAATCCGTGGTGATGCTGTGTCCGATCAGAATATCGTCCTCCAGAAAGGCCTCCAGCTCATCGGCAACTTCGGTAAACTGCGGCTGTCCGGCCAGCATGTCCCGGGTGATCCCGGTCAGATTGGAAACGGCTTCGGAAAGGGGAAATCCCGGATCGATCAGACGGCTGAAGGTATCTACGACCTCCCCGCCCCGGATCTTCAGGGCGCCAACCTCTATGATCTTATCTGTCTTTTTCAAAAGGCCCGTGGTCTCTAAGTCGAGGACAACGGCGTCTATCGATGGTTCCTGCATTGCGCCCGGTCTCCTTCAGGTTTTCTTTTTTCCCTTTTTCTGCTGCGTGTGCCATTTGCAAAGATCCTGCAAAAAGCATTCCTCACACTTCGGATTCCGGGCAAAGCAGATCTGTCTTCCGAAGGTGATGATATGGATATTCCAAAGGATCCAGTGATCCCTGGGCAGGGCTTTTTCCAGATCCTTTTCGATCTTTTCCGGATCCGTTTCCTTCGTCAGTCCCAGCTTTGCCGAAATCCGTTTTACATGGGTATCCACCACGATGCTGGGTTCATCATAAATGTTTCCCCGGATCACGTTGGCGGTCTTTCTGCCCACGCCGGGAAGCGCTGTCAGCTCCTCGATGGAAGAGGGCACCACGCCGTCATGCTCCTGTAAAAGCTTCTTCGCACAGGCGATGATATTGGCGGCTTTGTTGTGATAAAAGCCGGTGGAATGAATATCCTGCTCCAGCGTTTTCTGGTCCGCATTTGCAAAATCCGCAAGCGTAGGATACTTCACAAACAGGTCCTTTGTCACCATGTTAACCCGCTCGTCCGTACACTGGGCGCTCATGATGGTGGCAAACAAAAGCTGCCACGGTGTTTCATGCTGCAGATAGCAGATCTTTTCCGTGCCGTAAGCCTCGTCTAACTTTTTCAGGATTTCCTTTGTCCGGTTTGTTGCCATACGATCCCCCTGCCTGTAGAAAACGTGCGCCGCTGATCATATTTTGGGTAGCGCACATATAAGGGAAGCGGAGGATCATCCTCCGCCTCTTGCTCGTTTTTATACTGCGACTCGTGTGCCGGTATCAAAACCGTTTTACAGTGTCGAATAACCAAATCCGTTACAGATGGCATCCACCGGAGCGCCTGCCTTGCAAAGCGGACAGTTATCCACGGAGTAGGTGGCATAGTCGGGAAGGTCGCTTAAAGAATACAAAGAGCGGATGGGGAAGCCCTCGATCCTCTCTGCCATGGAAAAGATAGCGGAAACGCCCACTACCTGGCCGCCGTAGAATTTGATGGATCCGATGGCGCTCTGAAGCGTTGCACCGGTGGTTGCGGTATCGATCAGAACCAGCACTCTTTTACCCTTGATCATATGCTGGTTGTTCTCACGGAACATCATCTGTCCGGAAACATTGTATTCCGGAGATGTGATATACATAGTCTGATGGGCATTTGCGGACAGGATTCCGGCCTTGGTCAGTTTGTTGGCCAGATAAGCGCCTACCACTTCCATTCCATTCAGGCACAGGATCGTATCGATCAGATCCGAGGAAAGATAAAACTCCGCGATCTCCTCACCGGTGGCTCTTGCCTCGCGCTGGCGGGACTTCATATCCGTCAGGTCCATGTAATAATTTACATGGGAATTGGGCGTTACAAAATGTCCCGGTATGTAACGAAGCACCACGTCCTTGTTTCTTGCATAATCAATTTTCTTGTAAGCCTGCATTGTTTTGCCCCCTTTGTACATTTTGCCGTTACTTTTTGATGGAAAACGGCCGCTTTCAGTATAGCATATTCTGCCGCTTAAAAACACACTTTTTTTCTTTTCCCGACACGCTTATGTTTTTTGCGCATTTTGCGCATCTATGGTACAATGGAAGCATCTATACGAAACCGCAAGGAGCCGTCTATGCAGACCTATCACGGAAAAAAGATCGTCAAAGGCATCGCCGCCGGAAGACTCAAGTATTATTCCAGACAAAAACATAAGGTAAAGCGTATTGACGTGGAGGATCCGGAAGAGCAGATCCGCCGCTTTCATGAAGCGCGCAGACTGGCAAGAGAATCCCTTAAGGCGCTCTATGATACCGCTATGTCCGAGGTGGGGCGGTCCGGCTCTGCGATCTTCGAAGCGTACCAGATCCTTCTGGCCGATCAGGAATACATCGATGCAGTCTGCGATAACATCCGCAAAAACAAGGTCAACGCAGAGTACGCCATCTCCAAAACCTCAGCTGTTCTGGAAAAGCTGTTCTCTTCCTTTGAGGATGACTATATCAGGGCCAGGGCCCAGGATGTCAGAGATATTTCAGACCGTCTGATCGAGGTGCTTTCGGGTGATGCAGCGGCTGCGGAGCCTTTGGTGCTGACAGAGCCCGTGATCCTGTTTTGCGAGGGGATCACACCCTCCGAGCTGATCCAGATCGATAAAAGCAACCTGGCCGGCCTTGTCACATTGTCCGGCTCCTCCAACTCCCATACTGCCATCCTGGCAAGGAGTATGGGGATCCCAATGCTTTCCGGCATCGATCTTCTGCCTACAGAGGATGGAAAAAAAGCAGTCCTGGACTGCTGGGAGGGAACCCTGATCACGGATCCTTCGACAGCGCTGTTCCGGGAGGTAGAACAAAAGCAGCAGCAGCTTCAGCAGGAGGCTTTGCTGCTGGCCGAAATGAAGGGACTTGCTACCGTAACCAAGGACGGCAGACAGATCGATCTGTTTGCCAACATCAGCAGCGTAGACGGCGCAAAAAGAGCCATGGCCTCTGATGCGGAGGGCATCGGCCTTTTCAGGACTGAATTTTTATATCTGGAATCCGACAGGGAGCCAAGTGAAGAACAGCAATTTGAAGTGTATAAAGCCGTGGCGAAGATCATGGAGGGAAAAAGCGTGATCATCCGCACCCTGGACATCGGGGCGGACAAGCAGGCATCGTATTTAAAGCTTCCGAAGGAGGATAATCCTGCGATGGGACTTCGGGGGATCCGGCTTTGTCTGCAGTGGCCGCAGCTGTTTGAAACCCAGCTTCGGGCCATTTTGCGGGCCGCCTGCTATGGCAAGGTAGCCATCCTGCTTCCCATGATCATCTCCCGGGAGGAGATCCTGCAGGTCAGAGCCCATATAGAAAAAGCCAAGGCAGATCTTGAAAAAGCCGGATATGAATATCGGGATGTGCCTTTGGGCGTGATGATCGAAACTCCTGCCGCCGCCATGATCTCCGATCTTCTGGCGCAGGAAGCCGACTTTTTATCCATTGGTACCAACGACCTGACCCAGTATGCACTGGCCGTCGATCGTCAGAATCCCGAGCTGGATAACCTGATCGATCCCCATCATGAAGCAGTGCTTCGTATGATCCGACTGACCGTTGAAAACGGCCACCGTTTCGGCTGCAAGGTGGGCATCTGCGGAGAGCTGGCATCCGATCCGACGCTGACCGAAACCTTTTTGCAGATGGGTGTCGATGAGCTGTCCGTCTCCTCGTCTATGATCCTGCCTCTTCGTCGGCAGATCCGACAGCTTTAGCAGGCTGCTCCAAAAGCTCCTGCAGAGCCTTTTGGATCGCATCCTTCCGGTTGGAGGTCATCTGCTCAATAGTTAGCATAAGCTTATTTTTTGCATCCTCGGAACCGGTTTCTTCATAGAGGGAAAAGAGAAGCACATACTGCGCGACCACATCGGAGCCGCACCGGATGAGAGCCTCGGAAATGACACGGGCCTCTTCTTTTCTGTCCGCACCTGCCAGATACTGGGTCAGCAGATTGCCTTCCCTGCAAAGGGTGATGAAGTTGGTGTCATATTCGGTCAGCAGCGTGATATTGGCCGTGCCGTACGTAAGCTTTAGATCCGTGTTGGAGATGTTGTTGAAGTTGACGATCTTCTTTCCCCGCAGACCGTTCAGCATCAGAAGCGAGGAAGGAATGTTCTGACCCTCCTCCGTAAAAGAGGACGTAGCGGGCAGAAGCTCGAAGGGAAACTGGATATAGTGCAGATCATCCAGGCTTTTTTTCGGGACCATGTTGGAGGAGCGTTCCTTCTCCCAGAAGGCGCGCGTCTTTTCCTGACGGTCTGTCTTGCCCTGGGAAAGCTTGACGGTCAGCCAGACGATAAACACGATTACTATTGTCAAAATAGGGAATTTCATTGTATAATGTCCTGTAATGTTGCCGGATTGAAAGGTCTGTCCATTACTAAAACATACTTTGAGAAATCTGTCAACAAAGAGGAAAACGAAGGCTTGGAAAAGAGGTTATTATGTTTCAGAATAAGAAAAGCAGAAGAATTGTAGCAACCATCATCGCAGTGATCCTGGTTTTGGCAATGGTAGTGCCCCTTGCCATCGCAGCCATCGGATATTTCTAGGCTGTCTGCAGCAGGTATTAAAGAGGTAAGAACATGAAAAGAGGAAATCAAGCAGGACTGGCGGCCCTCCTTTTTTGTGCGTCGATAGTCCTTTTTTGCTGTAGCAGGACATCTGCGGCAGGCTTGGACACCATCGAAAAGGGAATCTTCATCGATCAGGTCGATGTATCCGGTATGACGCCCTTGGAGGCCGAGGCGGCTGTGAATGCCTATGTGGGAGAGCTTGGCGCAAAAAAGATCACCCTCAATGCCCTGAATGACAACAAGGTCGTGGTCAGCGCAAAGGAGCTTGGACTGAAATGGTCCAACCACCAGATCGTCACCGAGGCCGGGCAGCTTGGCAAGTCCGGCAATATCGTACAGCGCTATAAGGCCCTCAAGGATCTGGAGCATGAGAATAAGGTATTTCCCATGGATCTGAGCTTTGATGACAATGCCATCAGAAGGATCCTGGAGGAAAAAACGGCTGCGTACAATGTGGAGCCGGTGGACGGTACGCTGACGAGGGAGGACGGAGAATTTGTCTATACCCCCGGACAGACAGGCGTAGAGATCGATATCAACAGTTCGGTTGAGGTCATCAGGGACAGCCTTTCCCAAATCGAGACAGAGGATGCGATCACGGTGGATCTGGCGGCACAGACCACGGAGCCGAGGGGAAGCGAAGAACAGCTGACGGCAGTAAAGGACGTTCTCGGTACCTTTACCACCAGCTTTTCATCCTCCGGTGCAAACCGCAGCGGCAATCTGAAAAACGGTGCTTCCAAGATCAACGGGACGCTTCTGTACCCCGGAGAAGAATTTTCCACCTATGAGACGGTCAGTCCTTTTACGGAGGAAAACGGGTATTTTATGGCCGGTGCCTATAATGCGGGACTGGTCGTGGACTCTTTGGGCGGCGGGATCTGTCAGGTATCCACCACACTTTACAATGCGGCGCTTCGGGCCGAGCTTGAGATCACCCAGCGCCAGAACCATTCCATGATCGTCAATTACGTAGAGCCCAGTGAGGATGCGGCGATCTCCGGAACGGAAAAGGATATGCGCTTTGTCAACAATACGGACTATCCGATCTATATCGAGGGCTATACCTCCCCGGATAAGCACATCACCTTTACCATCTACGGCCATGAGACCAGGCCGTCGAACAGAAAGGTGAGCTACGAGAGCAAGGTGCTTTCCAGAACGGAGCCCACCGGTGAAAAGGTGGTGGGAGATCCCTCCCAGAGAGCCGGTTATGTCAGTGTGCAGTCGGCACATGTGGGATATACGGCCGAGCTTTGGAAGATCGTTACGGTAGATGGAAAAGAGGAAAGCCGTACGCTGGTAAACAGCAGCAAATACAATGCGGTTCCCAGGACCGCGGCAGTGGGAACGGCCACCTCGGATCCTGCAGCTTCCGCAGCCATCCGGGCAGCGCTTGCCACCGGCAGCATCGAATCGTGCAGGGCGGCAGCGGCATCCATTAATGCAGGCACGGTTTCGGCGCCGCAAAGTGATGTGGCGGCACAGGCGCAGGCAGCCCATGATGCGGCAGTCAAGGCCCAGCAGGAAGCACTGCAGGAGGCACTGCGTATGCAGCAGGAAGCCATCAGACAGCAGCAGGAGGCAGCCGCAGCAGCGGCCGCAGGACAGTAAATATGCAAAAACGGTATCAGCAAAAGGGCGCAGAGAAAATTACCTGCTGCGCCCTTTTTTTACAAGAAACGGACGGATCCTGGAAAGAGGAAGAGGTCGGCCCCGGGCAGCGGCAAAAGCTGCGCGCATTGTATCAGAGCGTTTGGCCGGATCTTCTGGTGATCGGATATCCGGGACTGCAGACGGCAGCCCTTCTTTTGCAGCATAAAAAAGAGGAGCTGACAGGGGCCTTTCCCGCCTGGCTGCTCGGTCAGGTCAGCTTAGAGAAAACAGGGGCAGGTGCCTTTGCCGAAAGCTGCCAAAAAAGCAGGGCGGATATTGGAGCGCTGCTGTCCCGCGGCAGCGGGCATTTTGCACTTTCAAAGGAACTTCCGCCATTGCTGTTTCAGGCCTCAGAGCACGGGGTGTTCGGCGCGCTCTGGGAGCTGGGAGAGACGCTTGGCTGCGGTATGGAAGCGGAGCTTTTACAGATCCCCATGAAACAGAGCGTGGTGGAGGTTTTAGGTCATTATCAGCTCAACCCTTACGAGCTTCCCTCCGAGGGCGTCTTTCTTCTGGTGTGCAGAAACGGAAGGGCGGCGGAGAAGCTTCTTTGCAAAAACGGACTGGCCTGTTCCCTCATCGGACAGATCACGCCGCACGCAGACAGAATCCTGTTTTCGGGCGAGGAAGTGCGGCATCTGAATATTCCGAGAAAATCGGATCTGGCAGACCTGAAAAGAGTATTGAAAAAACGGAACAGCGACAACGATTTTTCCCTTGCATAGAGGACGGAAAGAGGCGTCAGAGATTGCAAGAGACGTGTAGTTGTGGTATGCTTTCAAATGTTACAGGTTACAGCCCTCGCTGCAATCTGACAGGAAACAGATATAAGACCAAGCAGACAGAAGAGACAGCAGGAGGAATGAGATGCGAGAGAGAATTTTGGCGATCATCGAGAAAAACAGCCGCATCGATCTGAAGGAACTGGCGATCATCATGGGAGAACCGGAGATCGAGGTAGCCAATGAACTGAAGGCTATGGAAGAGGAAGGGATTATCTGCGGATACCATACCCTGATCGATTGGGAAAAGACCAACATTGAAAAGGTTACCGCCCTCATCGAGGTTCGTGTAACGCCCCAGAGAGGACAGGGCTTTGATAAGATCGCAGAACGGATCTACAAGTATCCGGAGGTCAATTCCGTCTATCTGATATCCGGCGGGTACGATCTTCTGGTGACGCTGGAGGGAAAGACCTTAAAGGAGGTTTCCGGCTTTGTGACCGATAAGCTTTCCACCCTGGAAACGGTGATGAGCACGGCAACCCACTTTATTCTGAAAAAATACAAGGATCACGGTACGATCCTGAAAAATGATGAAGTAGATGAAAGGATGAAGGTGACACCATGAGAGATCCCTTGGCAAAACAGGTAGTGCAGCTGAAGCCTTCGGGAATCCGGAAGTTTTTCGATCTGGTAGCGGAAATGCCGGATGCCATCTCCCTGGGTGTGGGCGAACCTGATTTTGATACCCCCTGGCACATCCGTGATGAGGGTATCTATTCCCTGGAAAAAGGACGGACCTTTTATACCTCCAATTCCGGTCTGATGGAGCTTCGGACGGAGATCTGCGAGTATTGCAAAAGACGTCTGGGCATTTCGTATGACCCCAGAAGTGAGGTCCTCGTTACCGTGGGCGGATCGGAGGCCATCGATCTGGCGCTTCGTGCCATGATCAATCCCGGAGAAGGGGAAGAAGTCCTGATCCCGCAGCCCTCCTATGTATCCTATGAGCCCTGTGCGATCCTCGCGGGAGCAAAGCCCGTGATCATCGAGCTGAAGGCAGAAAATGAGTTCAGGCTGACAGCCAAAGAGCTGGAGGATGCCATTACCGAAAAGAGTAAGATACTGGTGCTTCCCTTCCCGAACAATCCGACGGGAGCCATTATGGAGCAAAAGGATCTCGAGGCGATCCTGCCCGTTATCGAAAAGCACGATCTGTTCGTGATCTCCGATGAGATCTACTCCGAGCTGACCTATCTAAACGAGCATGTTTCCATAGCATCCCTGCCCGGAATGAAGGAGCGGACCATTCTGATCAACGGCTTTTCCAAGGCCTATGCCATGACCGGCTGGAGACTTGGATATGCCTGCGGACCTGCTTCGATCCTGTCCCAGATGACCAAGATCCATCAGTTTGCCATCATGTGTGCACCGACCACCAGCCAGTATGCGGCTGTGGACGCACTTCGAAACGGCGATGATGATGTGGCAAAGATGCGGGAGGCCTATAACCAGAGAAGACGGTATCTGATGCATGCCTTTTCGGAAATGGGAATGCCCTGCTTTGAGCCCTTTGGTGCGTTTTACGTATTCCCCTGCATCAAACAGTTTGGAATGACCTCGGAGGAGTTTGCCATGGAGCTTTTGAAGGAGGAAGAGGTCGCAGTGGTACCCGGAACAGCCTTCGGTGACTGCGGAGAAGGCTTCCTTCGTATCTCCTATGCATATTCCCTGGAAAACCTCAAGCTCGCAATGGAGCGCATCGCAAGATTTATCGCAAATCATAAGAAGTAAAACTATGCATATTGTGTTACACGAGCCGGAGATTCCGGCCAATACAGGAAATATTGGAAGAACCTGCGTGGCGACGGGAACGGATCTGCATCTGATCGAGCCGCTGGGTTTTTCCCTGAGTGAAAAACAGCTGAAGCGGGCGGGAATGGATTATTGGAGTCAGTTATCCGTTACCCGCTATCTGCATTTTGAAGAGTTTTTGCAAAAACATCCCGGAGCAAAGATCTGGATGGCCACCACCAAAGCCCAAAAGGTCTATTCGGAGGTTACCTTCGGTCCGGACGATTTTATCATGTTCGGAAAAGAATCCGCGGGGATTCCCGAAGAGATCCTGGTCGACCGCAGGGAGGACTGCATCCGTATTCCCATGCTGGGGCAGACCCGTTCCCTGAATCTTTCCAATGCCGTAGCCATCGTGCTGTACGAGGCGCTCCGCCAGAACGATTTTTTGAGCCTGAATACCGAGGGACAGCTGCACCGGCTGACCTGGAATGCCTGAGAAAAGAGGAAACTGAGATGATTCGTTTTATTCTGATCATATTGTTTGTCATCCTGTATCTAGCCATCGGAATTCCGATCCTTCTGATTGAATGGATCATCGGAAAAATCAGTGAGAAGGCAAAAGCAAAGTCCTGTCTGGCCCTTGCCCAGTGGGGCTTTAAGGTGATCAGGTTTTTGTCCGGTACCAGGTTGACCGTGATCGGTGAGGAGAACGTACCGAAGGATGAGGCGGTTTTGTATGTATCCAACCACCGCAGCTATTATGACGTGATCCTGACCTATGCCAGGGTGCCCCATGCCTGTGGCTATATCGCTAAGACGGAAATGCTGCGTTACCCCTTGCTTTCCGACTGGATGAAAAATCTGTACTGCACCTTTTTAAACCGCAAGGACTTAAAGCAGGGTCTGCAGCTGATCCTGCAGAATATCGAGTATTTGAAAAAAGGCATTTCGGTCTGCGTCTATCCGGAGGGTACCAGAAACAAAACGGAGGAGATCCTTTTGCCCTTCCATGACGGAAGCCTGAAGATGGCGGAAAAGAGCGGCGTTTCCATCATACCGGTCACATTGAACAATACCGAGCAGATCTTCGAAGCCCATATGCCCTATGTCAAAAAGGCCCATGTGGTGATCGAATACGGCAAGCCCATTTCGATGAAGGACATGAGCCGTGAAGAAAAGAAGGCTGTGAGCAAACAGGTGCAGGAGATCATCAAAGAGACCTACTTAAGAAATCAGGAGCTGGTCTGACATTCGTTTTGAAAGCGTGCCTATGGAACATACAAAGCAGGGAATACAAACCAAAGAGGATCAGATCCGGGATCTTGCAGCTGAGCTGATGCAGCTGGCAAGAGATACCATAGTGGTCAATATGCGGTTTCTGGATGTGGCTGTGTTTGCCCTGACACCCGAGAGCCGCGAGCATTTAAACGGTGCATCTACGGATGGTAAAAAACTGTATTACGATCCCCTCTGGCTGCTTTTACAAAGCAGCGATCAGCCGGCCTTTGCCATGCGACTGTATCTGCACTGCCTGTTTCACTGCATATTCTATCACAGCTTCGGCTACGATAAGATTGGGCAGCAACCCCTCTGGGATCTGGCTGTGGATCTTGCCGTGGAAAATACCATCCTGGAGCTGTCACTTCCCGCATCCTCCCTGCCTCGGGACGTCGAGCTTTTGACATGGATCAAAAAGCTGCAGCGGGATATGAATCCCGAATCCGAGGAAGTCTATCATCACTCCGTTTTGTGGAATCAAATGGGAATGAGCCGAAGAGAGCGAAAGAAAAAGCTCCCGTTTACGGCTGAGCATATCTATCGGTTTCTGACCGAGAACAAACTCTCCCCTAAGGAGATAGAAGAGCTGGAAGCGCTGTCTCACAGAGATGAGCATATCAGCTGGAAAACCGTGACACAGATCATTCCGAATATGGAAGCCTTTAAGAAGATCGCCGAGCGCGTCAAGGCGGATCTGAAAAGCTTTTCCAAAGGAAAAAGCAAGTCTGAAAGCCTGTCCTTTAACCTGTCCGAAGCCACCAGAGAACGCTTTGACTATAAACAGATTCTGGCTACCTTTGCGTCCTTTGCCGAGGATCTGATGATCAATGACGATGAATTTGACTATATCTACTATACCTATGGCCTTTCACAGTACGGCAATATGCCGCTTGTGGAGCCGCTCGAATATCGGGATGTGAAAAAGATCCGCGACTTTGTGATCGTGCTCGATACCTCAGCTTCCTGCCGGGACGGACTTGTGGAATCCTTTTTGAAGCAGACCATGAGCGTTTTGAAAAACAGCGAGAGCTTCTTTACCAAGGTCAATATCCACATCCTGCAGTGCGATAACCAGGTACGAAAGGATACAGTGATCCGCGATCAGCAGGAGCTGGACGGATATCTGAAGCAGGTGAAGCTCGAGGGCTTCGGATCTACGGACTTTCGCCCCGCCTTTGCCTATGTGCAGGAGCTGATCGACAAGCGTGAGCTTGACAACGTGAAGGGCCTGATCTACTTTACCGACGGCTACGGCACCTATCCCGAGCTCATGCCCGCCTACAAGACCCTGTTCGTATTCATGAACGAGGATGAGCACCGCCCTGCGCTTCCCGTGTGGGCCATGTCGGTCGTGATCGAGGAGGAGAGCATTTCCGACTGAGGGCATTTGGGCCCGACCCGTGAAGAAAGAAGAACGCAGGCCTGCGGTTTCTTAGAAGCGTATCATCTAACGGAAAGCAGTCGGGAAGTCGTATCTGCACCGTAGCAGGCGATGCCAAAAGCGTATACAGTGAGAACAACCACCCTGACATATCTTCCCATCTGCGATACACCGAGTACGTTTCCCCAACATCCCAGTTGATATACGATCACAGCGCAGGTATCGCCGGCGGGAGGTGGCGTGATACACTTCCCGGCAGCGAGCGGAGCCCGTCAGATGGATGCGATTCTTGGAAAGCGCAGATTGCCGCTATTAGGGAGAATCGCACAGGGATGTGCGATTCAGGGCCCACAGTGCCCGGATGGCATTTGGGCCCGACCCGTGAAGAAAGAAGAACGCAGGCCTGCGGTTTCTTAGAAGCGCACCATCTGTCGGAAAGCAGCCGGGAAGTTGTACCCGCACCGTAGCCGGCGATGCCGAAAGTGTATACAGTATTCTTTATAAAAGATATGGAAATCCACAACGGATTGTGGTAGGATGAAAA
>JAILHW010000082.1 GCA_024695605.1 Lachnospiraceae bacterium | reverse complement strand
GGAACGCTGTCTGCCACGATCCCGGCACCGGATCTGACATACACCTTCCCGTTCTTGGCAAAGGCCAGCCGGATGGCAATACAGGTATCCAGATTTCCCGTAAAATCCAGGTATCCCACGGCACCGCCGTAGATTCCCCGTCTGGCTCCCTCCAGCTCTCCGATGATCTCGCAGGCTCTGATCTTCGGTGCCCCGGATAAGGTACCTGCGGGAAGGATGGCATCCACTGCCGAAAGGCTGTCCATATCCTTTCGAAGCTGCCCCGATACCGTGGAGCCAATGTGCATCACGTGGGAGAATCTCAGGATATCCATATACCGCTCTACCTTGACCGAACCGATCCTGCTGATCCTTCCGATATCATTTCTCCCAAGGTCCACCAGCATATTATGCTCGGCTCTTTCCTTTTCATCTGCCAGAAGCTCTTTCTCCAAGGCCTCATCCTCTTGCATGGATTTGCCCCGGGGTCTGGTGCCTGCAAGGGGGAAGGTGTATAGCTTGCCCTTTTCCAGCTTTACCAGTGTCTCCGGAGAAGCTCCCACGATCTCCAGATCGCTGCCGGAAAAATAAAACATGTAGGGGGAAGGATTTTTCGTCCGAAGGATCCGGTAGGTATCCAGAAGGCTTCCCTCCATCTTCGCTTCCATCCGGTTGGAAAGCACCACCTGGAAGATATCTCCCTCTCTGATGTATGCCTTTCCCTTTTGCACCATATCGCAGTACTGCTCCCCGGTAAACAATGGCTGAAAGTCTGTCTTCAGCCTCAGCGGCTCTTCCGCCTTCGGCTCTCCCTGCAGGATCAACTGCCGCATGGAGGAAAGCTCCCTGACAGCAAAATCGTAAGCATCGGCTAACTTTTCCCGAAGCCTGGCGCCATCCTCGGCAGCGCTCTCTTTACCGATCCCGGTTTTCAGATTGGTGATGAGGATCAGCTTCTGCCTGAAATTGTCAAAGCAGATCACCTTATCAAATAACATCAGATCCAGGTCCTGAAAGCCGTCCTCATCCGGCTCGCCCAATCCTCCCTGTTCCAGAGACGGCTCGCTGTACTTGATATAGTCATAGGAAAAATATCCCACCAGCCCCCCGGTAAAGGGCGGCATATTCTCCACAGGGATGCTCTGATAGTCCTTCAGGATCTTCCGGATCTCATCCCCGGGATGCTCCACCGTCTTTGTCACAGCTTTTGCCCCATCCTGAATGGTGAACTCATGATCCCGGCAGGTCAGGCACATTCTCGGATCATACCCCAGAAAGGTGTAGCGCCCCCAGTTCTTGTTATCCTCCGCGCTTTCCAGCAAAAACACATGCCTGCTGACATTCTTCAGGATCTTCAACACCTCAATGGGTGTCTTCAGATCCGCCAGCATCTCGTATGCCACCGGGATCACAGCAGGCTTTTTTTCCTCTGCAATCCGTAGGATCCCCTCATAATCCGGGTAGGTTTTCATGGGTTATCCTCCTTTCGTTTTTCATGATCATTTTTCATTCTGACTCTTTTTCTCAACCGATTCACATCCCTGCACAGGCATTCGTAACCTGTTGAAATAAAAAACGTCCCTGACAAAAGATCTCTTCTGTCAAGGACGGTAAATACAAATTTCCCGCGGTGCCACCTTGCTTTATGCTATCGCATACTCTTTGCCGGATACCAACATATCCGCAGCCTTTCACGCAGGCATTACGTCTCGGATACTCAGCCTTCTTCTGCCTTTCCCCTTGCCCTCTGCGGTCCATTTAACAGGCTGCGTTCTGTCCGGCTCTCAGCTCCCCGGACTCTCTGTGAGTGCACGATCTGTTTTTATCTCCGCATCATCGGTTTCTCCGTTATTCACTTATCATTGCCAACTATACTACGTTTTTTTCACAAATGCAAGATGCAATTTTGCACAATTTCCCGTCTTTAGGATTTAGCACTATAATTCTTTAGGGTTTTGTAAAAGCCTCACTTTCATCAAGTCAGCAGATTTGCTGGCTTTTTAATCTGCTACCTGGCGGTTCTTCTTACAAGGTTACTTCAATTCAAGGTACTTGA
>JAILHW010000081.1 GCA_024695605.1 Lachnospiraceae bacterium | reverse complement strand
CAAGGTCGTCAACGTGGTGGGACTGACCATCGAGTCGGCGGGACCGGATGCCAGACTTGGAGATCTGTGCCGGATCTATGTCAGCGGCCGGGGCGGAGACTATATTCACGCTGAGGTCGTGGGCTTTAAGGGCGGTCGTACAGTGCTGATGCCCTTTGAGGTAACGGACGGCATCGGCGGCGGATGCGTGGTGGAAAATGAAGGCTTTCCCCTATCTGTTAAGGTGGGTGAGGAGCTTTTGGGTAAAACCCTGGACGGACTCGGGCGTGTCAGCGGCGCGGATGCGGACTTTATGAAGGGTGCTGCGGAGTATCCCGTAGATGCACCGCCCCCGGATCCCATGGACCGGGAGATCATCGATGAAGTGCTTCCCCTTGGCGTCAAGGCCGTAGATGGTCTGATCACCGTGGGAAAGGGCCAACGGATCGGGATCTTTGCGGGCTCCGGCGTAGGGAAATCCACCCTGATGGGAATGTTTGCCCGAAATACCAAGGCGGATATCAACGTGATCGCACTGATCGGCGAGCGTGGCCGTGAGGTGCGCGAATTTGTGGAGCGGGATCTGGGGCCGGAGGGAATGAAGCGCTCCGTTGTGGTGATCGCCACCTCCGACAAACCGGCCCTTGAGAGAAATAAAGCGGCCAAAACGGCCACCGCCATTGCGGAGTATTTCCGCGACCAGGGAAAAGATGTGCTGTTGATGATGGATTCCCTGACGCGTTTTTCCATGGCACAAAGAGAGATCGGACTTGCCAGCGGGGAGCCGCCGGTGACCAGAGGCTATCCGCCCAGCGTGTATTCCGAGATGCCAAAGCTGTTGGAGCGTGCAGGCAGGGATGCGAAGGGCTCGATTACCGCACTTTATACGGTACTGGTGGACGGAGATGATTTTAACGAGCCGATCTGTGATACGGCCAGGTCCATCCTGGACGGCCATATCATGCTGGATCGAAAGATCGCCCATGCCAACCATTATCCGGCCATCGATGTGCTGCAATCCATCTCCAGATGCATGAGCCAGATCGCCACAAGGCAGCACAAGCAGGCAGCGGGCAAGCTGAGAAATGTCATGGCAACCTATAGGGATGCGGAGGACATGATCAATATCGGCGCCTATAAGAGAGGCTCCAATCCGAACATCGATTTTGCGATTGAAAAGATCGATGCGGTAAACGGGTTCCTTTGCCAGGAGACGGATGAGAAGTTTGAGTTTGACGAGGAACTGCAGCTGCTGGAAGGGCTGTTTGATTCTTAAGATGCGGAGCGTGAGGGATGGCCAGATTCAGATACCGGATGCAGAATATCCTGACAGTGAAGGAAAAGCTGGAGACCCAGGCGAAAAATGATTACGCCAGGGCACTGATGGTCATCGCCGAAGAGGAGGAAGCCCTTGCCAAGCTGGAAGAACGCCTTGCGTTTTTGGAGGAGGAGGCCAGAAGACTGGTACAGGCCGAGAGCCTGAACATCCGGGATATCGAGGACAACAAGCTTTCCATCGAGCTGCAGAAGGAAGCCATCGAGCAGCAAAAAGGTGCGATCCAGAAGGCCAGACAGGATGCGGAGCAAAAACGCCTTGTCATGGTGGATCTGATGCAGGAGAGAAAAACCCATGAGATCTTAAAGGAGCGCGCCTTTGATGAATTTTTGCAGCAGGAAAAGGCGGATGAGAGCAAGCAGATCGATCAGCTGACCAGTTATACCTATGGACAAAAAGGAGAGAACTAATGGCAGATACGCCGGAGGCTATGGCACCTGCGAGCCAGGAGGACGAGCTTAAGCGGGTCAAAGAAGAAAAGAAAAAGTTTAAGGCAGAGCAAAAGGCCCAGAAAAAGGAAGCGAAGAGACGGGCAAAGGAGCTTGCCATGGAGGAAGCCAATATCGATCCGGATTCCGACGGGCATCCTCTGTCCATTTTTATCGTAACGCTCTTTATCATCATCATCTGGCTGGCGATTGCGGCTCTTTTGATCAAGCTGGATGTGGGAGGCTTTGGTACCAACGTGATGACACCGCTGATCAAGGACATTCCGGTGCTCAATAAGATCCTGCCTTCGAGCGCCCTTCCCGGAAGCGAGGAAGCGGAGGATCTGACGGCAGGCTACAGCAGTCTCGAGGAAGCGGTAATGGAGATCAAATCCCTGCAACTGCAGCTGGATGCCGCAACCTCCAAGACGGGACAGGATTCTGCCACCTTAGAGCAGCTGCAGGCGGAGATCGCCAGGCTCAAGACCTTTGAGGAAAAGCAGGTAGAGTTCCAGAAGATCAAGAATGAGTTTTATGAGGAAGTGGTCTATGCGGACAAGGGTCCCGGACCGGAGGAATACATTAAGTACTATGAATCCATGGATCCTGCCACGGCGGAGGCCTTGTATAAGGAAGTGGTAAGAGAACAGGAGCAGAGCAAGCAGGTGCAGGACTATGCACAGGCCTACTCTGAGATGAAGCCCAAGCAGGCAGCGGAGATCTTTGAGGCCATGACCGACAATCTGGATCTGGTAGCCAGGATCCTGTCTGTCATGACGGCCGAGGACAGAGGAAAGATCCTTGGTGTGATGAAGCCGGAGGTATCGGCCAAGATCACCAAGATCATGGATCCGAAGAGCTAAAGTTTGGAGGAAGGCGCAAAAGGGGGTTAAGAAAACACCCCCTTTTGTCGATAAGATAGGTACAAGGATCGTAAATTCGAGGCCGCACGGATGCGGGAAAAATGCCGAAATAAGCTGCCCGGCAGCTTACGGGAGATAGTATGGCAAAGGTAAACGACATCGGTTTTTCGACCATCCTCCCTGTTTCCTCCAAGGGGAACCAGGAATCCGTACAGGATGGAGCAAGCGGATTTTCCGAGATCATGAAGCAGGCAACTGAGGCAGGAAAACAGTCTCAGGACGATCTGATGAATCTGACGAAGAATGCGGATCAGAAGGCGGGCGCAAGGGACAGCGTTAAGGCTGCAAAGAATGCGGACGCCTCTTTGGCTGCAAAAAAAGAGAAGGTGCAAAAGCCGGATACAGCCGCTAAGGATGTAAAAAAAGCAGATGGACAGAGCCCTTCTAAGGATACAGACAAGATTGCTACAGCTAAGGAGCAGGCCCTGGAGGAGACGGCGGAAAGCCTGGGGATTTCTGCAGACGAGCTGGCAGCGCTTTTGGAGAGCATGGGACTGACGGTGGCGGATCTGATGCAGCCTGGCAATATGGCACAGCTTTTGGCATCTCTTCAGGAAATCGGACCTGCGGATATCGTTCTGAGCGAAGAGCTGACATCCCAGGTACTGCAGATCAGCGGACAGATCACGGAGAGTCTGGAGCAGGCAGCGGATGAACTGGGTATGAGCCTTGAGGAGCTGACAGCGGCCATCAGGGAGCAGGCAGCCTCGCAGACCGGGCAGGCGGCACCTGTCATGGAAGAAACAGTGGAAGTAAAGGTTACCGGGAAGGAAGCAGTGATCGAAGGCAAGGCTTCCGAGGACGAGATCCCGGCAGATGAAGAATTGACAGCCAAGGCGCCGGCAGCGGAGCAGATCACAAAGGAAAGCTCCGAAGGCGCAAGGGAGTCTGACAGCTTTGGCAGACAAAGGGGCGATGGCAAAAAGCAGAGCGCCGATCTGCAGCCCCAGCAGGCGGCAGCGCCCGGACAGCAGGTTGTGAGCGAGCAGCCCATTACCACGCAGGGCGCGGCGGACCGGATGGAGCAGAGCCTGAGCGCGCAGCGGACCCAGCAGGTGATCGAGCAGATCGCAGAGCACGTCAAGGTTACCGGTGGTGAGAAGCTGAATGGGATTGAGATGATGCTCAATCCGGCAAACCTGGGCAGCATCCGGCTGCAGCTGGAGTCGGATAACGGCGTGATCAGAGGACAGCTCACCGCTTCGGATGAAGCCGTCAGGGCAGCACTGGAAAGCCAGCTTTCCCAGCTTCGGGATGCATTGATCGAGCAGGGTATGAAGGTGGATGCCATAGAGGTAACGGTGGCAGGACATGAGCTTGAGCAGAATCTGGATCAGAGCGGCCAGGAGGCGCAGCAGCAGGCACAGGATATGGCGGCAAAGAGAAGCCCCAGACGGATTCTGGATCTGGGCGATCCCGGCAGCGAGGAGCTGATCGAAGAGATGAGTGATGCGGAAAAACTGGAAGTGGAAATGATGAGAATGGGCGGCAACCGCCTGAATTTCCAGGCGTAAGTAAGGAGGTAACAGCATGGGCGTATCAGCAACCGTAACAGACGGCGTTTTAAATGCACAATCAACCGTGTCTTCCACCAAGGAAGCCAAAGGCGGCAATACCATGGGAAAAGATGATTTCCTGCAGCTTCTGGTAGCACAGATGAAATTCCAGGATCCCCTGGAGCCGACCTCCAATACCGAGTATATTGCACAGTATGCCACCTTCTCCGAGGTAGAGCAGATGCAGAACATGAGTCAGAACATGGATCTGTCAAGAGCCTCTTCCCTGGTAGGACAGACGGTGGAGATCACCACCACCTCCGAGAGCGGACAGGAATCTACGGTGATGGGCCGCGTGGATTATGTGAAATATGAAAGCGGCAAGGCACTGGTAGCCGTTGACGATCAACTCTATTCTCTGGACGACGTGACCCACGTTTGCGATACCCAGTATCTGGAGGCTTCTGATATTGCAAAGGCTCTTTTGTCAGAACTGAATAAGCTTCCCGGCGTGGACAGCCTAACGCAGATCGATAAGGACAGGGTGGAGAACATCGGCAAGGTATTCGATGCCATGAATTCCTACCAGAAGGGATTTGTTTCCCAGGATGATCAAAAACTCATTGAAGCTTATCGAGAAAAAATGCGTCAAATGGTTAATGCTTCGGGCGAAACATCCGATAATGATAATAACAGTGAAGATGCCACGGAGGGCATCGGGACCTAACAGTAAGGCAGGGAAGCCGCAGCGATAGAAAAACGACAAAACAGGAGGGCACTGCCTTATGATGAGATCACTTTATTCAGGCGTTTCCGGTCTGAAAACCCACCAGATCAAAATGGACGTTATCGGTAACAACATTGCCAACGTTAACACCACTTCTTATAAGTCTCAGTCCGTAACCTTTTCAGAGCTGATGTATCAGACCACCCAGACTGCATCCGGTGCCAATTCCGAAACCGGTAAGGCCGGTGTGAATGCCAGACAGGTCGGTCTTGGTGTAAAGAGCGGCGCGACCAAGGTTAATATTGAGACAGCAGGTTCTTCCCAGTCCACGGGTAATCCGTTCGATATTCGTATCACGGGAGATTCCTTCTTTGTTGTAAGTGACGGACTCAATAACTTCTTTACCAGAGACGGTTCCTTCTACGTGGACGGTGCCGGCAATCTGGCAATGAGCTCCAACGGATACAATGTTATGGGGTGGGGCGTTGACCAGGCGACGGGCGGGATCCGTAAGGATACCGTACACCCCCTGCAGGTGATGAGTGCCGAGAATCTGACCTATCCCCCCGAGGCTACCACGGAAGCTTATCTTTCCGGTATCATTGATAAAAATGATCCCCAGGTTTCCTCCGAGGCAGGGAGGATCGCTTCCGTCAGCATCTATGACAACAGAGGATACGCGTATTCGGCAAAGCTTTCCTTTAAGGCAACTCCGGAAGAGGGACTTTACACCGTGGAGCTGACAGATCTTCTGGATTCTGCAGGCAATTCCGTAAAGACCGATGATATCAAGCTCGGCAGCGTACAGAGACTGGCCAATCCCAAGACACTGGAGCTGGCAAACGGCTATCGTGTGGACGGAAATACCCTGTATTATACCGACGACAACGGCGTAGAGCAGCCGATCAACTTAAATGACCCGAATATGAGTGCCGGAGATAAGGCGAAGGTTGCTTCCGCATACGGCTATACCACCTTTGAGGAGTTCGGAAAGAACTATATGACCGTCGGCGGCGCTCCCAAGACGCTGAATCAGATGCTCAATGAAGGGAATCTGGCAAGCGCTCTCGGTGCAGGCGGCGCGATCCAGTCCGAAGGACGTCAGATCACCGGCGGACAGATCCAGTACAATCCCGCAACCGGCGCGATCCAGAGTGTAAACGGACTGACCAACAACTTAAAGCTGGCCCTGACCTTTGGGGATGATCCGGATACGGCCTTTGAGACGGTGAATATCGACTTTGCTCCGTCCTCCAACTACAACAACAATAAGGTCAGCACTATCGGCGCAGTCAGCGGTGATGTAAACGGTAAAGGTACCGGCCGCCGCCTTGGTGAGATGAGCGGCATTTCCGTTCAGAACGACGGTATGATCTATGCGGCATATGACAACGGCCAGACCAAGCTTCTGGGCCAGATCGCAGTAGCGAAATTTGCCAATGCCTCCGGTCTTTCCAAGGAAGGTGACAACCTTTATACCTCGACCATGAACTCCGGTGAGTTCGACGGCATCGGCATCGACATCTCCGCTGACGGCGGCTACATGACCACCGGCGTACTGGAAATGAGTAACGTGGATCTTTCCAGCGAGTTTACCGAGATGATCACCACCCAGCGTGGCTTCCAGGCCAACTCCCGTATCATAACCGTATCGGATACGCTTTTGGAAGAGCTTGTAAACCTGAAGAGATAATGCTGAAATAATGAGCCGTGCAAAGACGGAATGAAGATGTGCCCCTCGAGCTTGCTCGGAAGGGGTACATTTTTATTTCGGATTTATGGGGCGATAAGCCCTCATGAGCAAAAGTAAAGCCGCGCAGAGGCGATTTTGCGAATGTGCACGGCTCGATTTTTTGTGAACAATTCATACAATATCTAGGGTTTTTAGAAAAGATTATAGACAAAACCCCTAAAATTTAGTAGAATTATGTAGTGATAGTGTGAGTAATTATGTGAACTGAAATCACGGAAAAGTAGGTGAGAGATTTTGGATTTAGCGTCAATTATCGGATTGGTGGTTGCACTGGTGCTGGTTGTCTTCGGAATCGTGTCCGGCGACTCCGGCTTTGCTGCAATGAAAAACTTCATGGATGCGCCTTCTGCGCTGATCACCTTCGGAGGGGCTTTTGCCTGTCAGTTGGCAGCTAATACGATGGCAGACTTTATCGGCGGACTGAAATCCTTTACGCTGATCCTGAAGACACCGGCCATCGATGCCGTTCAGATTATTTCCAAGATCATAGAATTATCCAATACAGCCAGAAAAGAGGGACTTCTTTCTTTGGAAGAGGCCGCTGCGGATCTGGACGATGCGTTTTTGAAGAAAGGGATCATGCTCGTCGTAGACGGTACGGATCCCGAGCTTGTGCGCGGCATTCTGGAGACTGAGCTGTACTGTACCGAGGACAGACATAAGGCCAGGATCGGCTTCTGGTCAGACCTTGGAGCCGGCGGACCGGCCTTCGGTATGATCGGTACTCTGATCGGTCTGGTAAACATGCTCCAGAACCTTTCGGATGCGGCAGCCATCGGACCCGCTATGGCCGTAGCACTTTTGACCACTCTGTACGGTTCCCTTCTTGCGAACTGGATCTGTACACCGGTGGCGTCGAAGCTGAAGGTTGACAATGATATTGAGATTCAGGTAAAGACCATCATGATCGAGGGTCTTTTATCCATACAAGCAGGCGAGAATCCGCGTGTCATCGAGGAGAAGCTGAAATCCTTCTTAGCTCCCAAGGATCGGCCTGCAGGTGAAGGTGGTGATGAATAATGGCTAAGAGGAAGGAAGATCCGCCGCCAGCGGGGGCGCCGGCGTGGATGGCGACCTTCTCCGACCTGATGAATCTACTGCTTTGCTTCTTCGTGCTGTTGTTCTCTATGTCAACAGTCGATGCAAAGAAGTTCGAAGCGGTGGCAGCGTCTTTTTCCCAGACGTTTTCCATTTTTGAAGGCGGAGCAACGGCAATCGGCGACGGCATTCTGATCTCCAACGGAGTCAGTCAGTTAAACGAACTTGACCAGTACATCAATTCTACCGGAAAAAGCGCAGAGTCTGAGGTGGAAAAGGACCTGATGAAGGAGTATTCCGAAGCATCCCAGCAGCAGGCGGAGGAGATGGTAGAAAAGATCGAGGAGGCGCTGAAGGAAAATGCCAATGAGCAGGAGTTTGAGAAGGCCATTGACATCGACTTTACCTCCCAGTACGTCTCTCTGACCTTAAACGGTGCCTTCCTGTTTGATTCCGGAAGCGCCGATCTGAAGGAAGAGGCCTATCCCGTACTGGATAAGGTAGCACAGCTTTTATCGCGCTATGCGACCAGCACGGTTGAGATCGACGGGCATACCGACAATGTGCCCATACACACATCCAGATTTGAAAGCAATGATGCCTTATCCAGCTTCAGAGCCCTGTCCGTATTCAACTACTTTATCCGGACAACCTCTCTGGATCCGGCCAACCTCAGGCACGCAGGGTGCGGCGAGTATCAGCCCATCGCGGACAACGCCACGCCTGAAGGCCGTGCAAAGAACAGAAGAGTAGAGATCAAGATCTTTACCGAGATGTCCAACTATTGAACACATGAAGAGGAAATCACAATGAAAAGAAACCTGTTATCCGTACTGATCCTTGCTCTTGTGCTGGTGAACGTGGCATTGACTGCCGTTATGATGATCAGCGTGATCGGCACCAATAAGAAGACGGCGGCCCTGATCGACAGCATCTCCATGGTGCTCAATCTCGAGATTGAAAAAACAGAGGACGAGGAGCCGATCCCCATTTCGGATCTGGATGTTTATCCGATCCCGGATGAAATGACCATCCTTCTGAAAACCGGTCCTGACGGCGGATCCCATTATGCTATGGTCTCCCTGTCCATCGTAATGAATACCAAGGATGAGGATTATGCGACCTACCAGCCTATGGTTTCCCAGCGGGAAAGCCTGATCAAGAGTGAGATCATGGAAGCCTTCGGAAGCTATACCAAGGAAGAGGTTGAGGCTGACAGCTCCATCGTGGCCAACGATATCAAGCAGCGCCTGCAGGATCTGTTCGGATCGAAATTCATTACCGATATCTCGATCCAGAAGCTGGTAACCCAGTAGGACTTCAGATAAGCGGCGCCCAGGTGGCGCGGCATAAAAGACCCGGAAAAATGAGCCGGCAGCACAGGCTGCAAAGCGATTGATGGCGTCCGAGGAGGTGAGGGTTCGGTGGGAGACGTCTTATCCCAAAGTGAAATAGACAGTCTGCTCTCTGCGATAAGCACCGGAGAGCTGGACGTTGAAGAAATAGAAAGCACAAAGGAGAAGCAGGTCAAGGATTACGATTTCAGGCGGCCGACCAAGTTTTCCAAGGAACACCTTCGTACGCTGGAGATCATCTTTGAGCATTACGGACGGCTTTTGTCCACCAACCTGCCGGTCTATCTGAGAAAGGCCGTATCGGTGGAGGTGGCAAGCTCCGAGACCGTTACCTTTTCCGAGTTTACCAATGCACTTTCCAATCCCGTTGTGCTCGGAGTCGTGAACTTCAAGCCACTGAGCGGCAACATCCTGATCGAGATGTCCACCAATATTGCCTTTGCGATCCTGGACAGGATGCTCGGAGGCGCGGGACTTCCGCTGGAGAAGAACAGGGATTTTTCGGAAATAGAGCTATCCATTCTGGATAAGATCATGGTTACCTGTATGAACCTTTTGCGGGAACCGTGGAAGAACGTGCTGGAGATCGATCCTTATATGGAGAGGATCGAAACCAATCCGCAGTTCGCACAGATCATCGCGCCCAACGAGATGATCGCCATCGTAACGCTCCTGATCAAGATCGGAGAGGTGGAGGGGTATATGAATGCCTGCCTTCCGTTTTTGACCTTAGAGGACGTGATGGATCGCCTCAATACCAAGTTCTGGTTTGCGACCATGCAAAATGACAGTGAGGAGAATTACTCCATCTACATCGAGAGCATGATCAAAAGGACCCAGATCCCCGTCAAGGCCGTATTGGGCAAGAGTGTGGTATCCGTTATGGACTTCTCATCGCTGCAGGTGGGAGATGTGATCCGCCTGGATTCCTCGGTGGATGAAGAACTGGATATCTACGTCGGCAATATCAGAAAATTTACAGCGCTCCCGGGTACTTCCAGGGATCGAAACGCTGTTCGGATTACTTCAGTGATAAGAGAGGAGGAATGATCGAATGGACGGAATGCTGTCTCAGGATGAGATAAATGCTCTCCTGAATTCTATGGCAGACGGTGTTGTGCCTGAGATCGAACCAACGCCCGAACCGCCCCCGGCGGAAGAGTTTGTCCCCGCTGCAGCGGTAACGGGAGATGTGGAGCTTTCGGATATTGAGAAGGATGCCATCGGAGAGATCGCCAATATCAGCATGGGTACCAGCGCGACGACGCTGTTCTCTCTGGTCAATACCAAAGTCGATATCTCAACACCTGAAGTGTCCATCGCAACATGGGATACCTTCGCAAAGGAATATGAAAAGCCTTGTGTATTTATACAGATCAAGTACACCACCGGCCTGGACGGCGCGAATATGCTGATCCTGAAGGAACAGGATGTCAAGATCATTACGGATCTGATGATGGGCGGTGACGGTACCAATGTCAGCGGAGAGCTGGGAGAGCTGCATTTGTCGGCGATCTCGGAGGCGATGAACCAGATGATGGGTTCCTCGGCGACCTCCCTTTCCTCCATGCTTGGCAAGATGATCGATATCAGCCCGCCGGAAGCAAGTCTGGTGAATCTGATCGACAGCAAGGACGGAACGGATATTGCTCCTTTTCTCGGAGGCAAATTCGTAAAGATCGCTTTCAGGATGCAGATCGGGGATCTGGTAGATTCCACGCTGATGCAGCTGTATCCGGTGGATTTTGCAAAGTCTCTTTACGAGACGGTAATGGGAACCCAGGAACCGGCCGCAGCACCTGCTCCGGAACCGGCGCCCGCACCGGCACCTGCTCCTGCGCCTGCACCGGCCCCACAGCCCTTTACCCCGCCGCCGGCCCCGATGCCGGATCAAAGTCAGATGGGAATGGGCCAGATGAACATGGGAATGCCGATGAATATGGGCATGCCGATGATGCCGGATTATTCCCAGCAGATGCAACCCGCCAATATCCAGCCGGCACAGTTCCAGGCCTTTGGCGCACCGGGCAGCATGATGGCAGGCGGAGAAAACATCGGCCTGATCATGGATGTACCCCTGGAGGTGACCGTAGAGCTTGGACGTACCAGGAAATCCATTTCGGAGATCCTGGACTTTACACCGGGTACCATCATCGAACTGGATAAGATCGCCGGTGAGCCTATAGACGTGCTGGTCAACGGCAAGTTTGTAGCCAAGGGCGAGGTGGTAGTCATCGAAGAAAGCTTTGGTGTCCGTGTGACGGAGATCATTAAGTAACTATATTATTTTCTTTAGAGGAGAAAAAGACATGGCAAAAAACATTTTGATCTGTGACGATGCAGCATTTATGAGAATGATGATCAAGGATATCCTGACCAAAAATGGCTATAATGTAGCAGGCGAGGCAGAGAACGGTGCAAAGGCTGTCGAGAAATACAACGAACTGAAGCCTGATCTTGTACTGATGGATATCACCATGCCTGAGATGGACGGGATCGCAGCCCTGAAGAAGATCAAAGAGAATGATCCGGGCGCTATGGTCATCATGTGCTCCGCAATGGGGCAGCAGGCCATGGTTATCGAATCCATTCAGGCAGGCGCAAAGGACTTCATCGTTAAGCCGTTCCAGGCAGACCGTGTCATTGAGGCAGTGAAAAAGGTAGTGGGATAAGATGCTGATCGCACAGACGGGTGGGCTATATTCAATCGTACGTCTGATCACAGTCTTTCTGCTGTTTGTTTTTGTGCTCGGGATCACCTATGTGACCTCCCGCTATATTGCCGGATTTCAGAAAAAGAGGATGGGTTCCTCAAACATCGAGGTATTGGAATCCGCAAGAGTGATGCCGAATACGGTTCTAGAGATCATACGGGCAGGAGATAAGTATCTTCTGATCGCGATCGCCAGGGACAAGGTAACCATGCTGACGGAGCTCGATCCGGACAGCCTTCAGTTTCGGGAAGGGTCCGCGGACAGCTTTGCATCCATCATGGAAAAGGCAACGGCACATCTTTCCGATAAACGAAGATCGGACCTGACTAAAAATGAGGATGGTACTGACGGTGAAGGTAAAGAATAAACAAACACTGCGCATGTTTGCGGCCTGGCTGATCATCGGTTTGTTTCTGTTTGCGGCACCGGTGGGAGTATTGGCATCCATTGGATCGGGAACCACCAATCAGACCACAAGCCCGGCAATCGGCTCAGGCGGCCTTGGAGATCGTACCAGGGCGGGAGATGAGGCGAGCCGGACCAACCGGTATGAACCGGGGCAGACGGAGAACCAGGATCAGCTCGGTGAACTGAATATCGCCAATGATGTGACAATTACATATAACAATGGAAATGGGACGATTACCGGTTCCCTACGGATCCTTCTGATCCTGACGGCTATCGCGGTTGCCCCTACGCTTCTGATCTGTCTGACCTCGTTTACGAGGATCCTGATCGTGCTGCACTTTACCAGACAGGCCCTGAACACGCAGACGGCACCACCGAACCAGGTGATGATCGGCATCTCGCTGTTTTTGACCTATTTTATTATGGCGCCGATCTTTACACAGATCAATAATGAAGCGATCAAGCCATTTGAACAAGGCAGGATTACGCAGGAGGAGGCAATCGAAATCGGATTGGCACCACTGCGTCAATTTATGTATGAGCAAACCCAGCAAAAGGATGCCAGAATGTTTCTGGAGATCTCCGGGACCGAGTGGAATGACGAGATGGAGCTTTCCGATATTCCCACACAGGTGCTGATCCCGGCCTTTATGGTATCCGAGCTTCGGACTGCGTTTATCATCGGGTTCGTGATCTACATTCCGTTCCTGGTGATCGATATGGTGGTGGCCTCGGCCCTTATGGCCATGGGTATGATGATGCTGCCGCCGACGACCATATCCATGCCGTTTAAGATTTTGTTGTTCGTGCTTGCGGACGGCTGGAATCTGGTCATAGTGAATCTGGTAAAAACATTTTATTAGCAAATAACCTGCAGGGAGGTAGAAGATGTCAGTCGATCTGGTTGTGGAAATGTGCTCGAAGGCACTCTTTATCGTGATCAAAACGGCAGCCCCCATTCTGCTTGTGTCGCTGATCATCGGTCTGACTGTCAGCGTCTTTCAGACGGTGACCTCCATCCAGGAGCAGACCCTGACCTTTGTGCCTAAGATCATCTCCATTTTTCTGGCGCTGATGCTGCTGGGAGAGTGGATGCTGAACAATATGTCGGGCTTCATGACGGAGCTTTGGTCGGATTTTTCGGTCTATATCCGGTAGCGTTTTCCGGGAAGGCACGTTATGGTTGATTTCAGTTTTCGCTATGAGGAATTTGAAATACTGCTGTTGTTTCTGGTCAGGATGACGGGCTTTGTCTTTGCGGCGCCCTTCTTTTCCCACAACAGCGTACCGAATCAGTTCAAGATCGGACTGTCGGTATTTTTGGCATACCTGACCTATTATGCCACTTTGCCGCACCAGGCACTGGTTTACGGTACTGTGCTGGAATATGCCACGCTGGTGATCAAGGAGGCGATCGTGGGGATCATCGTAGGCTGGGCCGCCAACATCTGTATCTCCATCGTATTCTTCGCAGGAAGGATCGTGGATATGGATATCGGATTTTCCATGGTAAATGCCATGGATCCCTCTACCAGAGAGTCGGCCACCATCACCGGATTTTATTACCAGTATGCCGTGATGCTGATCCTTCTGATCTCCGGTATGCACAGATATGTGCTCGAGGCTATCGTCGAGACCTATTCCCTGATCCCGCTGGGGGCACCGGCCATGCATATGCAAAAGATGTATGACAGCCTGCTCTTTTATCTGGGAGAGTATGTCAGCATCGGCTTTCGGATCTGTATGCCGGTGTTTGCCGTGATATTGATCGTGAATGTTGTGCTGGGTATTCTGGCCAAGGTGGCACCGCAGATGAATATGTTTGCCGTGGGTATGCAGATCAAGGTCATGATGGGGCTGGCCGTTATGGTACTGACCACCGGGATGCTGCCCTATGTGAGTGATTTCATTTATACCCAGACAAAGATAATGGTGGTTTCCGTTGTGGAGGCAATGATGCCATGATCCTATTTGACCTGCAATACTTTGCCAAGGAAGGACCCGGCGGGGAAAAAACAGAAGACGCGACTGCCAAAAAGCTTGACGACGCCCGAAAGGAAGGGCAGGTCGCCAAGAGTAAGGAAGTGCAGAATGCGGTCACCCTGATCGGCCTGTTTCTGACCCTGAAATTCTCCATCGGCTTTGTGATGGAAAACTTCATGGGCATGTTTCAGAATTTTTACAACCGGATCCCTGAGGCACAGGGCCTTGCGGCCGGAGAGATCAAAATGGGTACCTTTCAGCTTCTGCTGCGGGGGATGATGCTTCGGACCCTGCTTGTCATGGCACCCTTTTTGCTGGTGGGACTGGTCCTTTCCTTTCTGGCGGATTATGCACAGATTCCCTGGAAGGTGACGGGAAAGCCGCTGCAGCCAAAGCTCAGTAAGCTCAATCCCTTAAACGGATTTAAGCGGATCTTTTCCATGCAGTCCGTGGTGGAGCTGTTAAAATCAGTCCTTAAGATCGGACTCATTGCATTTTTTGTCTATCGTACCATGAAGGATCAGGCCAATGTCATTTACCTGCTCTTTCAGATGTCTCTCTGGGACGGGATCGTGGCATCCGGAAATATGGCTGTTTCTCTGGGGCTTCGGATCTCCATTTTGTACATCCTCATTGCGGTTTTGGATTTTGCCTATCAAAAGCACAAATTCAAGGAAGACATGAAGATGACCAAGCAGGAGGTCAAGGACGAGTACAAGGAAGCAGAAGGAGATCCCCAGATCAAGGGGCAGCAGCGTCAGAGGATGCGTGATGCTTCAAGGCGCCGTATGATGCAGGACATTCCCAAGGCGGATGTGGTCATCACCAACCCGACGCACTTTGCGGTAGCCATCCGGTATGATACCGATGTAGCCCCGTCGCCCACGGTGCTTGCTAAGGGTCAGGATTATCTGGCAGCCCGCATCAAGGAAGTAGCCAGGGACAACCGCATTGAGATCGTGGAGAACAAGCCCCTTGCCAGGATGCTCTATCATAACGTGGAGATCGGCGAGCAGGTACCGCCGGAGCTGTATGAGGCAGTGGCCCAGGTGCTGGCGTACGTATATCATATACAGGGGAAGATCTGATACAACAGGCTCGAAAGTATGAGGCTGCCGCAAGCTTGCTTGCAGGCAGGTGAAATACTTTATGAGCCGCCAAAACATGAGGAAAAAAGCGTGGCGATAGCCATGCGATTTCCGAATGGTTTGCAGGATTGCGAGAATGCGAAGCATGGAGCAATCCGTTGTATAATAAATACAAGAATGAGGAAGGAAAGGAGGAACACGCAGCATGAAACTTCCGTTCAGCAGAGCGGACGCAGGCATCGCATTATACGTCCTGGCGGCATTTATCATGCTGATCGTGCCTGTTCCGCCTTGGCTTTTGGATATTTTGCTTGCTACCGACATCGCGGTATCCTTTACCATTATGTTCGGCAGTATGTTTGCAAAGGAAGCGTTGGATATGAGCAATTATCCTACGATGCTTCTGTTTTCCACCATCTTCAGGATCGCCCTGAACGTATCCTCCACCCGTCTGATCCTCGCTACCGGCAATCCCGGAAACGTGGTCATGACCTTCGGAGAGTTCGTAGGCGGAAACGACCTGATCATGGGTGCCATTGTATTCATCATTTTGATCATTGTACAGTTCATGGTCATCAACAAGGGTTCCGAGCGTGTAGCTGAGGTAACCGCACGTTTCACCCTCGATGCCATGCCCGGTAAGCAGATGGCTATTGATGCCGATCTGAACACCGGCGCCATCACCGATGCCGAAGCCAAGAAGAGAAGAGATAAGATCCAGCAGGAATCCGCATTCTTCGGGGCTATGGACGGTGCCGTGAAGTACGTTAAGGGAGATGCCACCGCGGGCCTGATCATTTCGGCCGTAAACATGGTAGGCGGTATCGCCATGGGCGTGCTTCGCCGCGGAATGACAGCCTCTGAGGCACTTTCAGCTTACTCGATCATGACCATCGGAGACGGTCTGGTATCCCAGATCCCCTCTCTTTTGATCTCTCTGGCAACCGGTATGCTGGTTACCAAGGGCTCCAAGGATGCGGATTTCGGAACAGAGTTGATCTCTCAGCTGTTCGGCGTTCCGAGAAGCATGTATATGGTGGGCGGTGTCATGTGCTTTTTGGGCATTGTGACGCCTTTGAATACCGTGATCTTTGTAGGCATCGGCTCTGCCTTTATCCTGGTGGGGCGCCAGATGGCAGGTACCATTGAAACGGCCCAGATTGAAAGCGAGGCCAGAGAGGAAGAGGTGGCTGCGGAGGAGATCCGGCAGCCGGAGAATGTGACCTCACTGCTGCAGGTGGATCCCATCGAGCTGGAATTCGGTTACGGTATCATCCCGCTGGCGGATGTAAACCAGGGCGGAGACCTTTTGGACCGCGTGGTTATGATCAGACGCCAGATCGCGCTGGAGCTTGGTAGCATCGTGCCGATCATCAGACTGCGTGATAACATTCAGCTCAATCCGAACCAGTACATCATCAAGATCAAGGGTGTGCAGGTATCGGAGGGCGAAATCTTATTTGATCATTACATGGCGATGAATCCCGGCTATGTGGAGGAGGAGATCAGCGGGATCAAGACCTTTGAGCCGTCCTTCCATCTTCCCGCTGTCTGGATCACGGAGGGACAAAGGGAGAGGGCCGAGTCTGTAGGCTATACCGTAGTGGATCCGCCTTCTATCATCGCAACGCACCTGACGGAAGTGATCAGGCGGCATATCGCCGAGCTTCTGAGCCGTCAGGATGTACAGAATCTGGTAGATAACCTGCGGGAATCCAACCCGTCGCTTGTGGATGAGCTGGTACCCAAGATGCTGGGACTTGGCGAGGTGCAAAAGGTGCTGCAGAATCTTTTGGCAGAAGGCATTTCCATCCGCGATCTTTTGACCATCTTCGAGACCATGGCAGACTACGCACCGACCACTAGGGATACGGATATTCTGACAGAGTACTGCAGACAGGCACTGAAGAGAGCCATCAGCGCCAAGTATTTCCCGGCCAATGAGACCACCAGTGTCATTACCTTAGATCCAAAGGTGGAGCAGGAGATCATGGGATCCGTTAAGCAGACGGAGCAGGGCGCTTATCTGACGCTGGCACCGGATCGGACCAAGGCTGTGATGGCCTCCGTCCAGACAGAGACCGAAAAGCTTGAGAATATGGGCAAGAATGCCATTATCATCACATCGCCCATCGTGAGAATGTACTTCAAACGGATGACAGAGGACTACTTCAAGGATCTGATCGTGGTATCCTATAACGAGGTTGAATCCAACGTAGAGCTGCAATCAGTGGGGATGGTAACGGCTTGATATA
>JAILHW010000197.1 GCA_024695605.1 Lachnospiraceae bacterium | reverse complement strand
AGAGGCGGCCGCCTTGTGACCGGTGATATGGCAAAGTTTGATGAGGACGGATTTTTCTATATCGTCGGACGAAAGAAACGGTTTTTGAAGGTCTATGGAAACCGCGTCAATCTCGACGAGCTCGACCAGCTGGTTAAGGCGAATTTCGATACGGACTGTGCCTCTACCGGAACGGACGATCATGTCAAGACCTATGTGACCAATGAAGAGATCACCGATCAGGTCAGAAAATGGCTGTCCCAGAGAACCCATTTAAGTGAGAAGGCATTTGAAGTATTTTATATCCCGGAGATCCCGAAGAACGAATCCGGGAAGGTGGTTTACAGACAGCTGGAGGCGTAAACGACCGATCAAAACAGACAGATAGCTGACAAGGCAGGAAAGGAGCACACTATGGAAAAGATCATTGCAATGCTTGAAGAACTGAAGTCCGGCGTGGATTTCGCAAACGAAACACAGCTGGTGACGGGAAAGATCCTGGATTCCATCGATATCACATCTCTGATCTCTTCTCTGGAGGAGGAGTTTGACATCGAGATCGGCATGGAGTATATGGAAAATTCCAACTTTGATTCCGTTGAGGCGATCTGGGAGATGGTACAGGAGCTGCAGGATTGAGTATGCAGCTGCCAGTGATCGAAAAGGGCGCCGGCGAGGATGTGCTCCTGATCCACGGGATCATCAGTGACAAGAGCTTTTTTGAGGAGCTAATGGAACAGATGGAGCAGGACTATCACCTCATTGCCTATGACAGAAGAGGCTATGGCGACGCCGAAAAGGCTGAGGATTACAGCATTTGGGCGCAGGCCGAGGATGCGGCAGGGATCCTTAAGGCCCATGCAAAGGACAGGGCCTGGATCGTGGGAAACAGTGCCGGCGGGATGGTAGCCATGGCATTGTATCTTCGGTATCCCGAGCTGGTGCGCGGCATGCTTTTGATCGAACCCTCTCTGGTCTTTGATCCCAGGTCGGAGGAGATGATCCGGGAGTGGAACAGCGAGCTGAACGGCTATGTGAACGAGAAGCGGATCAAAAAGGCCCTTCCCGCCGTGGCAAGGGTGATCGGGGATAAGACCGAGGTGCCTGCTGACAAGTCCCTTGCGCAGCTGAAGAGAGCCTATAAAAATCTGGAGACCTTCATGCTGGGAGAGCTCAATGATATCCAAAGGTTTCGTCCCGCAAAGGAGGAATTTGCATCAGCGGCCATCCCGATCCGGGTGCTGATCAGCGAGGATGGAAAGGACAGCATTTTTGCAAAGACCTCGCTGCTGGGAGCGCAGGTTCTCGGCTGGCCGGTGGAGTATCTTTGCGGCTATCACAATACCCTGAGCCGCAATCCGCAGGACGGGGCGAAAAGACTGAAGGCCATTATAGAGGAAATGGAGAATGGCAGTGGAACGTGATGCAAAATTTGACAATCTCAAGCTCTTTCTGATCTTTTGCGTGATCATGGGGCATCTGGGAAACCGCTTTGCCTCGAAAAGCGACGTGATCGCTTCGGCGCAGCTTTGGATCTATCTGTTTCATATGCCTGCATTTGTATATGTGTCGGGGCTTTTTTCCAAGCGCTCCATTGACGGGGCAAAATGGGAAAAGGCTGCGGCTTATTTGTTTTTATACCTGTTCATGCAGCTTCTGCCCGTTGCAAAGGGGATCCTTCTCGGAGGCGTTGACTCCCTTTCCGTGGACCTTCTGCATGAAAACGGCGTGGCCTGGTATGCGCTCGGCATGATGGAATGGTTTGTGATCGCCATCCTGGTCAGGAAGGTGCATCCGGCTTATGTACTGACGATCTCTCTGTGTCTGTCTCTGGCAGCGGGTTATCTGTCACAGATCGGATCCTTTTTATCCTTAAAGCGCGGGATCGTATTTTTCCCGATCTTTTATCTGGGATATCTGACGGATGTAAAAAAGCTGTCTCGGTGGAGTAAAAAGCTGCCCGTGCGTATCGCGGCGGTGGTTTTGCTGCTGCTCTCTTTGGCAGCATGCTTTGCGTTTTTGGATACCCTCTCTCCCTGGAGGCTGCTGTTTCGGGCCAAGTCGGACTATGCGGCGATCCAGACGACTGTTTCCGTGCGCTGGGGATGGCTTTGGAGGATCCTGTTTTACCTGATCTCCATGGCGCTGACGGGAGCGCTGATCGCAGTGATGCCCTCCAAAAAGTTCTTTTTCTCGATGTTTGGGGCAAAGACACTGCCGATCTATGTATTTCACCAGCATCTGATCCGGGCGTTTCTGGCCATCCCTGCCTGCAAGCAGTTTATAGCCTCCCCGTATCTGTCCGTCAAGTGTCTGTTCTTCGGGCTTTTGATCCTGGTATTGTCGGCGCTTCCTATCTTTGAGATCCCGCTGAAATACCTGATGCGCATCCCGGGGAAGAAAACGGATGGCAAATAAACTTGCTTTTGCCACAAAAAAGGATTAGACTTTAGTTTGCATTAGGAAAGGAGATGGTCATTTGGAAGCAGTTGCAGAGCACATTCAGGAAGAGCTTAATGTGCAGACTGTCTTTACCATACCGATATTCGGCGGAATCAATGTTGCGGAATCCGTGGTCGTTACATGGATCATCATGGCAGTGCTGATCCTGATATCGATCCTGCTGACCAGGGGCTTTAAGGTGCGGGGGATTTCCAAGCGGCAGGCTGCGGTGGAGCTTTGCGTTACCAAGCTGACCGGTCTGGTGGAAGGCATGCTGGGAGAAGAAGCCGCATGCTATACGGTGTATCTGACTACCGTGCTGCTGTATATCGGCGTTGCAAACATCATCGGGATCTTCGGATTTAAGTCGCCGACAAAGGATCTGAACGTGACGCTTGCGCTGGCACTGATGAGCATCGTACTGGTGCAGATCGCCGCGATCCGGGCCAAGGGATTGAAGGGATGGCTGCGCGGATTCACACAGCCCATCGCCGTGGTGACGCCCTTTAACATCCTCGACCTTGTGACCAGGCCGCTGTCGCTTTGTATGCGACTGTTCGGAAACGTTCTCGGAGCCTTCGTGATCATGAAGCTCATCGAGCAGGTGTTACCGGTGGTACTTCCGGCGGTCTTTTCCCTGTATTTCGATCTGTTCGACGGTCTGCTGCAGGCTTACGTCTTTGTCTTTCTGACCAGCCTGTATATCAAGGAAGCCGTTGAGTAAGAAAACAGCGTAGAAAAAATACAGAAAAACAACATGGAAGAAACAACATAGAAAAACGATCCAAGATAGAAAAGATTTAAAACGAAAAGGAGAATACACTATGAATGCATTGATCGCAGTAGGCGCCGGAATCGCAGTCCTCGGAGCATTGGGAGCAGGTATCGGAATCGGTATCGCAACCGGAAAGGCAGTAGAAGCAGTTGCCCGTCAGCCGGAAGCAGACGGCAAGATCATGAAGAACCTGATCCTCGGCTGCGCCCTTGCAGAGGCAACCGCCATTTACGGATTTGTAATTGCTATTATGATTATCATGTTCCTCAAATAAGTAGATCACATAGAAGGACACAACTATGCTTAGAATCGATATCAATCTTATTTTTACCATCATCAATCTGCTTCTTCTGACAGTGGCACTTCGGATCTTCTTATTCGGACCCGTGAAAAAGATCATCGCCAAACGCCAGCAGGAAGCGGACGAGGAATACGAAAAGGCAGCTGCTGACAAGGCCGAAGCTGCGGCCCTGCGGGAGCAATATGATGCCGACTTCAAAAAGCTGGAGGAGGAGAAGCAGGAGACGCTGCGTATGGCACGTAAGAATGCGGATGCGGAGTATCAGCGGATCGTGCAGAATGCAGAGGAAAAAGCATCTGCCATCACTTCCGATGCCCAGGTTCAGGCAGAGAGCATCCGTCAGCAGGTTTTAAAGCGTGCGGAGCGGGAGATTGCCGATATGGTCATGGAGGCAACCGGCAAAATGACCTCTGCGGCCGTGGAAGGAAAAAGTGTCAACCTTTCTCTGTATGAGGAGTTTTTGAGTAAGGCAGGTGAGAACAAGTGACGCAGAAGGTAACAGAGTACGCACTCTTTTTGGACAAATGCGGCATTACGAAGGAGCTTCTGCAGCAGACCAGCGGGATCCTGGATGCAGTCAGCGAGATCCGTCTGGAGTTTGAAAGCCCTGCCGTTTCCATTGAGAAAAAGCATATCGTGATCGATCGCGTATTTCCCGAAAAGATCCGGAATTTCTTAAAGCTTTTGACCGATAACGGGGATTTTGCCCTGTATGATGATATTCTTGCGGCCTTTGACGAGAACAGCCAAAAGCCCAAGGAGGCCGGGAAGCGGGCTGTGCTTTCCTATGTGGAAAAACCCACAGAGGATCAGCTTGCAAGGATCCGGGACTTTTTGGAAAAAGAGTTTCATGTTTCCGGGATCGAGATCATCCTGCGGGAAAACCCGGATCTGAAAAGCGGTTTTCAGCTGAAATACGGAGCCAGGGAATACGACTGGAGCGAGAGCGGAAGACTGGCGCAGCTCAAGGAGCGTCTGGTCAAGACCGTGTTCCAGGAGTCCGGCAAGGACTTTTCCGAGGAAGGGATCATTTCCATCCTGCAAAGCAGCGTTGAGGATTTTGAGCTGGAGGCGCAGGACCGGGAGGTCGGTGTCGTGACCTGGGTAGGTGACGGCATTGCCAATGTAGATGGTATCGATCATGCCGGATATGGCGAGGTGGTCATCTTTGACTGCGGGATCAACGGTATGGTCCAGGATGTCAGAAGAAACGAGATCGGCGTGATCCTGTTCGGATCCGATACGGAGCTTCATGAAGGAAGCCGTGTGGTCCGTACCGGAAGAATGGCCGGTATTCCTGTGGGAAAAGACTTTCTGGGAAGAGTGGTCAATGCACTGGGAGATCCCATCGACGGAAAGGGTGAGATCGAAACGGAGGGCTTCAGAAGCATGGAGTTTCCGGCACCTTCCATTGTGGATCGTAAGTCGGTTTCCGTTCCCATGGAGACCGGTATCCTGGCCATCGATTCCATGTTCCCCATCGGACGCGGACAAAGAGAGTTGATCATCGGCGACCGTCAGACCGGAAAAACCTCCATTGCCCTGGATGCGATCTTAAACCAAAAGGGCAAGGACGTGATCTGTATTTACGCGGCCATCGGGCAGAAGGCATCTACGGTTGCCCAGCTGGTCAATACATTGAAAAAACATGATGCACTTTCCTATACCACGGTGGTCTGTTCTACGGCCTCTGATCCCTCGCCGCTTCAGTATGTGGCACCCTACAGTGCGACGGCGCTGGCGGAGTACTTTATGTACAGAGGAAAGGATGTGCTCATTGTCTATGATGATCTTTCCAAGCATGCGGTGGCCTATCGTGCCATTTCCCTGCTGCTGGAGCGGTCCCCCGGACGTGAAGCCTATCCCGGAGATGTATTCTATCTGCACTCCAGGCTCTTAGAGCGTTCCGCAAGGCTCTCTCCCGAGGCGGGCGGCGGTTCCATTACGGCCCTTCCCATCATAGAGACCCAGGCCGGAGACGTTTCGGCTTATATCCCGACCAACGTGATCTCCATTACGGACGGTCAGATCTATCTGGAGAGTGAGCTGTTCAATGCAGGTCAGCGCCCTGCCGTGAACGTGGGACTTTCCGTATCCCGTGTGGGCGGCGCGGCCCAGAGCAAGGCTATGAAAAAGGCAGCCGGATCCGTCAGGATCGATCTGGCCCAGTACAGAGAGATGGAGGTCTTCACCCAGTTTTCTTCGGATCTGGATGAGGGCACGAAAAAACAGCTCGCTCATGGAAAAGCCCTGATGGAGCTGTTAAAGCAGCCGCTGGGCGCTTCTCTTTCCATGCCGGAGCAGGTTGTGCTTCTGGTATGCGTGGGCGGCGGCATCTTTGATCAGATCCCCGTGGAGAAGATCGGGGACTATAAGAATGCGCTGATCACCTATTACAGGGACAGCCGGAATGATATCTTAAAGGAGATTGAAAACGGCGGCGTACTGACGGATGAGATCAAAAGCGAGATCCTGCTGGCAGCCGGAGAGTTTGCAAAGGAAGCGGACGACACCGGGAGCGAGGATGGCACTTTAGAGCAGCAGGAAGAGACAAAGGAAGCAGACGCGGATGCAATAGAGCAGCAGGCATCCGAATAATCAGGAGAGCAGCAAATTGGCCGGTGCGAAAGAAATTCAAAACCGCATAAAGAGCATTCAGGATACCATGAAGATCACCAAGGCCATGTACCTGATGTCCTCCATGAAGCTTCGAAAGGCAAAGGAAAAGCTACAGGACACGGAGCCCTATTTCTTTGCGCTCGAGGAGGAGATCACCGATATCCTTTTGCATTTTCCCTCCATTCAGGATGTGTTTTTCGATAACCGGAGCGAGGATCAAAAGGAAGTGGTAAAGCGCAGGGCCTATATCGTCATGACAGGCGATAAGGGTATGGCAGGCGCCTTTAATCACAATGTGCTCAAGCAGGCACAGCAGATGGTCGGCGGTGTGCCCGGGACGGATACCGAGGATAAGGAGCATCCCTTCCGGCTGTTTGTGGTAGGAGAGCTTGGCAGAGCCCATTTCAGGGCGCAGAAGTATCCCCTGGAGCCGGATTTTTACTATTCGGCCAACAACCCCACCATGCACCGTGCCAGACAGATCACGGAGCGCATCGTGGAGCTGTATAAAAATGAGGAGCTGGACGAGGTCTATCTGATCTACACGAAAATGGTCAACAGCATGCAGGAAGAGGTACAGCTGACAAAGCTTCTGCCCCTGAAGACCAGCGAATTCGTCAGACAGGAGATCCGGGAAAAGATCGAAAAGGGAGAGCTCAATCCCCAGGTGATGGATGAGAGCGATGACTGGTATCTGTTCTATCCCACCCCGAGAGCCATTCTGGAGACGCTGGTTCGAAACTATCTGACGGGTTCCGTATATGGTGCCATGGTGGAATCCTTTGCCAGCGAGGAAAATGCCCGTATGATGGCGATGCAGTCCGCAACGGACAATGCAAGCAAAATGCTTGCCGAGCTTTCCATCGATTATAACAGGGTGCGGCAGGCGGCCATCACCCAGGAGATCACCGAGGTGATCAGCGGTGCCAAGGCTCTGAAAAAGAAAAAGCAGGCTATGCAGAAAAAGTAACAGGAAAGGCTGAAAAATGGCAGAAATCAAAGGAAAGATCGTACAGGTTTCCGGACCGGTGGTGGATGTGGAGTTTGAAAACGGACATCTTCCCGCCATTCTGGATGCACTGGAATGTACATACAGACAAAAACGCCTCGTGATGGAGGTGGCCCAGCACATCGGCGGCAATGTGGTACGCTGTATCATGCTCGGTCCCTCGGAGGGACTGCACAGGGATATGGAGGTGCTTGCCACCGGAGGCGGTATCAGCGTTCCGGTAGGAGAAAAGACCCTGGGAAGACTCTTTAATGTGCTGGGGGAAACCCTGGACGGCGGAGAGGATCTGTCGGAGGAGAATCACTGGTGCATTCACAGACAGCCCCCTACCTTTGAGGACCAGAGCCCCGTGGCCAGAATGCTGGAGACCGGGATCAAGGTCATCGATCTTCTGGCACCCTATTCCAAGGGCGGAAAGATCGGACTGTTCGGCGGTGCCGGTGTCGGCAAGACCGTGCTGATCCAGGAGCTGATCAATAACGTGGCGACCCAGTCCGGCGGCTATTCCATCTTTACCGGTGTGGGCGAGCGTTCCCGTGAAGGAAACGATCTTTGGAATGAAATGAAGGAGTCCGGCGTGCTGGCAAAAACAGCCCTCGTATTCGGACAGATGAACGAGCCTCCCGGAGCCAGAATGCGTGTGGCAGAGACCGGTCTTACCATGGCCGAGTACTTCAGGGATGTCCAGAATCAGGATGTACTTTTGTTCATCGATAATATTTTCCGTTTCGTACAGGCAGGCTCCGAGGTATCGGCGCTGCTTGGACGGATGCCCTCTGCAGTGGGATATCAGCCGACCCTGGCAAGTGATCTGGGTCTTTTGCAGGAGCGTATCACCTCCACAAAGGACGGTTCCGTTACCTCTGTACAGGCGGTCTATGTACCGGCCGACGATCTGACCGATCCGGCACCGGCCACCACCTTCTCCCATCTGGATGCCACCACCGTGCTTTCCAGAAAGATCGTGGAGCAGGGTATTTATCCGGCGGTGGATCCTTTGGAATCCTCCTCCAGGATCCTGGAGCCCGAGGTTGTGGGACAGGAGCATTACCGGGTAGCCAGAGGCGTACAGGAGGCGCTGCAGAAATACAAAGAGCTGCAGGACATCATTGCCATTCTGGGTATGGAGGAGCTTTCCGAGTCCGACAAGCAGACGGTCTTCAGGGCCAGAAAGATCCAGAGATTTTTATCCCAGCCCTTCCATGTGGCTGAGAATTTTACCGGCATAAAGGGTGTATTCGTGCCCATCCGGGAAACCGTCCGCGGCTTTGCCGCCATTCTGGACGGCGAGATGGATGCCTATCCCGAGGCGGCCTTCTTTAACGTAGGCACCATCGAGGATGTCATCGAAAAGGCAAAGACACTGTAAAGTAAAAGAGAAGGAAGAATCATGAAAAGTTTCCACCTGCGGATCCTGGCCTGCAACCGCGTCTTTTACGACGGCGAAAGCACGATGCTCATTTTTCCCTCCTTTGACGGGGAAATGGCGATCATGGCAGATCATGAGCAGATGAGCTCCGCTATCGAAGTGGGCGAGATCCGGTTTCAAACCGAAGACGGAACCTGGCAGAAGGCGATCGTATCCGATGGCCTTTTGAAGGTGGAAAAAAGCTGTGTCACCATGCTGGTCTATGCGGCGGAAAAGCCCGAAGAGATCGATGCCTTCCGTGCAGAGGAGGAATTTGAAAAGGCCAGAGAGCAGCTTTCACAGAAACAGAGCATTGTGGAGTATCAGATCTCCAGAGCGAATATGGCCCACGCAATGGCAAGGCTGCGCGGGGCAAAGAGCTCCATTAATATTTAATAATAGTTGGTAAAAAGACATGATGTACCTGGGAATCATCGTATTATGGATTATCCTAAACGGCCGGCTGGATGGCGAGATCCTGATCTTCGGGGTTTTGCTGAGTGTGGTCGTTTCCTTATTTGCACAAAAAGTCCTCGGCTATACGGGGAAAAAAGATGAGACGATCCGGAAGAACATCCCGGTTTTTCTGTGCTATATCCCGTTGCTTTTATGGGAGATCTTAAAGGCGGCCTACTATGTGGCAAGGCTTTCCGTCAGCAGACAAAAACCGGATCCCGTGATCGTGGAGTTTCATTCGGGCTTTACAACGGATCTGCAAAATGTGCTTTTGGCCAATTCCATCACCCTGACACCGGGAACGATCACGCTGTTCCAGGAGGGTGATCATTTTGTGGTGCATTGCCTTCGAAAGGAGTATGGCGAAGGCCTTGAGGACAGCTCCTTTGTGAAGCTGATCGGAAAGATGAAGTGAGAACATGACAGTAGAGAATGCTTATATCTATCTATTTACGGCAGCTCTGATCTGGTTTGCCCTGCTGATCACAGTGGGTCTGATCCGTGCCATCATTGGCCCGAGGATCACCGACAGAGTGCTGTCCATCAATATGATCTCTACCATGGTGATCAGCTGTATCGCGATCCTTGCGGTATATCTGAAGGAAAGCTATCTGGTGGATGTGGCGCTGATCTATGCGATGGTCAGCTTTGTTTCCGTGCTGATCCTGATCTCCATCTACCTGCCGGGCAGGACGGTGCGGACCAATGAGTCGGAGGAAAAAGACGTTTCCGAAGAGGGATCTGCCGGATCAGATAACAAGGAGATACCTGACGGACAAGGTGGAGAGATACAAGAAAAAGAGAAACCCGTAAAAGAGGGTAAGAAGAGTCCGCAGCAAAAAGGATCCGGGAAACAGGCGCGCAGGAAATCGAAAAAGCGCAGATAAGACGGCGGAAAGGAAGCATTATGATGGAATGGATCAGATTTTTCATAACGGCACTTTTGATGCTGTCGGGGATGATCTTTTTTACGGCAGCGGTGGTGGGTGCCAACCGGTTCGGCCATGCCATGAACCGTCTGCATGCTGCCGGGATCGGTGATACGGCAGGGCTTTTGCTGGTGCTGTTGTCGTTATTTGTGGCAGCGGGCATTCACGTGGATACCGTAAAGATGGCGTTCATTTTGTTTTTCATGTTTTTCACCTCGCCGGTATCCTCGCATTTTCTCTGCCAGATCGAATACTATACCAATCCCAAGCTCTATCGCTTCACCCAGAAGCGGTTTGGGAAAAAGACGGAAAAAACAAAGAGCGAGCATTGATGCGTTGATCCGAAGGATCAGCGGCTAAGGAGCGGTTATGGGAATCACACAAGCCTTCAGAATTTTATTACTGGTACTGTTGATCGGATGTGCCATCGCGGTGAATCTGACCAAAAACCTGATGAGTGCCGTTATCATCTTTATGTCCTACAGTTCCATCATGTGCATTTTGTGGATCCTGATGCAATCACCGGATCTTGCAATCACGGAGGCGGCTGTCGGCGCAGGTGTCAGCGGAACACTGTTTTTGATGACCCTGAAAAAGATACGGGCCGAGGACGGCGAGGAGAAAAAGAAGAAAAAGAAAACAGCCGGGAGAAAAGGATGAAAAACAGAAAAAAACTGTTTGATAAGCTTTATAATGTTGTAGCCGTCATCTGCTGTCTGCTCCTGATCGGCGTTTTGCTTTACACGGTTGCCAGACTTCCCCACTACGGCGAGGAAAATCCGAGGACCGTGGAGGTGGTGGAGCGCTATGTGGAAAGAGGCGTTGAGGAGACGGGTGCGGTCAATATCGTGGCCGGTATGATCCTGGACTACAGGGCTTTTGATACCCTGGGTGAGTCCCATGTTCTGTTTACGGCACTGATCTGTGTGCTGATCCTTCTTGGGAAGGATGAAAAGAATATGAGAAAGGAATTTGACAGCTACTATACGGTAGAGTATGAAAACTATCACAAGCTGGCGGGAGACTCCATCTTGCGACTGGTCGGATACCTGCTTTTGCCCTGTCTGTTTCTGTTCGGGATCTACATTCTGCTGAACGGACAGCTGTCTCCGGGCGGCGGCTTTTCCGGCGGAGCCATTATGGGAGCAGCGCTGATCATCTTTGCCGCCGGCTTTGGTTTTGAGACGGTGGATAAGGTCTTTACGGAAAAGCTTTTAAAGACCGTGACCTTCATAGCTCTGACCTTTTACAGCTTTGCCAAGGGTTATGTGTTTTTTACTGGTGCAAACGGGCTTGAAAATCATGTCCCCAAGGGAATCCCGGGCATGATCCTGTCCGGCGGCCTGATCCTGCCGCTCGATATTGCGGTAGGCTTTGTGGTAGCCTGCACCATGTTTGGATTTTACAGTCTGTTTCGAAGAGGGAGTATCGGACATGATCACACATTTATGGATCAACAATGAGGAAGCGGTAGCCATCATCCTGTTCGGTATCGGCTTTACCATGCTTCTGTTTCAGAAAAATCTTCTGAAAAAACTGATCGGGATGAACATCATGGATACGGGAGTCTTTTTGTTTCTGGCTTCCATGGGATATATCGAGGGCAGAAAGGCGCCCATCATCACGGACGGAGTGATGGAGGCAGCGGCTTATATCAACCCGGTCCCTGCGGGACTGGTTTTGACGGGTATCGTAGTTTCCGTATCGGTGACAGCCATCATGCTGTCCTTATCGGTGCGGCTTTACAAGCGGTATCATACGCTGAACATTGATGAGATGTATGAACGATCCCGACATGCGGCGGAGGACAGATAATTGGAGTTTATACGTAACTATCCGCTCTTTACCATCGTGCTGAGCCTCTTTTCCGGAGTGCTCTGCTACATGCTAAAGCCGGCGGCGGCAAAAATCTATACCCTGGTCTTTGAAGGACTGCTCATCGGCATGGTGGGGTGCGTTCTGTTTTACGTGATCGTGACAGGACAGCCCTTTACCTATGTGATGGGAGAGTTTCCCGCACCCTGGGGAAATGAGATCCGGGCCGGGATCCTCGAGGCAATGATCGCCCTTTTGTTTTTGATCGTGGAGATCTGTTCCATCAGTGCAGGCCACAGATTTCTGGTCATCGATATGGACGAGAGTAAACGGAATCTGTATTTTACCCTGGTCAACCTGATGACGGCGGCGCTGATGGCGCTGGTATGGACCAACGATCTGTTTACCGGCTATGTATTTTTGGAAATTCTGACCCTGACCAGCTGCGGGGTTCTGATCGTAAGAGAGATCGGAAGGACCACGCTGGCGGCGGTTCGCTATATGATCTTAAATCTGCTCGGCTCCGGATTGTTTCTGCTCGGCGTGGTGCTGCTGTATGATCTGACGGGGCACCTTCTGATGGTGCCGATGAGACAGACCATTGCAGAGCTTGCAAGGGATCCGCAGGTGCTGCCGGTTTTGGGAGTGGCTGTGGGCATTTTAACCATCGGTCTTTCCATCAAGAGCGGTCTGTTTCCCTTCCATTTCTGGATGCCGGATACCTACGGCTGGGCCTCCCCCACCTCGGCGGCGCTTTTGTCGTCTCTGGTATCCAAGGCCTATATCTTTCTGCTTTTTAAAACCTACTACAGAGCCATCGGGATCGATGTGATCGAGCAGCTCCCGATCCGAAACGTGCTGCTGGTGCTGGGCATCGGAGGCATTGTGGTGGGCTCTTTGCAGGCGATCCATACCAACAACTTAAATCATATGGTGGCCTATTCCTCGGCGGCCCAGATCGGTTATATCTATATGGGCATCGGCCTGGGAACCATGGCGGGCTATACGGCGGCCATGTTCCATATCATGGCGCATGCCATCACCAAGTCCCAGCTCTTTGTGACCACCCCGCGTCTTGCGGAGGTTTCGGGCGGTACCCTGAAGTTTCAGGATCTGCAGGGAGCGGGTCTGAAGAGTAAGGTGGCGGGCCTGTATTTTACCCTGGGGGCCTTTTCCATGATCGGAATCCCCATTTTTGCGGGCTTTTCTTCCAAGCTGCTATTTGCGCTGGCGGCAGTGGGACAGGGTAGTCATAAAAAGATCATTCTGGTCATGCTGGCCCTGGCGGTCAGCTCCATGCTCAATGCCCTGTATTTTGTGATGACCCTGATCCGGATCTTTACCCCGGAGGGAAAGCTGGAAAAGGATGATCTTCGTCATCACCACATCAATTACCACCTTCCCATGGTGCTGCTGACAGCGGCAAATCTGATGCTGGGATTAAAGAGCGATCTTGTGGTTTCGCTGATCGAGCGGGGCCTTTCGATGTTCGGATAGAGAGGAAACGATATGCTGTACCTGATCACGATCCTGTTTCCCATCATCAGCGGTATTACGGTAAGCGTTGCGCTGAATGATGACAGGGAACCGGATCCCGAAATCAAACAAAAACGAATGCGTCTTCGAAACCGCTGGTATGCGGCGATCATGCTGGTAACGGACCTTCTGGCAGTG
>JAILHW010000171.1 GCA_024695605.1 Lachnospiraceae bacterium | reverse complement strand
AAGATCTGCCCTTACTGCAAGAGCGAGATCAACAAGGATGCGACCAAGTGCCCGCATTGTACTTCTGACGTAGAGTAAAAAGAGACGGCAGCCAATACATGTGCCCCGGTTTGTGCCGGGGCATTTTCTTTCTGACAGGATCGATATTTCTCCTGCCATGCCGTGAAAGGACAAAAACGTGGATCAGCCCCAAAATACGCCGCAGGAAAAAACGCCTGAGGTCAGACGACTGGAAGAGTATTACAATAAGTTCAATGAGGATAAGCGCCTTTTGACCCGCCATGGGCAGGTGGAGTATCTGACTACCATGCACTTTATCCACAAGCTGGCAGATGAGCTGATGGAAAAAAGGGGCAGGGACACCTTGGAGATCCTGGAGATCGGGGCCGGCACGGGGCGCTATTCCATCGCCCTTTGTGAAGAAGGCCACAGCGTGACCGCAGCAGAGCTTTCCGCAAGCAACTTAGGAAGGCTGAAGAAAAAGAAGAGCGGCGTAAAGGCCATGCAGCGGGATGCCAGAAACCTTTCCGGGATTAAAGACGAGAGCTTTGATCTGGTACTGCTCCTGGGCCCCTTGTACCACCTGCATGCATTTGAGGATCGGCAAAAAGCGCTGCTGGAGGCAAAGCGGGTGCTTAGAAGGGACGGTTATCTTTTGGCAGCTTATTGCATGAATGAATACAGCATCTTAACCTACGGCTTTTGGAAGCATCATATTAAAGAGGCGCTGCTGAGCGGCCAGGTTGATGAGAGCTTTCATACCCTGGCAGATGCAAACGAATTATACAGTTATGTGAGGCTTTCGGATATCGATGAGCTGAAGGAGGCCGCCGGCCTGGAGCGCGCATTTATCTTTGCGGCAGACGGAGCGGCGAACTATCGAAGGGATCAGCTAAGGCAGCTGTCCGAAGAAGAGTTCGAGCTGTTTTTACGCTATCAGCTGGCCACCTGCTGCCTGCCGGAGCTTCTGGGCGCATCGGCCCATACGGTGGATGTCCTTCGCAGATCATAAAAAGTATTGCAGTCAAAGATGGGGAATACAATGAGTAAACAAGCAAAGATCACAATCGGGATCATGGCACACGTGGATGCCGGAAAGACCACATTGTCGGAGCAGTTTCTGTTTCGCGCCAATGTCATCAGGAAGGCCGGCCGCGTGGATCATAAGGATACCTTTTTGGATGGGGACGAGATGGAGCGAAGCCGCGGCATCACGATCTTTTCCAAGGAGGCGGAGCTGACGCTGAACGATCACAGACTGGTCCTTCTGGATACACCTGGCCATGTGGATTTTTCGGCCGAGGCAGAGCGCTGTCTGTCCGTGATGGACTACTGCATTTTGCTGATCAGCGCTCCGGAAGGCATCAAAAGCCATACCCTGGTGCTTTGGAAGCTTTTGGAGCAGAAGGGGATCCCCACCTTTTTGTTCGTCAATAAGATCGACCAGTTTGCGGATGCAAACGGCGGGGATTCGGATCCGTTGTGGCTTTCCAAAAAGAGCGAGCTGTTGGAGCAGATCCGAAAACAGCTCTCTGCGGAGGCAGTGGATTTTTCCGTGCTTCCCGAGAAGCGGGGACGGTTCTTCTGGGAAGAGATCGCCATGTGCGATGAGCACATGATGGAGTGCTTTTTGGAGGCGGAGGACCTTTGGGAAGAGATGCCAACCGAAGAAAAGGCGGATGGTGAGGCAGAGCAGGCCTTCTTTACAGGGCGGATGAAGGATTGCTCCTTCAAGGAGCTGATCCGGGGGCGAAAGCTGTTTCCGGTCTTCTTCGGCAGTGCGTTAAAGGAGATTGGGCTGGATGCCTTCTTTCAGGAGCTTGCGCAGTGCCTGGAAAGCAGAAGCTTTCCGGAGCAGTTCGGAGGCAGGATCTTTAAGATCTCCCGGGACGCACAGGGGCAGCGGATGCTGCATGTCCGGCTTACGGGAGGAAGCCTTGGCGTCAGAGAAGAAATCGCCTTTTGGGATGCCGCCGGCGAGGAAAAGCGAAAGGAAAAGGTCACGCAGCTGCGCATCTTAAGCGGGGGAGGCTTCTTGCCCGTGGAGCGGGCAGAGGCGGGGGATGTGGTGGCCATCCTGGGGCCTTCCCTCGGAAAAGCGGGAGAGGGACTTGGCTTTGAACAGGAAGCAGCCGCGCCTTCCATGGTTCCGGTGCTGGGCTATCAGGTCAGTGCGGGAAAGGACGTGCCGCAGCCCCTTTTGCTTGAAAAGCTGCGCATGATCGAGGAAGAAAACCCGGAGCTGTCCGTACAATATGAGGAAGAAAAGAAGCAGATCCTGATCCGTCTTATGGGGCGGGTGCAGACAGAGATCCTGAAAAGCCAGATGGAGCAGCGCTTCGGCATTTCCATCGAGCTGGATGAAGGACAGGTCTTATACCGTGAGACAATTGAAGATACGGTGGAGGGAGTCGGACATTTTGAACCCTTAAGGCATTATGCAGAGGTTCATCTTTTGCTGGAGCCGCTGGAGCGGGGAAAGGGAATCGAGCTTCGAAGCAGGGTTTCCTCGGATCTTTTGGCCACCAACTGGCAAAGACTGATCCTGCAGCATCTGTCCGAAAAGCAGCACCGCGGCGTTCTTACAGGATCTCCCATTACAGATATGCGGATCACCCTCGTTGCGGGGAAGGCCCATCCGAAGCATACAGAGGGCGGAGATTTCCGACAGGCCACCTACCGGGCAGTTCGGCAGGGGCTGATGCAGGCAAGTTCTCTTTTGCTGGAGCCCTATTACAGCCTGCAGATCACGGCGCCGACGTCTCTGATCGGCAGAGTGCTTTCGGAGCTGGATCAAAGAGCCGGCAGCGGCAGGGCAGAGTCCATCGGAGAGGAAGCCTCCCTGATCATTGCCAGCGCACCGGTAGCTACTGTACGCAATTTTGCTGCGGATCTGGCAGCCTTTTCCGGAGGGCGGGGCCGGGTGCAGATGCAGTTTTCAGGCTATGAGCCCTGCCATAATACGCAGGAGGTGCTCTCTGAGAGGGAGTATGATCCCGAGCGGGACATCCGAAACCGGGCGGATTCCGTTTTTGTTTCCCATGGCAGCAGTCTCATCGTGCCCTGGGATGAGGTCTTTGATCATATGGATCTGGAGCTGTTTACAAAGCGGAAAAAAGAAGATGTCCCTGCCGCGCCGGCCGGACCGGCAGGCAGCCTATCGCAAAGCGCCGGGGAGGATGAGCTTCGCGCGATCTTTGAAAAGACCTTTAAGACTTCCTGGGAGGGCAGAAGGGAAGAGGTAAAGCAGCAAAACGCCAGAACCGTCACGGCGCCAAAGCCCGATCCCTATGACAGCTTTCAGCCAAAGACGGGCACGGCCACCGGGGAGGTGCTGCTTGTCGATGGATACAATCTCCTGTTTGCCCATGAGGAGCTCTCGAAGCTGGCAAGGGACAATCTGGATGCCGCCAGGGGGAGGCTTTTGGATCTTTTGAGTGACTACCAGGGAACGGAAAGCGGAAGGATGATCGTGGTCTTTGACGCCTATAAAACAGAGGGCGGCAGAGTGCATAAGCAGGAGTATCATAACATTGAGGTGGTCTTTACAAAGGAGCAGCAGACCGCAGATATGTATATTGAAAAGACGGTGCATGAGATGGGCAAAAAAGCCCGCGTGAGTGTGGTTACCTCAGACGGGCTTGAACAGATCGTTGCCGGTGCAAAGGGAGCGCTTTTGGTAAGCTCCCGTGAATTTCTCCGCCGGATGGAGGAGCAAAAGCAAAGGATCAGGGAGGAGTATCTGTCCCGTCCTTCGGGAAATATCAATCCCATTCAGGGCTTGTAGGCCCTACTGCCATCCGCCGTCCAGGGATATGATCTGGCCGGTCAGATAGGAGGGAGCCTCGATCACGTGGTGTACCATCCTGGCAACCTCGATGGCGGTACCGATGCGGTCCGCCGGGATCTCGCCCTTCAGGATCTCCAGATCCGACATGGAAAGATGCTTGTTCATATCCGTATCGATGACACCGCAGGCAATGGCATTGACCTGAATGTTACTGGGGGCCAGTTCCTTTGCCAGAGATCTGGTAAAGCTGTTCAGACCGCCCTTGGAAGCGGAGTAGGCAACCTCCATGGAAGCGCCCACATTTCCCCATACGGAGGAGATATTGATGATCTGTCCGGATTTTTTCTTCAGCATCAGAGGGATGGCTTCCTTACTGGTATAAAAGCAGGAGGAAAGGTTGGTGCGGATCACGTTATCCCAATCCTTATTGTCCATCTCGGAAAGCAGGCCCACATAGGAGATGCCCGCATTGTTGATCAAAACGTCCAGATCCGCAATTTCCCTGAAGCATTCCTTTACAAATGCAGGATCTCCGATATCCCCGATAAAGCTGGTGCATTCGATCCCGTGCTTGGAAGCCATTTCTCCGGCCAGCTGCGTCAGCCGCTCGGAGGAGGAATGACAGGTCAGATACAGATCATAGCCACAGGAGGCCATTTCTCTGGCGATCGCTTCGCCGATGCCCCGGGAAGCTCCGGTAATAAATGCTGTTTTTCCCATATCCATCATCTCCTATCCCAACTGTGTGTTTACATACCTGAAACTGCATGTTCCGGTACCTTTAGTGTACCACAATCCGGGTTGAAATGTCTCTATTTTTTGCGATCCGGTCCGGATCCGCGGCTGATCGGTCCACGAAGCCTTTGTATATCCGTATATCCGATGGCGTAACGGCTTTGCAATATCGTAACAATTTATTAAAAAAATCGAAAGAAAGACCCTATATCTTGTTGACAAAGCGAAAAAGGGATGATATATTAACAAAGGATGTAACAAATTTGTAACAAATGGGATAAAGATTGAAACAAATTTTAAGGAGTTTTCTTCTATGTTTAACAGAAAAGCAGGACTTACCGCTTTTATTTTATCAGCAGCAATCGCTCTTACGAGCATGACGATGCCCGTATCCGCAGGATTTCTTCCTACCGTGGGTGCAGGCGCATCTCTTGAAGTAGCAAGTGTTACCGAGGTGGCTTCTGCGCAGGAAGCAGCCGTAAGTGTGAAGACGGACGTTACCACGGTTGATGTATCTTCCTTCCTTCCCAGTGCAGGTGTGGAAGCAGCAGCAGCCATTACCCAGGCTCCCAAGAGCGTGGCAAAGGAGGCAGCCGCTCCCGTGAAGGAAGCAGCCCCCGCTACCATCGCAGAGATCCCCACGGATGATCAGCCGGCAGCAGTGCAGACTGAGGCTCCCGTAGCAGATCAGGCACCTGCAGATGTTCTGGCAACCGTTCCGGCAAGCAGTGAGACGACAGAGACTGCAGCCGCAGCAGACGGTGAGACTACCGTTGAGGTACCTGAGGATATCGCAGCAGCAGGCGTGAGCGAGACCTCCGTCAAGACCGTATCCGGTGCCGATGCAGCTGCCAGCAGTGTAAAAGAGCAGTATAAGAACCTTGTAATTGCAAAATGCAACGATTACGTCAATGTCCGCAAGGAGCCCAATGAAGAGGCAGAGATCCTCGGCAAGCTTTACAACGAGTCCGTTGGAGATTTCGTATCGGAAGCAGAGGGCGGCTGGGTTGAGATCATTTCCGGTACCGTTCGCGGATATGTAAAGGCAGAATATGTAGTAACCGGAGATGCAGCCGTTCAGAGAGCAAAAGAGGTTGGTAAGCGCCTCGCTCATGTAAATACCACAACCCTTTACGTCAGAGAGAGTGCTTCCACGGAAGCTTCCGTAGTGGGTATGGTTCCGATCGATGATGATCTTTCCGTAACGGAAGAGGATGGAAACGGATGGGTGAAGGTTTCCGTAGAGGAAGGCGAAGGCTATGTTTCCACTGATTACGTTACTTTGAAAACAGAGTTTACCAAGGCTGAGTCCAAGGCAGAGGAGGAAGCTCGTCTGGCGAAGGAGAAGGCTGAGAGAGAAGCAGCACTTGCAGCAGCTCAGAAGAAGGCCGGCAAGAAGAAGAAAGGCTCCGGTGGCGGCGGTGGCGGAAGCTACGCAGCACCTTCGGGCGGCGGCGGAGCAGCAGTTGCCAACTACGCACTGCAGTTTGTGGGTAACCCGTATGTATATGGCGGATCTTCCCTGACAAACGGAACCGACTGCTCAGGTTTTGTAATGAGTGTTTACGCAGCATTCGGCGTAGGACTTCCTCACAGTTCGGGTGCACAGAGAAGCTGTGGTACCGATGTAGGCGGTCTTGGCAATGCACAGCCCGGAGATATCGTATGCTACTCCGGTCACGTAGGAATCTATATCGGCGGCGGCCAGATCGTACATGCATCTACTGCTAAGACCGGTATCAAGGTATCCAATGCAGGATACAGAAGCGTTCTTTCCGTAAGACGTATCTTCTAAAAGAAAACATAAGGAAGTTGTTAAGGCCCGGTGCTTTCGCACCGGGCCTTTTTTGTGCATCACAAGTTCCCACTCCATTTGTTCCGCGCAGTTTCATTTTCGGCAACTTGCACAACGACACGAAAAATCAAGAGGAAATTTGCATACCCTCCTGAAAAAGTTTTCCACAATGACAGCAACGATTTTATCGCAAAAAATGACTTATAAACGAAGTTTTCCACTTTTTCCACAAAAAAACACGAAAAATAACGTGATTTTATGGAAACTATAAGAACATTCGTTTTGTGAAAAATGTTGCTTTTTTACAAAAAACGATGACATTCTGCATAGGTTTGGACCCGGATCGGACATATTTTTTTCAGAGATGAACCAAAACCCTGTTTGAGCCGATAAAAAAGTAGAAGAGCGGGCTCGGGCAAGTTGAAAAAAAGTCCGTTTTGTGCTAATGTGAATACGTATAGATATGTAAAGTAGCATGTTTTTTGCTACTGAGGCGAAGCAACTCCGTAAAGCTAAGGATAGCGTAAAAAGATATATGCATCACCAAACGGGAGGAGCACCACCATTATGAAAAAAGAGTATTTACTGAAACAAACCAAAGCTGCCGGCATTCTGCTGGCAGCAGCGTTGATGCTGGGCGCCTGCGGATCGCAGGCACCGGCTGATACCGAAG
>JAILHW010000073.1 GCA_024695605.1 Lachnospiraceae bacterium | reverse complement strand
GCCCACAGCAACAACCTGTACAGCAACTGGCTGAATTATTATGTTTATCAGAATACACCCTACGAGCTGTCCAAGATCAGAAAGAGCAAGAGTAAGTAGGATATGCAAAAAGAAACACCGATGGATGTACATCCGTCGGTGTAATTTATTTACTCCGCATCAGCCGAATCTGCCTCCTCCTGTTTATGCTCTTTAGAGTACTTAGTTCAAACAGTTCGGCGCTCGCAAGCGAGCGTCCGTAACTCACCGCAGGAGGATCAGATCTCGTCTGCTGCTCAATTCAAAGGCTTTCCGGTCAGCAGCTCATAAGCCTGCAGGTACTTTTCGATGGTCTTGTCAACCACATCCTGCGGAAGCGTCCAGTCATGACCCTCGTTGGCCTTGAGCCAGTCTCTTGCAAATTGCTTGTCAAAGGAGGGCTGACCGTGTCCGGGCTCATAGCTGTCTGCAGGCCAGAAGCGAGAGGAATCGGGTGTGAGCATCTCATCGCCCAGAACGATGTTGCCGTCCTCATCCAGACCGAATTCAAACTTGGTATCCGCGATGATGATGCCGCGGGTAGCAGCATAGTCTGCACATTTTTTGTAAAGTGCGATGGTGTAGTCACGAAGCTTTTCGGCATATTCCGCGCCCTTGCCGGGGAATGCTTTTTCCAGGTGAGCGATGCTCTGCTCATAGGAAATGTTCTCGTCATGATCGCCGATCTCAGCCTTGGTGGAAGGGGTGTAGATGGGCTCAGGCAGTTTGTCGGATTCCTGCAGCCCCTCGGGAAGCCGGATGCCGCATACGGTGCCGTCCTGCTGATAGCTTGCCCAGCCGCTGCCGGTGATGTAGCCTCTTACGATGCACTCGATGGGAAGCATTTCCAGCTTCCGGCATTTCATGCTGTTGCCTTCAAACCTGGGCTGTCTGAAAAACTCGGGCATATCCGCCGTATCGGTAGAGAGCATATGGTTCGGCAGGATATCCTTGGTAAAGTCAAACCAGAACTTGGAGATCTGGGTCAGGACGGTGCCCTTCTTTACGATCTCGTTATGCAGGATCACGTCAAAACAGCTGATCCTGTCGGTGGCTACCATGATCAGGGAATCGCCGTTGTCATAGATCTCACGTACTTTTCCTTCTTTGATGGGTTTCAATTCGGTCATTTCTATTCCTCCTTGTGGTTGTCTATGGTTTCATACAGCAGGGAAAACCTGCGGTATAGGTGACACTGTTGGATTATTTGTTTTTTGCCGTAGAAAGCATCAGCTTGATACGGTTGAGCTGATTGACTTCGCTGGCACCGGGATCGTAGTCAATGGCTACGATGTTGGCATCCGGATGGCGCTTACGAAGCTCCTTGATCACGCCCTTGCCCACGACGTGGTTCGGCAGACAGCCGAAGGGCTGTGTGCAGACGATGTTGGGTGTTCCGGAATGGATCAGCTCGAGCATCTCTCCGGTCAAAAACCAGCCTTCACCGGTCTGGTTGCCAAGGGAAACGATATCTTTGGCATAGTCCGCCAGATCATAGATCCTGGCAGGCGGATCGAAGTGCTTGGATTTCTTTAAGGCATCGGCAGCAGCAGAGCGTACAAACTCTACGAAGCTGATGCCGAGCTTTGAGGTACGGGCAGTCTTTTTCGAGGTGCCCAGATGCTCTGCTTTATAGATCTGATTGTAAAAGCAATACTGCATAAAGTCGATCAGATCGGGGCAGACAGGCTCGGCGCCTTCGGCCTCCAAAAGCTCTGCCAGATAGTTATTGGCAGCCGGCAGGAATTTTACAAGGATCTCACCGACGATCCCGACGCGGGGCTTTCGCTCCTCGCTGATGGGGATGTTGTCAAAATCCTCCACGATCTGACGGCACATCTTTCGGAAGGTAAACAGATTCAGATGCTTGCCGGAGATGTAGGTCCGGCATTTTTCCTTCCATTTTTCGTGAACCGCATTGACCGAACCGGCTTCGAGCTCATAAGGGCGCATACGATAGACGCAGCGCATGAACAGATCGCCGAACACGCAGCCGTAAGCGGCGCGCATCAAAAGGTCAGCGTTCATATGGAAGCCCGAATTGGTCTCCAGTCCCTTTGTCAGGTTCAGGGAGATCACGGGGATATGTCCCATATTGGCCTTCAAAAGTGCACGACGGATAAAGCCCAGGTAATTGGTGGCACGGCATCCGCCGCCGGTCTGGGTGATGACCACGGCTACCTTATTCAGATCGTATTTGCCGCTGTTTAAGGCGTCCATGATCTGTCCGACCACGATCAGAGAAGGGTAGCAGGCATCGTTATTGACGTATTTCAGGCCCGTGTTTACCATGGAGCGCGAATCGGTAGGAAGCACATCCAGGTTGTAGCCTGCGGAGCGGAAGGCCGCTTCGATCACGTCGAAGTGGAAGGGAGACATCTGCGGACAGAGGATGGTGTATTCCTTGCGCATGGCCTCCGTAAATTCGTGTCTGATGTAGGCGGTGGAATGCACCACGCGCTCCTCTTTTTTGCGCGCCTTGACACGCAGGGCTGCCAGAAGAGAGCGGACCCTGATACGGGCGGCGCCCAGGTTGTTGACCTCGTCGATCTTCAGGCAGGTATAGATCTTATTGCTCTCCGACAGGATATCGTTGACCTGATCCGTTGTAACGGCATCCAATCCGCAGCCAAAGGAATTGAGCTGGATCAGATCCAGGTTGTCAACGGTACGGACATAGCTGGCCGCCGCATACAGGCGGGAGTGATACATCCACTGGTCCGATACGATCAGCGGGCGTTCCGGCCATCCGAGATGGGAAACGGAATCCTCTGTCAGTACGGCAACGCCGTAGGAGGTGATCAGCTCCGGGATCCCATGATGGATCTCCGGATCGATATGGTAGGGACGGCCTGCCAGCACAATACCATGGCGGCCGGTTTCCTTCAGATACTCCAGTACCTCGAGGCCCTTGTTTTTCATATCCTCACGGGCATTTTCCAGCTCGTCCCAGGCCTTGTCGATGGCGAGGCGAAGCTCCTGCATGGGAATCTCCGGAAATTCCGGTGCCAGCGCATCATAGATCGTATCCTTATCCCTGAAGGACATAAACGGATTGTGGAGTCTGACCTTTCCCTGGCCGATCTCCTCTACGTTATTTTTGATGTTTTCGGAATAAGAGGTTACGATGGGGCAGTTGTAGTGGTTGCCCGCATCCTTTACTTCGTTTCGCTCATAAAACAGGGCGGGGTAAAAGATGTATTTGACGCCCTGGTTGATCAGCCACTGGACATGGCCGTGTGCCAGCTTGGCCGGATAGCACTCCGACTCACTGGGGATGGATTCGATACCCAGCTCGTAGATCTTGTGGGTAGAAACGGGAGAGAGGATCACCCGGTATTTCAGCGAGGTAAAGAAGGTATGCCAGAAGGGATAGTTTTCATACATGTTCAGAACCCTGGGAATACCGACCTCGCCGCGATCCGCTTCATCAATGGGAAGGGATTCATAGTCAAAGATCCTCTTTAATTTGTATTCAAACAGATTGGGGATACCCGATTTGTTCTTTTCCTTGCCGATACCGCGCTCACAGCGGTTTCCGGAGATATACTGTCTTCCGCCCGTAAACTGGTTGATGGTCAGACGGCAGTTGTTGGTACAGCCCTGACATTTGGCCATGCGGGTGGTAAATTCCAGCTCCTTGAGCTTTTTGTGGGACAGCATGGTCGTCGGAGCTGCATCGGAAAGCGTAGAGGCAGCTTTCTTTTCGTGATATCTGTCCTTGGCGATCAGGGCTGCACCGAAGGCACCCATGATACCGGCAATATCGGGGCGAACAGCCTCACAGCCTGCAATGATCTCAAAGCTTCGAAGCACGGCATCATTGTAGAAGGTACCGCCCTGGACCACGATCTTTTTCCCGAGGGAAGAAGCATCGGAAACCTTGATCACCTTGAACAGTGCATTTTTAATGACGGAATAGGCAAGACCGGCGGAAATATCCGCAACGGAAGCGCCTTCCTTCTGCGCCTGCTTTACCTTGGAGTTCATGAATACGGTACAGCGGGTTCCCAGATCAATGGGATGCTCCGCAAACAGTGCCTCCGCGGCAAAATCCTGTACCTCATAGTTCAGGGAATTGGCAAAGGTCTCGATAAAACTGCCGCAGCCCGAAGAGCAGGCCTCGTTGAGTTGAACCGAATCCACGGTGCCGTTTTTGATCTTGATGCATTTCATATCCTGACCGCCGATATCCAGGATGCAATCCACATCCGGGGAGAAAAAGGCGGCAGCATAGTAGTGGGCAACGGTTTCCACCTCGCCCTCATCCAAAAGAAAGGCAGCCTTCATCAGGGCTTCGCCGTATCCGGTGGAGCAGGAATGGGTAATGGTCACATCCTCTGGCAGCTGGCTGTAAATGTCATCCAGCGCACTGATGGCAGTCTTTAAGGGGCTTCCGTTGTTTCCCGAATAGAAGGAATACAGCAAAGAGCCGTCCTCGCCGATCAGCGCCATCTTGGTGGTGGTGGAACCGGCATCGATACCCAGGTACGCATTGCCGTGATAATCGGAAAGCTTGCGCGTGCGGACCATAGCCGCTTTATGTCTGGTCTGGAACAGCTCATACTCTGTCTTCGTGGAAAACAAAGGAGCGAGGCGTTCCACCTCAAATTCGATCTTGATCTCTTCCTTGAGCCTGTCCAGCATTTCGGATAAGGGAAGAGAAAGGGCCGTGGGGTCTGCATTCAGGGCAGAGCCGATGGCGGCAAACAAATGGGAATTCTCCGGAGAGATGATATGCTCATCATCCAGCTTCAGGGTGCGGATAAACGCTGCCTTGAGCTCGGATAAAAAGTGGAGCGGACCGCCGAGGAAGGCCACATGGCCGCGGATCGGTTTTCCGCATGCAAGACCGGAGATGGTCTGGTTGACAACCGCCTGGAAAATGGAAGCGGACAGATCCTCCTTGGTCGCGCCGTCATTGATCAGGGGCTGAATATCGGTTTTGGCAAATACGCCGCATCTGGCGGCAATGGTATATAAGCTGCGATAGCTTTTTGCATATTCGTTCAGGCCGGAGGCATCACTCTGCAAAAGTGCAGCCATCTGGTCGATAAAGGAGCCGGTACCGCCGGCGCAGATGCCGTTCATACGCTGCTCCACGTTGCCACCTTCAAAGTAGATGATCTTGGCGTCCTCACCGCCCAGCTCAATGGCCACGTCTGTCTGGGGAGCGGCCTCCTTGAGCGCCGTGGAAACGGCAATGACCTCCTGGGTAAAGGGAACACCCAGATAGTTTGCAAGTGCTAACCCGCCGGAGCCGGTGATCATGGGAGAGATCATCAGCGATCCATAGGCCTGATAAGCCTCGGAAAACAGATCCCGCAGGGTCTCGCGGATGTTGGCAAAATGCCGTCTGTAATCGGAAAAGATCACATTATGCTGCTCGTCCAGGATGGCGATCTTGACGGTGGTTGAACCGATATCGATCCCGACGGTATAAATCTTTGTTGTTTCTTCGTTCATAGATCTCAAACCTCTTATAATTTGGCGGTTTTTGGGCAATTTTCCCGGTGTTTTTCCCGCCGCACAGGAAATCATTATAATATATTAGGAAACTAAATGCAAATCCTTTTCCCCCCTTTTTCGATTTGTCAAAACCATAGGGAAAGTGTTATACTGTCAAATATATGTCTGAAAGAAGGAGCACCTTATGAACTGGCTT
>JAILHW010000118.1 GCA_024695605.1 Lachnospiraceae bacterium | reverse complement strand
CTTTCCAGCTTCTTCCTGAGGTTCTTGATATGAGTATCGATCACCCTGTCAAAGCTATCGGCGTCCCCACCGAATGTAATCTCCATCAACTCATCACGGGTGAAAACTTTCTTCGGATAGCTTGCCATTGATGAAAGAATTTTCCACTCACTTTTTGTAAGGGAAAGAGGCAATCCCTTCTTCCTGACGGTAGCTTCCTCAAAATCAATGACGAGATCATCCTGCCATATAAGCCTTTCTGTCAGAGACTTATATTCGTCCGACACACGTCTCATGACAGCTTCCATACGGGCATACAACTGTTTCACGGAAAACGGCTTTGTCACATAGTCGTCCGCTCCGATATGCAGTCCGTTCAGGATGCTTTCTTCCTGAGTTTTAGCAGTAAGCATAATGATCGGGACTCTGGATTTCTTACGGATCTCCCTGCATACGTCCTCACCGGACATACCGGGGAGCATGAGATCCAGGATTACAAAACTGATCGGTGTCCTCTCAAAGAGGGCAAGTGCGTCCCGTCCATTATCTGCCTGATATGTATGACAGCCCATCTTGGTGAAGTAGGCTGATACTGCATCCCTGATCATTTTTTCATCATCAACAATAAGAACATCGTTAGTTACGTCCATCGCAAATCATCTCCGTTTGGGTACAATAAACCATTTAATATTATGGCGCAATAGCCTGCGATTTGCAAGGGCGTTACCTGCATTTCATGCTATTTGGACCACGTGGTAATCTTTTGCTTCCACCGCATTAGCCAGAATATCATCGGAGATTTCCTTACTTAAATGCACTACTGCCTGTTTTTTCTCGTAGCTTACAACCGCACTTTTCACGCCATTGATGTTCTCAAGTGCATTTTTAACGGTCTTCTCGCAGTGTTCACACATCATTCCTTCAATCGTCAGTATCTTCTCCACACCGCTCTCTTCAAGAGGGAAATTGACTTCATTTGCCGTATCCATAGTTTCCTTCCCTTCCTTTCCATATATTTTGAACAGGTTCAGTCCCAGTGCATTTGTCACAACAAAAAAGCTGGAAAGACTCATGGCTGCAGCTGCAAACATGGGATTCAACTGCCATCCTGTAAAAGGAATAAATACGCCTGCGGCGAGGGGAATTCCTATTATATTGTAGAAGAAAGCCCAGAACAGGTTTTGATGGATATTCTTAAGTGTCTCTCTGCTTAAGCGTATCGCTGCTGGTACATCGAGAAGCCTGCTCTTCATAAGAACAACATTCGCTGCATCGATCGCCACATCTGCTCCTGCTCCTATAGCAATTCCGATATCGGCTCGGGTCAGCGCCGGAGCGTCATTGATTCCATCGCCGACCATGATGACCTTTCCGTTTTTCTGTAAATCACGTAGATGCGCCTCCTTGCCATCGGGAAGGACTCCCGCAATGACTTCGTCCACACCGGCTGCTTTCCCGATCGCCTTCGCAGTGCGTTCGTTATCCCCTGTGAGCATGACCACTTTCATACCCAAAGATTTAAGTTCCCGTATGGCCTTTGGACTGTCTTCCTTAATCACATCCGCCACTGCAATGATTCCTAAAAGTTTCCCGTCCGCGGCAAAGAATAACGGTGTCTTCCCTTCTTCTGAAAGAACATCCGCCTTCACCGTTATCCCATCAGGCACTTCGACAACCTGGCGGATGAACGAAAGATTGCCACCGGAAACTTTAAGTTTACCTTGGGAAGCTTCCAGACCATTGCCGGGAAGTGCCTTAAAATCGGTCACTTCTTCTGCTCTTATTCCTTGTTCCTCTGCCTTTCGCAAAATCGCCTTTGCAAGCGGATGCTCACTTTTCCTTTCAAGCGATAACGCAAGTCCTAATAGGTCTTCCTCTGAAAAGCCATCAGCCGGTAAAATGTCTGTCACCTGAGGTTGCCCCGCTGTGATCGTCCCGGTCTTATCAAGAACAACTATGCCTGCTTTTCCTGTCTCCTCAAGAGAGACTGCTGTCTTAAACAGGATCCCATTCTTAGCGCCCATGCCATTTCCGACCATAATGGCCACCGGAGTGGCAAGCCCAAGGGCGCAGGGGCAGCTGCTCACAAGCACGGCAACAGCCCTTGTAAGCGCGGTTCCTGTCGGTTCGCCGAGGAGCATCCAGACTGCAAATGTTACGAGCGCGATCAATATGACGGCAGGTACAAAAATTCCCGAAACCTTGTCCGCAATCTTTGCAATCGGAGCTTTGGTGGCAGCCGCATCGCTGACCATCTGGATGATCTGGGAAAGCGTTGTATCCTCGCCGACTCTGGTCGCCTGACATGTAAGAAAGCCCGATTCATTGGTCGTTGCCGCAGATACCCCGTCTCCTTTTGTCTTATCGACCGGTATGCTTTCTCCTGTAAGTGCCGATTCATTGACTGCGCCGCTGCCGTCTATTACTATACCATCGACCGGAATATTCTCTCCTGGGCGGACAACGAAAATATCCCCTGTCTTTACCTGGTCAATCGGTAAAACTGTCTCAATTTCCCCCTTTACAACCGTAGCTGTCTTAGGTGCAAGCCGCATAAGCCCCTTTAAAGCGTCCGTTGTGCGCCCCTTCGATCTGGCCTCAAGCATCTTGCCCACCGTGATCAGTGTCAGGATCATAGCGGCTGACTCAAAATAGAAGTCCATCATATAGGCCATGACCGCTTCACTGTTCCCATCTGCGGCTGCCCTGGTCATGGCAAAAAGCACATAAAGACTCCAAAGGAAAGCCGCCGATGAGCCAAGTGCAACCAGCGCGTCCATGTTCGGCGCGCGATGGATCAGGCTCTTAAATCCGCTGATAAAGAATTTCTGATTAATCACCATGATCAGTCCGGTCAGGACAAGCTGCACAAGACCCATTGCCACATGGTTGTCGTCAAAAAAGCGGGGCAGCGGCCATTCCCACAGCATATGTCCCATGGACAGGTATAAAAGCGGCATCAATACCACGACAGATGCAATGAGCCTCTTTCGTAAAACGGGAGTTTCTTTATCGGCAAGGGCATCCTCTTCTGCCGCCTGACGCGCCACTACATTCGTGGATTTTCCCTTTAATTTTGCTCCATATCCGGCATTCTCAACAGCTTGAATGATTGCTGCATCAGATGCCGTGCCTTCAATCCCCATAGAATTTGTGAGCAGGCTGACCGAGCATGTGTCCACTCCGGGAATCTGTGACACTGCCTTCTCCACGCGCGCCACACATGCGGTACAGCTCATTCCTGTAACAGAATATTGTCGCATTTGTCTTAAATCCCCCCTTATTGAACTGCCGTTTTCCAGTTTGCGAAGATTTCTTTTGACGCAGACAGAAAATCATAGGAAATCGATATTTGATCGTCTGTAACGGATTTATTTTCATCGAAAATAGGCCAGGGATTACACCCGCCAGAGGTCACTTCAACCTGATCCGGTGAAAAATGGAAGCCGCAGTTGTTGCAGACCAGTTCTCCGTCTACAAAGCGATAGAACCCCGCTCCGGATGTATAGCAGCTTTGGCATGTATTGAATGCTGTGCGGATCGTTCCATCCGATGCCCT
>JAILHW010000100.1 GCA_024695605.1 Lachnospiraceae bacterium | reverse complement strand
TCCGGAATATGGATGTGCAGATCATGCTTGGAGAAATACTCCGGATCCACGCCATAGCTTTCACTGATGCTTCTGACATAGGACAGGGCTGCCTGAGCCGATTCCTTCATCACATCTCCCATCTGTCCCGTCAGCTTCAGTTCGCCCTTTCCGGGCATATCGATCACTTCGATCTCAAGCGTCACGCCGCCCACGCTGGTCCATGCCAGGCCGCGTACGATGCCAACCTCACTGTGTTTGTTGGCCGTATCCTTTTTATAACGCTCCTTGCCCAGAAATTCCTGCAGGTTCCGGCCGCTGATGCGGACCGGCACGCCCTTTTGTGACAGGATCATGCGGGCGGTCTTTCTGCAGATCTTTCCGATCTTACGCTCCAGTTCCCGAACACCGGCCTCTCTGGTATAGGACAAAATCAGCTTCTCCAGTCCTTTGTCCGTAAAGGAGAGCATCTTTTTGGGGATCCCGTTTTGCTTTAACTGCTTTGCGATCAGATGATCCTTGGCAATGTGCATCTTTTCATTAGTAGTATAACCGGAGATCTCGATCACCTCCATACGGTCAAGAAGGGGCTGATCGATCAGGGACAGATCGTTGGCAGTTGCCACAAAGGTCACCTCGGACAGATCCAGAGGAAGTTCCAGATAGTGATCCCGGAAATGCACATTTTGCTCCGCATCCAAAACCTCCAGCATGGCCGAAGAAATATCACCGTGATAGTCGCTTCCCATCTTATCGATCTCATCCAGCAGGATCAGGGGATTCTTCACTCCGGCCTGTTTGATCGCAGCCACCAGTCTTCCGGGCATCGCTCCCACATAGGTCCGTCTGTGTCCTCTGATCTCTGCCTCATCGCGTACTCCGCCAAGACTGATCCTGACATACTTTTTCGACATGGCTCTTGCCATGGATTTTGCGATGGAGGTTTTTCCGGTTCCGGGAGGGCCTGCAAGACACAGGATCGTCGGACTGCCGCCCTTTTCCTTCAGCTGTCTGACTGCCAGATATTCCACGATCCGCTCCTTCACCTTCTCCAGTCCGTAGTGATCCTGGCGAAGGATCTTCTCTGCTTTTTTCAGGTCGTTGTTATCCTTTGACTTTTTATCCCAGGGCATTTCCAACAGCGTTTCCACATAGCTTCGCTGCACAGCCGCCTCGGAGGAGGAACTGTTCAGGTGTTCAAACCGGGTTATTTCTTTCTTTATTTTAGATTTAATTTCTTTTGATGCCTTTATTTTATCAAGCTTTTCCTTGAATGCATCGCCATCTGAGATAGGACTTTCCTCTCCCAGTTCCTCACGGATATAGTGAAGCTGTTCCCGCAGCACATACTCTCTTTGGTTCTTTTCCACCTTCTCCTTGACCTTCTTTGCAAGGTCATTTCGAATGGAGGCTACCTCGATCTCTCTCTGGAACAGCTCCATCAGATAATCAAACCGAAGCCGCAGATTGATCCGCTCCAGAACCCCCTGCTTTTTTTCAAAGGAAACCGACAGGTTTGTCGTGATCTGATCCATCAGCTTTGACAGATCCGTCACCTCGGACAGATGCTTTTGCAAACCCTGATCATTCTTTCTGACGAGTGCGGAATACTGGCTGTGGATCTCCAGCAGCTGCCTTCGCATTGGCTCGGCCATCGTGTCCTCGATCGGATCCGACAGATGGTCATCCTCTAGGATCTCCACTTCTCCGGCAAAGCAGTCGGTGCTCTCAAAGGCAAGCAGTCTGCATCTGCAGATGCCCTCCACCAAAACCCTGATCACCTTGTTGGGCATCTTGATCAGCTGCTTGATCCGGGCATAGGTTCCGATCTCATACAGATCCGAGTGGGTCGGGTTGGCCGTCTCGGCAGATTTCTGGGCACACAGAAACAGCTCCTGATCCATCTGCATGGCCCGCTCCACGGACATAATGGATTTGGGTCTGTTGATATCAAAATGGGCGATGGAATCCGGTAAAATACATGCGTTTTTTAATGGAATGACAGGCATTTTTTCAATTCTGGCCATTTTTATGCTCCTTTATCCGATAACACAAACGCCGCCCGAAGGCGGCGTCCGAACGTTCTTTGCTTACGCTCTTTTCTTTCTTTCCACTTCATTGCCTTCGGAGCGGATCACGATGGGCTTTTCCTCTCCCCGAACAACACTTTCCGTGATCACGCATTTCTCGATGGTATAATCCGACGGGATCTCATACATCACATCCAGCATGATCCCCTCCATAATGGAGCGAAGTCCTCTGGCTCCCGTTTTTCTCTCCAGCGCCTGCTTGGCGATCAAATTGATCGCTTCCGGCTCAAAGGTAAGCTCCACATCATCCATCTCAAAGAGCTTCTGATACTGCTTTACAAGTGCGCTCTTGGGTTCCTTCAGGATTCTGACAAGCGCTGCCTCATCGAGTCCGTCCAGGGTCACTGTGATGGGAACACGTCCTACAAATTCCGGGATCAGTCCGAACTTCACCAGATCCTGCGCCGTAACCTCCTTGAAGACCTCTCCGATATCGGCTGCCTGCTTGCTGGCGATCTCATTGTTAAAGCCGATCGATTTGCGGTCCAGTCTGGTCTCCACGATCTTCTCAAGGCCATCAAAGGCGCCTGAACAGATAAAGAGGATATTGGAGGTATCGATCTGGATCAGCTCCTGATGGGGATGCTTTCTGCCGCCCTGCGGCGGTACAGATGCTACCGTTCCCTCGATGATCTTCAAAAGCGCCTGCTGAACGCCCTCTCCGGACACATCTCTGGTAATGGATACGTTCTCACTCTTTTTCGTAATTTTATCGATCTCATCAATATAGACAATCCCGTATTCCGCTTTTGCCACATCATAATCCGCCGCCTGGATCAGCTTCAGCAGGATGTTTTCCACATCCTCACCCACGTATCCGGCTTCGGTCAGTGTCGTGGCGTCCGCAATGGCAAAGGGCACATTGATGATCTTGGCCAGTGTCTGCGCCATATAGGTCTTGCCGCAGCCGGTGGGACCGATCATGATGATATTGCTCTTTTGCAGCTCCACATCATCCAGGTTCTTCGGTGCCGTCACTCTCTTGTAGTGGTTATATACCGCTACGGAAAGCACCTTTTTTGCCTGCTCCTGTCCGATCACATATTCATCCAGAAATTCCTTGATTTCTGCAGGCTTTAAAAGATTGATCTCGGCCTCGCGTTCCATATAGGCCGTCTGGTCTCTTTCGAATTCCTCTTCGATGATATCGGCACACAGATCCACACACTCATCGCAGATATAGAC
>JAILHW010000096.1 GCA_024695605.1 Lachnospiraceae bacterium | reverse complement strand
GCGGAGGGCGCCGGCTGGGTGGATCTGTCCGAGTTTGCCATGGGCAACTTTACCATGACCGAAAACGGCAAGCAGACCAGCTATACCAAGCAGCTGTTTGTCAAGTCCAAGGTGGACAGCTATGACACCGTGACCAGGGACGGATACAGCCTTCGGATCCGCGGCTATACCAAAGATACGGATTCGGTCAGCGAAAATGGAACGATCAGCGAAAACGGAACGATCAGCGAAAATGACGGCGGTCAGGGCGGACAGCAGCAGGGCGGCTCCGGAAACGGTAAGGATCCCGGCCAGGGCGGCTCTGATGCGGATCAGCCAAGGCAGCAGGATAAGGCGGGCGATACGACAAAGCAGCCGGAGCTGGTATCGCTGACCCTGAATCAGATAAGCGCTGTAATGAAGCAACAGGAAACCCTCCAGCTTACGGCAAAGCCTGTTTTTAAGGACAGTCCGGGGGATCTGGAGGTGATATGGACAAGCTCGGATCCTGCGGTGGCTTCGGTTACCGGCTACGGATTTGTGACAGCCAAAAAACCGGGCAGGACCACGATCACAGTCAGCGCAGGCGGCCTTCTGGCGCAGTGCGAGATTGCCATAGGGCCTCAAACGCCAGAGATCCTGTCCCTGAAGCGCACCGGGAAAACCCTGAAGAATACCCGGCTGACCATAGACTTTGCAAAGGCTGAGGGAGCCGATGGGTATCTGCTCTATCAAAAGAGAAAAGGGGAAAAGAGCTTTCGCATCTATCGCGTGCTTTCCAAGGACAGCACCCGCATAAAGGTGCCGGCCATTTCGGGCAAACAGCCCTTTTACTACAAGGTGGCAGCCTTTGTGGAAACCGGGGACAAACAGCGGCTGCTTTCCCCCAAAAGCGAGCTTTGCATCGTAACGGGAAGTGTAAAAAAGATCCTGGCCAAGCGCTCGGCAGAAAAGGGCTGCAGACTGAGCTGGAGTAGCGCGGAGCTTGCAGACGGCTATGCGATCCTGCGAAGCCAAAAGAAGACCGGAGGCTTTAGAAGGATCAAACTCGTAAAGACAACAAAGTTTACCGACAAAGCGATCAAGGCGGGCAGGCGGTATCGCTACCGGATCCGCCCTTATATCCGGATCGGAAAGCATCTGATCTATGGAAAGAGCATCGGTATCACAAGCAAATAGAAAGAAGGAGAACAGATATGAAAGGTATTATTTTAGCAGGCGGTTCGGGAACCAGATTGTATCCTCTGACAAAGGCGATCTCCAAGCAGATCATGCCGGTGTATGACAAGCCGATGATCTACTATCCGCTTTCCACCCTGATGCTGGCGGGGATCAGAGAGGTGATGATCATTTCCACCCCCAGAGACCTTCCGGTGTTTGAGGAGCTTTTGGGCGACGGCAGTCAGCTCGGCATGCAGTTTGCCTATGCGGTGCAGGAGCAGCCCAGAGGACTTGCGGATGCCTTTTTGATCGGTGCTGACTTCATCGGCGATGACAGTGCGGCGCTTGTCTTGGGAGATAATATTTTTTACGGGCAGAGCTTTTCCAAGGTCCTTCGCCAGACAAAGGAGCGGATCGAAAAGGAAGGCGGCGCCACGATCTTCGGCTACTATGTCCGGGATCCCAGAGAGTACGGCGTTGTGGAGTTTGATGAAAACGGCAAGGCACTTTCCATCGAGGAAAAGCCGGAGCATCCCAAGAGTAATTATGCGGTTCCGGGCCTGTATTTTTACGACAACGAGGTCGTTGCCATAGCAAAGGAGGTCAAGCCCTCCGCAAGAGGTGAGATCGAGATCACCAGCATCAACAACGAATATTTAAGACGCGGCACGCTGCAGGTGGAGACCCTTGGCCGCGGCTTTGCATGGCTCGATACCGGAAACCATGATTCCCTTCTGGATGCCTCCGATTTTGTGGCAGCCTTCCAGAAGCGTCAGGGACTGTATATTTCCTGCATCGAGGAGATTGCCTATAAGAGAGGCTTTATTGACAAGGATCAGCTGCTGAAGCTGGCCGAGCCTTTGATGAAGACCAATTACGGAAAGTATCTGACAGAGGTTGCAAATGGACTCTAAGACAAAGCGTATTGTGATCGCCTTTGCGGTTTTGATGGTTTCTTTTGTGGTGGGCATGGTCGTCTGGATGAATCTGGCAACGGAAGGCGCCAAGCGCAAACGACAGCTCGCCGCCCAAAAGAGACTGCAGGAGCAGCAGGAGGCGCTGGCAGGCAATGAGGACGTGGATCATGACCTGGTCGAGACCTATCATCTCGATCCGGCGCGTGATCCATATGCTTTTTTACAGGATGAGGACTTTTTTCTGCAGGAGGAAAATGAGACGGAGAATCCTGAAAAAACGCTCTCGCTGCTGGCTTCCAGCGTGTTAAAGGACCTGCGGATCTTTATCGTGGACGGAAACAGCAAGGTCGTTACCGGGATGAAGCCCGAGGTGTCGATCCGCTCAACGGACAGTGCAAATAAGGATATCAGACTCCTGACAGATGAGGACGGGGATGGGATTTTGTATGCCGACGGGTTTGCGCCCGGAGAGTATGAGGTGTCACTGACACCGCTTAGCGGTTATCAGGTGGATCCGGAGCCGCTGACGGTCAGCATCGCCCAGCAGGTTTCCTATACGGTGATCAAGGACATCTCCTTTTTGATCCATACCGAGGATGAGGAGCAGGTGGATGCCACCAAGGAGGATACCGCCGTCAATCAGGCCCAGGAGGATGCGGATGGGACCGAGACCAATATGCGTCTTCAGGACGGCGTCAGCATTTTCGGGATCGATGTGTCCAAATGGAACAAGGAGATCGACTGGAAAAAGGTCAAGGATTCCGGCGTGGATTTTGCCATCATTCGCTGCGGATACCGGGGCTCTTCCAGCGGGTATCTGATCGAGGATCCGTTTTTTGAAAAGAATATCAAGGGTGCCACCGAGGCCGGGGTCAAGGTGGGGATCTACTTCTTTACCCAGGCGGTGACCGCTGCAGAGGGCGTGGAGGAAGCCAGTATGGTGCTTTCCCTTTGCGAGGGCTACAAGATGGCTTATCCCATGTTCATCGATTCCGAAGGCTCCGGCGGCGGCCGCGGAGACAAGATCGGGAGGATCGAACGTACCGAGGCAGTTAAGGCCTTTTGCGAGACGATAGAAAACGCAGGCTATACGGCAGGCATTTATGCAAGCAAGTCCTGGTTTGAAAACAATCTGGATATGGAAAAGCTCTCCGGCTACAGTATCTGGCTGGCCCAGTATTCCTCACAGGCCACCTATGAAGGAGAGTATGATATGTGGCAGTATACCTCTGCCGGCAAGGTGGACGGCATCTCGACACTGGTGGATTATGACCTGTCCTATGTGGATTTTGAGAATAACCGGATGCGGATCGGACCGGCTCCCGGAGAGGAGGAAGAGAATCCGGACGGCGAACACCCGGACGGTGAAAATCCTGATGCGGAGAATCCGGCCTCCTACACGGAAAACGGCGAGAATACGCAGACGCTGACACCGGAAGGCAGTGATACCATCACCGTGGGCGGGGAAACCACCGTGAATGCGGGGCAGGCCGCGGGGGTGGATGCCTCTGTGGACGTAGAGGGACCGTAAACAGAAGCGACAGAGAAACGTGATACAGGATCAATTGCGAAACCGATACAGAAAGGACCGGGATCGGCTGCAGGGATAAAGATGCATACACAACAGACAGACAACCATCAGATGATGGACAAAAAAAAGACAGATGTCCTTTGGATCGTCCTCTTTGCAGGGCTTTTGCTATTGACCCTTGCAGGAGGGCTCAAGAGCATCTTCATCAGCGCGGATATCGATGAATCCTATGCGCTGACCATGGGGGTGCGTCTTGCAAGGGGAGATCGTCTGTTTCTGGAAATGTGGGAGCCTCATCAGCTCTCCGCTGTGTTGTATTCGCCCCTGATCTGCCTGTATCTGTTCATTGTCGGAGATACGGCAGAAGGCCTCCTTGTCTTTATGCGGATCATCGGCGTGTTGATCCAGTCGGCTCTGGGCCTGTGTTTATACCGAAGGCTTTCCAAAAACGGTGCCAAAAAAACAGCGCTTCTGGCAGCATTTTTCTATGTCAATTTCACGCCCAAGCACATCCAGTCACCGGAATTTACCTCCCTGTTTTACTGGGGGATGACGGCGTTTCTGCTGCTGTTTGAAGCCTGTCTGAACGAGAAAAATGAGAGCAGAAAAAGGATCCTGGCTGTTTGTGCGGGCCTGTTTATGTGCGTGATGGTGCTCTGCTATCCGGCAAGTGTGATCATTTTCCTGCTTTGCATTTGTCTGCTTCTTAAGCAAAAAAACCGCTCCGGCGCTCTTTTCTTTGGCAGCACCTGTGTGGTCACGGGACTGTGGTTTCTGATCCGCATGATCGCAAAGGGCAGCTTTTTGCAGGCGCTTTCCAACCTTCCGAATGTCCTCTCCGATGTTTCCCATAAGCAGTCCGTGCTGCTGCTTTGGAAGGAGCATCTGACGGGGAGTATTTCCATGCTCTGGGTGAGCATCGCTTTGATGGTGCTGGTATTTTGCGCCCGCCCGGTGCTGGATCGAAAGAAGGAAAAAACGCCGCTTTTCTGGGGCATCTATCTGGCGCTGCAGGGCATCTGGATGCTCGTGCAGTTTCATTCCCTTACCGATAAGGCCTATTATGATTATCTGCCTGTTATTCTGCAGCTGTTTGCGGCAGCCCTTTTCTATGTGGCAAGTGCCAATGACAGGCGGCCTGTGAGCGATGAGAAGACACCGGACGGACAATCTTACCTTCTCTGGATCGGTGTGCCTTGTATTTCAACCCTCTGTATCCTGGGTCTTTCCAACCTTCCGGCGGCATATTCCGTTGGGTTTTTGCTTCCGGCGGTTCTGTATCTGATGCCGGTTGTTGCCAAAAAGTGCTTTGGCAAAGCCGCGCGGCTGCAGGCCTTACTTGCGATCTTCTTTTTGCTGATCCTGACAGTGCAGATCTTTGCGGTCCGCATCGGACTGGTGCGCTTTTCCGGCAACCAGAGACGGACGATCATGGAGGATTTTTATAAGGTCAATCACGGCCCTCTGGCAGGCATAAGGCTTGGCGCGGAGGATTGGAAGCATCATGACGAGATGCTGCACTGCTATGTGGAGGATTGTCACAGCGAGGATGTATGGCTCTATGTGGGCGCGGACTTTTTCATCTATCCGCTGCTGTCCCATGAGCAGGTGGGGACGGGAAATACCATTTCCACGCCCGCATTTTCCGAACAGCTCCTGTCCTACTATGAGCAGTTTCCCGAGAGGGTCCCGACCGTTATGGTGGTGGAGCACGACTATGTGCATGACTATTCCGATTGCCTTGGGCAGGAGCCCTTTGCCTCATTTGTGAAAGCGCATTTTGACCTTGCAAATCCCACCGAGAAGGGATCGGTGTCGGTCTATCGGAAAAAACCGTAGGCCGCATGTTGTGACAGAACAGGCTTCTTATGCTAGAATAAAAAGGATGAATGTTTGTGAAAGGATAAGAGAGGATGAGCATTGTTTCCTGCATCCCGGCAGGTGTGTATCTGCTGCTGTTTCCCTATCTGATCAGATGCAGTATCACAGCCCTTTTTCATAAACTGAAAAAAGAGATCACTTGCTCCTATCTGACAGCGGCTCTTTTGTTTTTTGCAGCCGCGCAGGGGCTGTTTTTGGTGACCGTATCGATCGGAAGAGGGCTGGCATTTTACAGGCTGGCGCTTCTTCTTTTGTTTGCGCTGCTTTTGGTGCTTTCGATCGGGGGCTTTTGGCTTGATCAAACGCTCAGATCCCGGGAAAAAGAGCAGGCGGCGGCTTTTTTGCAGGGGCTGCAAAGGGATAAGAGACGGGCGGCCATACCGGCGGTCTGCTTTTGCATCTGCCTGGTGGCCATGTTGCTTGCCAAAACCCCCTTTGAAAGTGATATGTATGATACGGCGGAGCGAATGAAGACCATTATGGAAAGCGGCGGTTTTTTCGGGATCGATCCGGTGACGGGACAGCTTTCGGCAGGGATCAGCCTTCGGGAACGGCTGATGGGGCTTCCTGCCTTTTATGCGGCCACAGCGTCCATGCTTCATGTCCCCGTGCTTTCTTTTTTGCGGGTGGCGATCCCCGTTTTTTTGCTTGTTTTGGTATGTTTGCTGCTGCACCGTTTATCAGAGATCACAAACAAGCTTGGGGCGGGCTGCGGGGCACTGTGCTTTGGGTTTCTTTTGGCGCTTCTTTGCGCCGGAAGCGCCTACCGCAATCCGTTTTATGATCTGTTGCATCTGCCCTTTGAGGGTCGCTGCTTTCTGGCAATCTGGCTGCTGCCCTTTGGGCTGTTGCTGCTTTGGGAGCAAAAAAAAGCAGCAGGCAGGATCGGCACTTTGGTCCTGATATTGCTTTCGTCTGTCTTCTTTTCGGGAGCGGCGGAAGGTGCTTTGATCGTCTCTCTTGGAATGATCCTTTGGAGTGTTGCACTATGGATATCACGGTATATTTCTTAAAGCTGGAAGATAAATACTGGGGCCTTCTTCTGATCGCGGCCGTCTTTTTGTTAGCAGCAGCTTACAAAAAGAAAGACAGGCGCCTGTTTGCGGCGCTGGGACTCTATGGGCTTTTGTCCTATCTTCTGTTTCTCTGTCCCTTAACCTACAGCGCGATCGGCAGGTTTTTTGTCCCGCAGAGCCGGTACGAGCTGCTAAGCCATATTTGGGCCTTTTCACTGCTTTTGCCGCTGGCAGCGGCACTGGCCCTTGGCCTTGCAAGGGACAAAAAACAACGGATCTTTGCGGCCCTGATGCTGGTGGCGGTCTTTTTCCTGGCAGGGGATTTTTTCCTGATCCCCGAGGCGGCAGCACAGCAAACACCCGGGCTTTATAAAAGCTATGAAAAAACCTACGACGCGATCCTTTCGGATGCCGCTGGACGCGGACAAAGTCCCGTGATCTGGGGACCGGCCGAATGGATGGCAATGTCCCGGATTGTCGGGGATGGGATGCTCCCGGTCTATGGGAAGGATATCACTGCCTTCCCGGAAAAGTATCCGGAGCAGGCGCTTTCCCTGAAGCAGGGCTATGACAGCTATGAGGATCCGGAAAGCCCGCTGGAAAATAAGGACGATCAGATCGGAGCGCTGGGGAATCTGCTTTTGCAATATCCGGAAATGGGCTGCCATTATCTGGCCCTGACGGATCCGAAAAGTCAGGGACTTTCGTATTCTGCAGAAGAGATCCTTGCACCACTGGGATATGAGAGAGTTGCAAAAGAAGGGGACCTGGAAGTGTACGTGCTTGCGGGAAACTGAGGGATCAAAAGATAAATCGAAAGGGATCAACAGGAACGCTGTATGGTGATCGGATGCGTGCTTAGTTTCATATGGATGCTGCTCCTGCCGTTTTTGGCAGGCTGCCTTTTCCTGCCCTTTTTTAGAAAGCAAAAAGAAGGCACAAGAACCCTTTGCCTTGCGACGGGATTGGTGCTTCACTACTGCACTGCGCAGGTTCTGATCCTGGGCGGTGTGGGCTTTGGATGGGGAATGCGGCACTCCATGCAGGGCTTTGCCGCAGTTACCGTTTTGTTTGCCGCAGCGGGCGCATTTGTGCTTTGGAAATGCAGGGCGGATCTGCCGAAAACCGGCTTTTCGGACATGAAAAAGGAGCCCTGCTTCTGGGCGGGGATCCTGCTGATGATCGTGGCAGTGCTCGCCATCCTGCTCTGGTCCACACCGGATCTGGATGATGCCTTTTATTCCGGCCTTTCCGCCATTGCCGTAGCAAGGGATGAAATGCTGAAAACGGATGCCTATCACGGCCTGATGGCGCGGCGGATCAGCAAGCGCTATGTGGTTTCGGCCCTGCCTGTCTATCAGGGGGGACTGACCTATCTGACAGGGGGACTGCACTACCTCATCATCCAGCACAATCTGTTTCCACTGTTCTATATGCCCCTGTCCTTTTCCCTGTTTTATCAGGTTGGGAAAGGGTTTTTGACAGACAAAAAGCAGGGAGCAAGATTCCTTTTGGTTCTGGGACTTTTGCACCTGTTTGGCAATTACTATGTGTTCAGTCCGGAGAACTTTGTCATGACACGTATGTGGCAGGGAAAGGCACTGTTTGTAGCGATCGGGATCCCTTATCTTTGGCTGATCACACAGCGCGTGCTGGACGAAGGAAAGCTGACGGGCTGGTTTCTGGTTGCCTGCGGGATGCTCGCCTGTACCTTTATGGGGGAAACGGGTCTGTATCTGGCACCTGTGATGCTGGGCTGTATGACCATGGCCTTTTGCTTGATGAAAAAGAAGGTTTGGCCTCTGCTTTGGGCCATCCTGTGCTGCATGCCGGAGGTGGCACTGCTTGCGCTGATCTTTATAAGAGGGTAGGAAAATGCTGAGCGGCTATGAGGCGGTTTACGCCAAACTAACCGAATATCTGGGTACCGGAGCCAATGTGCTTTTGTATGTGGCCGCCCTTTTGTTCTTCGGTCTGTATCAGGCCAGATCCGAGAGCAGCAGGGGCCGCTATCTTCGGTATGTCCTTTTGCTGATGCTTGCAGCGCTCAATCCCGTAACCGTCAAGGTGCTGGAAAAACTGGGACATCTGGATGTGCTCGAGCGCTTTTTCTGGCTGCTGATGACACCGGTCCTGATCGCGGCGGCTGCGGCGATCATCTCTGAGAAAAAGCCCTTTCTGCTGATCGTGCAGATCATTTTGATCCTGCTTTGCGGCAAGATCGTATTTACCGGGATCGAATATAAGCCGGCCCAAAACATCTACAAGATCCAGTCGGATGCCATCGCGGTTTCCGATATCATTCTGCGGGACTTTGAGGGACTGGATGCGGATGCGCCCATAATCCCCAACAGAGGGCTGGAGGATGAAAAGCGCCCAAGAGCGGTGATCACGGAGCCGCTTTGTGAGGACGTTCGCATGTACAATGCGGATGTGGATCTGTGGTATGTCAGAAACGGCTTCGGCTCCGCGGTGGGCTCACGGTACAGAAGGATCGCCGAGCTGGTATCCCAGTCAAACGACAGGATCTCGGTCAAAAAGCTTGCCCGGAAAATGAAGAAATTCGGCTTTACCTATCTGGTGCTGGGCGACTGGCAACAGCTTGTGGGAAACACCAGGCGCTATCACTTTGAACAGATCGGCGAAAGCGGAAGCTATAAGGTGTATAAGTATGTGCCTGCGACCCTGTTTACGCTCAGGCACTATCCGGATCCGGAGGGCTACAACTGCATGAGCTATACCCTGGCAGGGGATGACGGATCCCTGATCGTAGTGGACGGCGGCCGGGCCTGGCAGTCCCTGGAGCTTGTGGATACCATCAAAAAGCTGGGCGGACGCGTGGATGCCTGGATCATCACCCATCCGCATGATGACCACGCAGGCGTTCTGGCCTCGATCCTGGAGGCGGAATGGGACAAAAGCGAGATCGAGATCGGACAGATCTATCTGGGAGAGTGGGATTTTGATGCGGTTGACAGACAGGGCATTCGTACCGATTCCGTGCATTACCTTTTGGGGAATCTGGAAAAAAGAGACAATGTCACCTATCTGTCCCAGGGGCAGGAGCTGTCCGTCTGCGGCCTTACCATGAAGGTGCTTCATACCTGCAATCCCGAGGTGGTGGCCGGTTCCGATAACATCTTAAATGACGGCTCCATGGTGTTTAAGCTTTCCGGTGAAAAGACGAGCATCCTGTTTTTGGGGGATGTGGCCGATAACAGCGCAGCCCTTCGCGAAAAGGAAGGGATCACGGATGAGAAGGTCGGTCAGGGCTCTAAGATGGGACGGCTCATTGCGGAGCAGATCCTTTCGGACTATCCTGAAGATGTGAAGAGCACCTTTGTCCAGATGGCGCATCACGGAAACTCCCAGCTGCCCGATGCCTTTTATGAGGCGGTCAGCCCGAAGGCGGCCATTTTTGATGCACCGGACTGGCTGATGGAAAACAGGGACAAGGAGACGGGAGAGAGCAGCTACTATACCACGCCGCACTACAGAGCGCTGATGGAAAAACTGGGAGCTAAGATCATTACCTTTTCGGAAAATAAGCCCGTCAAGATATATTGAAAACACGACCTGTTTTCGTGTATAATAAGAAATAGTGTGGACTTTGTCCGCAAAGAAGAAAACATTGCAGGTAACGGAATTGGAAACGGAAAAAAAGACAGCTCTTTTGCCGCAGCTTTGGGAGAACAGAAAGCTCATCTGGAAGCTGGCAAAGAACGATTTTAAAACCAGATATGCGGGATCTTATCTCGGGATCATATGGGCCTTTGTCCAGCCGGTCATCACCGTGCTGGTTTATTGGCTTGTATTTGAGAAGGGTTTTTCCGCTAAGGCAGAGATGTTTGCATCCGGTGTGGAGGTGCCCTTTGTGGTCTATCTGACCAGTGGCCTCGTTCCCTGGTTTTACTTTTCGGAAGCGGTGACCCATTCCACCAATGCCCTGATCGAGTATCACTATCTGGTCAAAAAAGTTGTCTTTAAGATCAGCATTCTGCCGGCAGTCAAGGTGGTGGCCGCCTGCTTTATTCACACCTTCTTTATCGGGGTGTTGTATCTGATCTATATCTGCTACGGCTTTGGGATCCATCTGTATAACATCCAGCTGTTTTATTACAGCTTTTGTATGATGGCGCTGGTGCTTGCCATCAGCTATACCTTCTGCTCCGTTGTGATCTTTTTCAGGGATCTGGCGCAGATCGTGGCCATTGCCCTGCAGATCGGTATGTGGGCAACGCCCATCATGTGGTCTGTCTCCAACCTGGAGGGCCATCCCCTTTTGCAGACGCTCTTTAAGATCAATCCGCTCTACTACGTGGTCATGGGTTATCGTGAGGCGCTGTTCGGCGGGGAGTGGTTCTTCATGAACTGGAAGATGACCCTTTACTTCTGGGCCGTGACCGCGGCGCTGTTTGCTTTCGGAGCATGGGTGTTCGAGAGACTGCGGCCGCACTTTTCGGATGTATTGTAAATTTTGGCTGCTGCATAGCTGTCGGTGTCGGGAGGCAGCGGGGTGTATTTCCCGGGCAACGAGCGGAGCCCGTCAGATGTTAGAGATTCCTGAAAACGCCCTTGCTGTCAGGGAGAATCGTACATGGATGTACGATTCAGGACCCACATTGCCCGGATGGCATTTGGGTCCGGCCCGTGTATGGAAAAAACGCTTTGGCGTTTTCCCGGAAGATCAACATCTGGCGGACAGTGACCGGGAAGTGCACCCGTGCCGTAGACAGCGACAGCTTGCAGC
>JAILHW010000068.1 GCA_024695605.1 Lachnospiraceae bacterium | reverse complement strand
CCCTTATCGTAATGGAATTTGCAATAGGTTGCTTCCTTCTTCAGGATCACGGAATCCTCTCCGATCACGATCTTGGTGCCGGGATATGCGGTATCCCTGACTCTGACCCAGCAATCCTCCTTGTCATGCATCAGATCCTCGATCTCCATAATCTCGTAATCATCCGCCTCCATCTTTTCATCGATCTGCTTGGCCGCCTGCATCAGCGACTGTATATACTGCATCTGCTCCGGCGGAAACTTGACGCCGGATTTGATCTTTTCCGCAGCTCCTGTCAGGGTGGTCTGGATGACACCGCGTTTTTTCTGCATCTCCAGCATTTCCTTCTGCAGGGAATGGTATCTTGCCTTCATGGCCGGATCCACGCCGACCTCCACAACAGTATCCGCTCCCATAGACGATCCTAAGATCCTGCAGGATACCTGGTTTGTAGCCCGTACCATACCGCCCGCGATAAAGCCCTTCTTTCCGTCCACACGGACTTCATTTTTGGCGTTGACTCTGCTGTGCAGGATCGAATCGGTCTCCACATAGGTACCTGCCTCCACCTCGGCATTTTCGATAAACTTGGCAACCACGCTGCCGCCTGCTACCAGCTTGCCGCGGTTCATGCCGTTCATGCCCATGGCAATGATGATATCGCCGCCGGCTGTCAGATTGGCACCCTCCACAACGCCCCGAACCTCAATATTTCCGGTCGCGGTCACGGAAAACCCGGTCTGCACATTGCCGCCCACCACAACGGAGCCTTCGGCATTGATGTTGCCGGTGGCGGTCCCCACGTTTTCCACTTCATAAACATCCGAAACAAACACCTTTCCGGTGGCCAGCATCACATGTCCGTTGATCTCGCTGCGAAGCTCTGTTTTATCCTCGGAGATGGCGATCTTGCGTCCGAATTTCAGGCTCAGATGCTTTACCTGCCTGGGCTTGTCCATCTCTCCATAGACCGTATAGCCCATATCTCCCCGATCCTCGGGATGGAGCCTTGCCAGAAGATCTCCCGTCTTGCAGTGGTTGATAGTATTGAGATTGAAAAAATCCACTGATCCGTCTTCTTTTCGCTCGGGTCTGGCGGTCAGATCAGTATTGAAAAAATACTCGATCCACGCATCGCTTCCCTGTCTTGCGGGCTTACCCCTTGCGATCACGATATCCTTGCAGTATTCCCTGTTTTGTAAAAACGCATCGATGGCAGCTTCATCCACCCCCATCTTGATCCGCTGATAAGCCAGATCCTTCATGATCTCATCCTTGCCCATCACGGCGCCGCCGGTGCTGGGTGCATAGAACCTCGCACTGGCCGTCATTCTGTCCGCAGAGATGGTCAGCACCATCATCTCCTGCTCGGCATACACCGGCATCGGCACAAGCGGTACAAATAAGGGCCTGTCCGCCATGGCCTGGATCCCTGCATGGATGGCTTTGATATCAAACTGCGTAATGCGCTTTAACTGCAGATAGTTTACAACCTCGGCAATATCCAATCCTGCTCCGCCGTCGGTTGCCGGGATCAATTCCAAAGCAGTCCCCCCGGGGGAGATATTCAGTCTGAAAAATGCATTCATTGCATGCCCTCTCTTTACTATAGCCTTTGCTTTCTATACATGATTGTGAAGAATCCCCATATAACTGCCCATCTTGGTCTTCATTTTTGCCAGCGCCCTGGTATGCAGCTGCGATACCCGGGATTCGGACACCTCCAAAACGGCGCTGATCTCCTTTAAGGTCATATCCTCGTAATAATACAGGGTAATGACCGTCTTTTCCTTCTCCGTCAAAAGCTCCAGCGCATTGATCAGCATCTGCTTCAGCTCCGCCTGCTCCAACACCTTTTCCGGCTGGCGGAAATCCTCAGACACTCTGCTGACATGGTCATTGGAGATATCGCTCCCCGTTTCCAGATACTCGTTCAGAGAAACGACACCGGTGATCTTCATCTGGGACTGCCACTCCAGATACTCCTCCCCGCTGATCCCAAGACCTGCGGCGATCTCTTCCTCCGTGGCTTCCCTGCCCTTTTCGGCCTGCACCTCGTTCATCACCTTGTCGATCTGCTTCTGTCTCTGGCGAATGGTTCTGGGTATCCAGTCCATCTTCCGGATCTGGTCCAGAATGGCACCGCGGATCCGAAGACTGGCATAGGTTTCGAACTTGACCTCCTTGAACGCATCGAACTTGTCGATGGCATCGATCAGGCCAAAGATCCCATAGCCGCAAAGATCATCAAACTCCACGTTATTGCCCAGATACATATTCAGTCTGCCTGCCACCAGCTTCACCAGCGGGGCATACTCCAAGATCAGTTTTTCACGAAGATCGTCCCGTTTTGTCCTCGCATAATCAATCCAAAGCCTTTTTCTGGCGGCCTCGTCCATGCCCTAACCCTCCGTTTTGCCCTGCCATTTACGTATCCTTCTCGATCACGGATCCGTCCTGGCTTTCACGCTGCGGATCCAGGGAAATCTCCTCCAGCGCCTGCTCTTCTTCTTTCCTTCTTTCCTCTTCCTTCTTCTTTTCCGCGATCGCCTCGGCGGACATCCCCATTTTGTCGAAGAGGAATTTGATCATACAGCTGAAAATATAAAATGCCACGATCACGCAGAGGATGATCAGAAGAGAATCCTTCAGTTCATAATGAAAGACAAAGGTAACAATGCTTGCTACCAGTGCCGCACTCAGCGTAACGATCGGCGGGATCTTTTTTGTATCCATAACAGGTCCCCTTAAATGGTATAGGAATCTTTTCCCACGGCCCGGATCAAAAAGGAGCCGTTCTCGGGATAATACACCACGGTTCGTCCAAAGTTCTGGCCGGTATCCTCTGCCAGAAGCGGGATCCGAAGCGCAGCCAGCTTGGCCTTGACTGCCTCCACGTTACGTGCTCCCACCTGGATGCTGCTGCTCTTGGCAGTAAACGCGAACATCTGGGCACCGCCGGCGATCTTGGATTCCAGCCTGGCGCGGTTTGCACCTAGGGCCAGAAGCTGACTGATCAGATCGTCGATTCCTGTATCCGCAAATTTAAATCGATTTGAATTGTCTTTGATAATCGTGCTGTCCGGCAACATGATATGGGCCAGTCCGCCGATCCCTTTTACGGGATCTCTCATGGCAATGCCCACACAGGATCCGAGCCCCAAAGTTGTCAGACCATCCGGGGCCGAGCAAACCTTCAGGTCCGCCATCCCCACCTTAATGATCTCACTCATTTCTGTTTACTCCTTGTCAAGCCAACCCCAATGAATGCATGATCTTGTCATAGGATTCCAGATCCGGTACCAGGATGAAAAATCCGTCTATCTCCTTTTCATCCGTAAACTGTGTCTGGATCAAAAGCATTTTATCCCCGACCTCTCCAAACTCGATCGCGGGTACCGAAAGGATCGCCCCCGCCATATCAATGCTCAGATCCGGTACGGATGGATAGATCTTTAAATTCGTCAGCATCGAAAGCGAATTCAGATAGGCCCCGGTGATGATATTACCGATCTCCTTCAGAGCTGATAATTCCATCTCGTCAAAACCACCCTCCAGGTTGCCGCTGCCCATGCCTCCCATCATCTGGTTTACAAAAATATGAGCCGCTTCCTCCTGCAAAAGAAACATGATGCTGCCGGTGATATCTCCCTCTACCAGAAGGTAGATCCCCGCCATGATCTGTTCCTCGCCTCCCATAATGGAGCCGACTTCCTTAAAGTCCAGTAGTTTTACCTGCGGCACCTTCATGTCCACCTTCTGCCCAAGCATCTGTGCCAGGGCGGTCGTGGCATTGCCGGCGCCGATATTTCCGATCTCCTTGAGTACATCAAAGTACTGCTGGGATACGTTATTGAGATCTAAAGCCATACCCTCACCTCATTATTCTTGCTCTTCTTTGAGAACAATAGACGTACAGGCACAGCCTGACGTCTATCGCATTGCATTTGGCCAAAGCTTATACGGGTGCCCCCTCTTTTTCCCCGAAGGTCGCACCGATATCCAGAAGCGAGATCAGTCTGTCTCTCTCTTCATCCTTACCCACACCGAACAGGAAGCTGCCGCCTGCAGATTCCTTCGAGTTGTAGGACACTTTTTCGATCTGGGTATGATCCAGCATGATCACCTCGAGTACCTCATCCACCAATACGCCGATGGACTCGCCGGACTCAAGCTTGATGATGATGATCCTGGTGGTCTTGGTGATCTCATCCTCGGGAAGCCCCATTTTGATCCGGAGGCTGATCACGGGGATCACCTCACCGCGCAGATTCAAAACGCCCTTGATGTGCGGCGCAACGTTGGGAACTCTTGTGATCCTCTGCATACGGACAATATTGTCCACGTATTTGATATCGATCCCGAATACCTCTTCACCAAAGCGGATGACAATATACTGAACCTGATCAAATTCTTCCTGCTGTAAATCCATAATCTCTTCCATAGCGCGCCCCCTTAAATCAATGCATTGGTATCCAGGATCAGTGCCACTTCTCCATCGCCGAGGATGGTCGCACCGCTGATAATCTTGGATTTATTGATATATCTGCCCAGTGACTTGATAACGATCTCCTGTTGTCCCATCAGTTCATCCACGATCAGACCGGCCAGCTTGTCACCCTTCTTGACGATGATGACCAGAAGGTTTTCATCCGGACTCTTGGTGGATTCGATGGAAAGCACCTTGTTCATACGGATCAGCGGAACAACGGTACCGCGCAGATTCATCACTTCCTTGTTCTCAACCAGCTTCACCTCGCTCTTTGCCACATCCTCGATGGTCTGGATGGAGCCCAGGGAGATGGCATACTTTTCTCCGCCGATCTCTACCATGAGGGCCTGAATGATGGCCAGTGTCAACGGCAGACGGATGGTAAAGGTAGAGCCTTCACCAAGCTTGGTCTTGACATCCACTTCACCGGACAGGGATTCGATCTTGGATTTTACAACGTCCAGTCCTACGCCTCTTCCGGAAATATCGGTTACCTGCTTTGCAGTCGAGAAGCTGGGCAAAAACAGCAGATTGACGATGTCCTTATCCTCCATATTCTCAGCCTGCTCGTGGGTGATGGTTCCTCTTTCGATGGCCTTTTGCTTTACAGCCTCCACATTGATGCCGTTACCATCATCTCCGACCTCGATCACAACAGTATTACCATCCTGGTAGGCATTGAGGAATACGGTTCCTTCCTCCGGCTTGCCTCTTTGCACACGCACATCCGGCGTCTCAAGACCATGGTCCGCGGAGTTGCGCAAAAGATGCATCAGAGGATCTCCGATCTCATCCACCACGGTACGATCCAGCTCTGTCTCCTCACCGGACATCTTCAGGGTGATCTTTTTATTCAGCTGCTTGGACAGATCGCGGATCATCTTCGGGAACTTCTGAACCACGTTCTCGATGGGCACCATTCGAACCTTCATAACGGATTCATGCAGGTTGGTGGTAACACTCTCCAGATACTCGATCTGCTCGTTGAAGGCACCGCTTGTTTCCATTCCTTCCTGTGCGGAAGCGGAAACCAGGGAGTTCTTTGCAATGATCAGCTCACTGACCAGATTCATCAGAACGTCCAGCTTTTCGATATCCACACGGACGGTCCGGTTGACGATGGGCTTGCCCACAGCCTTTTTATCGGCAGGTGCATTCTTGGCACCGCCCTCTGCCGCGGTCTGCGCCACAGCCTTCTGGGTCTGTTTTTCAGCCTCCTTCTTGGGAGCTTCGATCTGAATCGGGCCGACATAAGCTGCCTCGATCTCGGATACGTTCATGACCGCTTTTTTGACCGCATCCGCATCGGAATCGGTGATCACGATCATGCTAAAATCAAATTCAAATTTCTCATCTTCAATATCCTGGGCAGAGGGTACGGATACGATGATCTCCCCCAGCTCTTCGATAGCCTTGAACACCAGAAAAGCACGGGCCGCCTTCAGGATACAGCTCTCCTGCACATAAACGGTAACGCCGAATACCTTTTTGCCCTGGGAAACCGCCTCGGTCAGTACGGTGTTTTCCGTGGAGCCCAGCTTGATGGCAGTCCATTTTTCCTTTGAGGGATCCTCTGCAGCCTCGTCCTGTGCTTCCGCGCTCTCTTCCTTAGCCTCAGGTTCTTCCGCCTTCGGCTGTGCTTCCTTCGCACTTGCCTGGGTCTTGCCCTCCAGGTAATCGTTCAGCGCCTTGATCAGATGCTCATTGTCATTGTCCCCCTCATCCGAGGAGGCTGCGATGTTCTCGGTGTATTCCTCCAGCGCATCGAGGCACTGGAACAGAAGATCCACCATATTGCCATCCACCTTGATGGTATTATTGCGCACCTCGGAGAATACGTTCTCCATATCATGCGTGAGGTTCTGCATACGCTTGTAGCCCATGGTACCGGCCATTCCCTTCAGCGTATGGGCGCTGCGGAAGATCTCGTTGATGGTATCCATGTTTTCGGGCTCCTGCTCAAGGATCATGAACTGATCGGAGAGTGTCTGCAGATGTTCTTTGGTTTCATCGAGGAAAATTTCAAGATATTGTGTTACATCCATAAGTTTTTAACCCCCACCTGTTTTGTGATGGCCGAAGCCAGATTCTCTAAAGGTTCCACTTCATCAGACAATCCTTTTGTCTCGGCTGCCCTTGGCATACCGTAAACCGCACAGGTTGACCTTTCCTGGGTGATCACGAAGGGCTTTTTTTTCTTCTTCAGATTTGTGATGCCCTCGGTGCCGTCCGCTCCCATGCCGGTCATGACCACGCATACCACATTGTCATAGTCACACTCTGCCAAAGATTCGTACATGTAGTTGGCACACGGCTTGACGCCCTCTCTGTGTCCCTCATCGGTCAGGTGAACAAAACAGCCGTCACGCTTTTTTACAATGTGAAGATGCCTGCCGCCGGGTGCGATATACACCGTCCCGTCCCGGATCTCCATATCCTCGGCAGCCTCTACCACCTTCAGCGGGCTCAGCTGATCCAAACGCTCTGCCAGGGATGCGGTAAAGCCCGCCGGCATGTGCTGTACGATCACCACCGCTGCCGCCAGATCGGCAGGCAGACTCGGGATCACGGCCTGTAGTGCCTTGGGTCCGCCTGTTGAGGATGCAATGGCTACGATCTGTTTGCCGCCCCTTTTGGCCGATGCCCCTTCCGTCGTCTTGCCTGGGAATGTTCCCTTTGACGAAGCAGACGGCTTGGCCTTACCCTTGATCACAGCTGCCAGCTTAAAAAGCTCCGGCGGCAGGATCAGGCTGTTTGAGACTGTAAACAGGCGGTCGCAAAACTCGGTTGCAAACTTTCCGCTTTGCGTATCCACGAGGGAATCGGGCTTGTGCATAAAATCCACAGCGCCCAGCTCCAGTGCCTCCAAAGTCACCTTTGCTCCCTCTTTCGTTTCCGTAGAATAGACTAAGATCCTCTGGCGTTTTTTCTCCTTTTGCAGGGCTCTTAAAACATCCAGACCGTTTACCCCGGGCATAATCACATCCAGGACGATGGCGTCATAGTCATTTTCCCGCATCCGCTCAAGGCCTTCTTCCCCGCTTGCGGCCAGATCCACGCTCTCAAAACGATTGTCCGATTTGATCATATCACAGGTGGCTCTTCTCATAAGTGCAGAGTCATCTATGACGAGAATTTTTTTGCCCAATTACCCGTTTCTCCTTTGTCTGCTCTTACGTTCTTCCTCAAATATGTAACGGATGATCTCTTCCCGGACGTCATTTTCCATATTCAGATATTTCACACGGTGCTCGATCTGATCGGGCTTTCCTGCCACCTCATGGGCATCCAGGATTTTTCCCGTGATATCAAAATCCTTGTCCTTGCCGTTGATGTTCAGCTTATAGGTCAGATAGATCAGGGTCCCCACCTCATACCGGTGTCTGGAGACAAACCTGACACCGCCGCCGCTGATATCCACGATCACACTGTGCTCAAGGGGCAGGCCGTCCTGGAAATACTGCTCGTTTCTCTGCGCAGCCTCCAGCTCATCCCCCTGCAGCTTTCTCGATGCCATCTTCAGCACGCAGGCAAAGCGGTAATACTCCCTTCTCTGGAACTTACGAAGGTTGGTGACCGGCTCGCACAAAAGAATGTAGGTCCCGCCGGATTTATAGCGGTCCTTCACTCTGGCATTGCACTGATACAGGCCGTTATTGGTATAGAAGTAGAAATCAAACACCCCATCCACCGGAAGCAGGATCAGCTTGGTTTTTTCCATGGGCATATGGATCTCAAACTCCTCATCGGAGAGTACGTCATACACCCTGGATTCATAATTCTTTTTCCCATCCGGTTCATTGCGGTCCTTGACCATGATATCCACTTTGTTTCCCGGCATAACGATTTTTGTCAGCATACTGTTACCTCAACGACATGATTTTAGCTTCTTTTATTTGCGATGATATGGGAGAAAAATGCAGCCATCCCCCGCTTTTTCACCTGACTCTCCTGCTCTCCGTACATCAGCACTCTGGCGATCTGCTCATAGGCTCTTGCGGACCTGGCATTCGGATCCGCCAAAGAAACCGGTGACTGCTGCATCACAGCCGCAGCCAGCTTCGGATCCTGCGGTACCGCCCCTAAGTAGCTGATGGGAACCTTTAAGTATCTGGCGACCACGGTGTTGAGCTTGGTGTACAGATTTCTGCCGTCCTGCGGATCCTCCACGCGGTTGGCGACGATCCGGATCTGCGTCATATCCCGAAGGAACCTGGAGTGGCGGTTTAACGCCTTCACCAGCGAATAGGAATCCGTGATCGAGGTAGGCTCCGGGGTAGTGATCAAAAGGATCTCCCCGCTGGCTACCAGAAACTCCAGCACCGCATCCGAGATCCCGGCACCGGTGTCGATGATGATGATATCCGCCAGCGAATCGAGCTTTACCAGATTCTGGATGATGTAGGCCAGATACTCGCGGCTGAGGTTGGACATTCCCGCGATCCCCGATCCACCGGAGATAAAGCCTACATTCCCAGGCCCCCAGGTGATGATCTCCGTGATATCCTTGCCCTGGTAGATCAGATCACTCAGATTGTACTTGGGCACGGTGCCGAACATGATCTCGATATTCGCAAGACCAAAGTCCGCATCCAGAATGATCACCCGCTGCCCCAGCTTGGTAAACTGGATCGCCAGGTTGATGGCTGTATTGGACTTGCCCACGCCTCCCTTTCCGCTGGTGACGGTGATCACCCGGGCCAAAGGTCTTTGCTGGGCAGGTTGATTCATTTTTATGATATTTCGAAGCTGCTGCGCCTGATCCATAACCGACCTCCTACTGCATGGAAGCGTCCATCTGGCCGCTCAAAAGCATTTTTACGGTTTCCTGCGCATTGAAGATCTCAATATCATCCGGCACGTTCTGACCGATGGTGATATAGGCCAGCGGCGCTCCGGTGTACAGTCTCAGATTCAAAATACTTCCCAGAGTGGTCGTCTCGTCCACCTTGGTAAAGATCAGAGAATAGGCAGTCATATCCCTGTAGGAATCTGCGATCATGCAAAGGTCCTTGTATTTCGTTGTGGCGCTCACCACCAGATAGACTTCCTTTTCCACGGAAAAATCCAGTGCGCCCAAAAGATCCGCCATCCCATCCTTCTGCGATGCGTTATGCGGGCTGTGTCCGGCGGTATCCACCAGGATATAGTCGCAGCTCTCCAGCTCGCGGACTGCGCTTCGAAGCTCCGCGGGCGTATAGATGATCCGGAAGGGTACCTCCAGAATATTGGCATAGGTACGAAGCTGCTCAGCCGCAGCGATCCTGTAGGTATCTGCCGTCAAAAGAGCAATCCTCTTCTTTTGCTCCACCCGGAAGGAGGATGCAAGCTTTGCAATGGTGGTGGTCTTGCCCACGCCGGTGGGACCTACGAAAAAGATGACCTTCGGACCCTTTGAGGCAGGGGAAATGGTCTCCGCCTCCCCCAGCTTTAATACCAGTCTCTGATAAACCGTTGCCAGCAGATGATCCAGTGGGGAGTTGGGCTTGACATTGGCTGCCAGATCATCGATCAGGGCCACCGCATACTCCTCATCCACCTCGTTTTCGATCATCATCTGATAAAGCAGACGAAAAAATGCCAGATTGGAATCCTCGGCCCCCCCGGGATTCTCATATTCCGTCATTGCAGCTGCCTGATTGATGGGCGCAGCGATCTGCTTTTCCAAAAACTCCTGCAGGCTCTCCAGCCGCTTGTCATACTCCGGCTCCGCCTCTCTTTGGCTGCGAGACCGGGAACCTGTCATAGTCTCTCTTTGCTCCGATTCCCTTGCTTCTCTTCGCAGATCATACATGGTTTGCGTGCCCCGTCCGGGTGCGGATTCATAGGCCGCTGCCGCCCGGGATGCCCTGGCAGGGGTAGGGGCCGGTGAGGAAAACATATCCGCCTCGAGCTGTCTGCCTTCGTTTTTCTGACGCTCCTGCTCGCTGGCTCTGGCGATCTGACTCACCGCTTCCACAACGGAGCGCAGCTCGCCCTCCTGCTGCTTTTCCTGCTTTTCCCTGCGGCTTTTCTGCAACTCCTCTTCCTCAAGCGCCACCGTAACTTCCTTCTGCTGGCGTTTGAAAATAGAGAAAAAGCCACGCTTCTTGACGTTTTTGACATTCATGATCACAATGCCTTCGCCAAGCTCCTTCTTCGCAGCTTCTACCGCTTCCTCTTCAGTTTTGCCTGTAAACTTTTTGATGATCATGCTTTATACCTTTATTGTTCTTGATATACGACGATCGCTACGCTGCTTCGCAGCTCCCGCGATCGCCGCCGTATACCATCTATTCTTGATATACGCCGATCGCTCCGTTGCCTTCGGCAACTCTCACGATCGCCGCCGTATACCATCTATTCTTGATATACGCCGATCGCTCCGTTGCCTTCGGCAACTCTCACGATCGCCGCCGTGCTTCGCAAATCGGTATGCTCATTTCATTCGCATACCTTCTTTGCTTCAGCAACGGCTCACCCGTCAAATGTCTGTCATGCCATCCGTGCAAGCACGGCTGTCATAACAGCCGCTTGCCGGGCTTATATCAAGCCGTTACCATCCCCACTGATTGCAGCTCTACGTTGGATTCAACCTCGTTATAGGATACCACGATCAGATCCTTGAAGTAGTCCTCTGTCATCCGTTTGAAGTACATTCTCACGATGGGCGATGTGATGATAA
>JAILHW010000055.1 GCA_024695605.1 Lachnospiraceae bacterium | reverse complement strand
CTGACCGCCGAAGGTGTGAAGAGGGTCGAGCGCTTTTTCCAGATTGAAAACCTGGCAGATCCCGAAAACCTGGAGATCCAGCACAACATCATTCTGGCGCTGCGTGCCCACAATCTGATGTTCCGTGATCAGGATTATGTGGTAAAGGATGACCAGATCTTTATCGTGGATGAGTTTACCGGACGTATCATGCCGGGACGCCGGTATTCCGACGGTCTGCATCAGGCCATTGAGGCAAAAGAGCATGTCAAGGTGAAAAGAGAGAGCAAGACGCTTGCTACCATCACCTTCCAGAACTTCTTTAACAAGTTTGACAAGAAGGCCGGTATGACCGGTACTGCGCTGACGGAGGAAAAGGAGTTCCGTGATATCTACGGGATGGACGTTATCGAGATCCCGACCAATAAGCCCGTGATCCGTATGGATCTGGAGGACGTGGTTTATAAGACCAAACGAGAAAAATTCAACGCCGTTGTTGAGGAAGTGAAGGTTGCGCATGCCAAGGGACAGCCGGTGCTGGTAGGTACCATCACCATCGAAACCTCCGAGCTGCTTTCCAAGATGCTTTCCAAGGAGGGGGTTCCCCATAAGGTGTTAAATGCAAAGTTCCATGAGATGGAAGCGGAGATCGTAGCGGATGCCGGTATTCACGGTGCGGTTACCATTGCAACCAATATGGCCGGCCGTGGTACGGATATCAAGCTGGACGAGGAGGCTCTGGCAGCAGGCGGTCTGAAGATCATCGGTACCGAGCGTCATGAGTCCAGACGTATTGACAATCAGCTCCGTGGTCGTTCCGGTCGTCAGGGAGACCCCGGTGAGTCCAGGTTCTATATTTCCCTGGAGGATGATCTGATGCGACTGTTCGGCTCCGAGCGGATGATGACGATGTTCAATGCCCTTGGTATTGAGGAGGGACAGCAGATCGAGCATAAGATGCTGACCAATGCCATCGAGACAGCGCAGAAGAAGATTGAGAACAACAACTTTGGAATCCGTAAAAACCTGCTGGAATACGATCAGGTGATGAATGAGCAAAGAGAGATCATTTATGCGGAAAGACGCCGCGTTCTGGACGGCGAAAGCATGCGGGATGTGATCTATAAGATGATCTCCGATACCGTGGAGAATGCGATCGACACCTGCATTTCCGATGATAAGAAGGCAGAGGACTGGGATCTTGGTGAGCTGAACCAGATTCTTTTGCCCATCGTGCCGCTGCAGCCGGTCATTCATCCGGATGTCAAGGGTATGAAGAAAAATGAACTGACCCACATGCTCAAGGAAAAGGCGGTCAAGTTCTATGAGAGCAAGGAGATGGAGTTCCCGACTCCGGAGGCGATCCGTGAGGTGGAGCGAGTGATCCTTTTGAAGGTGATCGATCAGAAGTGGATGGCCCATATCGACGATATGGATCAGTTGCGGCAGGGCGTAGGTCTGCAGTCCTACGGCCAGAGAGATCCTTTGGTAGAGTACAAGATGACCGGCTATGACATGTTCGACAGCATGACCGAGTCCATCCGGGAAGATACCGTAAGACTTTTGTTCCATGTCAAGATCGAGCAGAAGGTAGAGAGAGAAGAGGTGGCCAAGGTAACGGGTACCAATAAGGATGACACCGTTCAGAGAGGCCCTGTGAAAAAAGAAGCCGCCAGGATCTATCCCAACGATCCCTGCCCTTGCGGAAGCGGCAAGAAGTACAAGAACTGCCACGGAAGAGTCGGGGCTGTGAAAGCATAAGGTGAACAAATATGGTTGTATTGGATCAGTTGAAAATCGATCTGGCAGGATATCAGGACGCTTTGGAGGAAGCCAGGGAGTCGCTGGATGTGGTTTCCAAAACCCAGCGTATCGAGGAGCTGGAGCGTGAAATGGAGGCTCCGGATTTTTGGAACAATGCCGAAAGTGCCCAGAAAAAGAGCAAGCTTTTAAAGGATCTGAAGGATGATGTGGAGGCGGCTGAGGCCCTGGCACAGCAGTATGAGGACATCGAGACACTGATCGAGATGGGAAACGAAGCCGAGGATGAGGAGATCGCAGAGGAAGCTAGGCAGGAATTTGCGGATTTCACCACAAAGCTCGAAAACATCAAGATGAAAAAGCTTTTGTCCGAGGAATATGATGCCAACAATGCGATCCTCAGACTCAATGCGGGAGCCGGCGGAACCGAGAGCTGTGACTGGTGTTCAATGCTGTATCGTATGTACACCAGATGGGCGGAGCGTAAGGGCTTTTCCGTTGAGGAACTGGATTTTCTGGAGGGTGAAGAAGCCGGTATCAAATCCGTTACCTTCCAGGTAAACGGTACCAATGCCTTTGGTCTTTTGAAGTCGGAAAAAGGCGTGCACAGACTGGTGCGGATCTCGCCCTTTAACGCGCAGGGGAAAAGACAGACCTCCTTCGTATCTTTGGACGTGATGCCGGAGCTGGAGGAGACGCCGGATATTGAAATAGAGGAGAAGGATCTTCGGATCGATACCTATCGAAGCTCCGGAGCGGGTGGTCAGCATATCAACAAGACCTCTTCCGCGATCCGTATCACCCACCTTCCCACCGGGATCGTGGTACAGTGCCAGAATGAAAGAAGCCAGTTCCAGAACAAGGACAAGGCTATGCAGATGCTCAAGGCCAAGCTCTATATGCTCAAGCAGGAAGCGCATGCAGAGAAGCTTTCGGACATTCAGGGACAGCTTCAGGATATCGCCTGGGGCAGCCAGATCCGGTCCTATTTCCTGCAGCCCTATAAGCTGGTCAAGGATCTTCGTACCGGAGAGGAAAATGCCAATGCGGATGCGGTACTCGACGGTGCTCTGGACCGGTTCATCAATGCGTATCTTCGCTGGCATGCGGACGGAGAAAAGCCGAGAAATGTTCAGGATGATTAATGTCTTGACAGATACGAAAGGATGTTGTATCATTGATAATGCTGTTGGGGCAATGATTCCTGACATGCAGCATATAAGTGCGCATAGCTCAGCTGGATAGAGCGTCTGGCTACGGACCAGAAGGTCGAGGGTTCGAATCCTTTTGCGCACGCTTTAATAACAAGAAACCGGAACGAAAGTTCCGGTTTTTCTTGTTATTACCGCGTAACCGCGGATTCGAACCCTACGGGTTCGGTCTCGCCTGCCGGCTCGGTCGGCGCTGAACGCGTGCCACCGGCACGCAGCGCCCTTTCGCGCACGCGGGATTCGAACCATGGGGGGCGGTCTCGCCTGCCGTGCACGAACACAATCGCTGTTTTTGAATGAAAGTACACGGAATTATGATAAAAATGTTGGAATTGTGATATATAGGGATTGCGGTAAATGATATTCTGTATTCAGTTCATAGATGCAAGGAATTGCACCGATTTGAATTAGCTTTCTTTCTTTACCCAATATGAAACAGCCGACGCGGAGCGTCGGTTTTTTCATTTTGCAGATCTTTATATGTTTGCATGTTGCATGTGCTGCCTTATGTGGGCAGCAGCTGCAGCTCCTTTAATCCCTTTTCCTCTGCCTGCAGGACATCGGTTTCGATCAGCATATATGTCTCGGGAAGTCCGTTTGTAAAACAGGGTGCAAATACCGAATCGGCTTCCTCGATCCTGTGCTCCTTATCCCTTGCGAAATAGTAATCCGCCTTAGGCAGGATACGGCAGTTATCCGGAAGATTCTCTGTATCGCCATCGGTCAGGGTGGCAAAGACGTACTTTTTGGTTTCTCCCTGCGCATGTGTATATAACAGACCGGAGGGATAGCCGGCGGAAAGTCCCTGCTTTTCGGCATTGACAAAGATGGAAAGCAGCATATGATTGTATCGGGTTGCTGTCGTGACCTCATCAAATTCCGTCACGATCACCACACGCTCGTCCAGCATCTTTTGCATCTTCTTATCGTCAGAGGCTTTTTTGGCGCCGGATTTCTTTGCGGAAGCCTTCCCGGCAGACGCCTTTGTTTTTCCGCTG
>JAILHW010000020.1 GCA_024695605.1 Lachnospiraceae bacterium | reverse complement strand
CTTGTAAAATAAGGTATAATAGTCCTATCTGTATATTATACGTTTAGGAGGACGATTCCATATGGCAAAACTAAGCGAAAGTGCCGTTGCGCAGATAGAGGCGATCTGCGACCGGTACGAAGGAGAAAAAACACCTCTGATGATGATCCTCAGTGACATCCAGAACGAATACGGCTATATTCCACTGGAGGTTCAAAGGATCGTGTCCCAGAAAACAGGACTGTCTGTAGCGGAGATTTACGGCGTAGTGACGTTCTATTCCTTTTTCTCATTGGAGCCCAAGGGAAAATACGTCATCGGCTGCTGTCTCGGAACCGCGTGCTATGTAAAGGGCGCCCAGATCGTGATCGACAGATTCTCGGAGCTTTTGGGGATCAAGCCGGGCGAGACGACCAAGGACGGGCTCTTTACCTTAGATGCGCTTCGGTGCATCGGTGCCTGCGGTATTGCTCCCGCTGTGAGCATCAACGGCAAGGTATATCCCAAGGTTGATGTAGAGCACGTGGAAGATATCATTGAAAGCTACAGAAAGGAGGCAAAAGGCGCATGAGCAAGATTACCTCTGTAGAAGAATTAGAGCAAAAAGCTGCGCAGTGTAAGCAGCAGATCGAAGATAAGCTCGCCGGTGCGGATCAAAAGCGTCACATCGTCCTTTGCGGCGGTACCGGCTGTCTTTCCAGTAACTCCAAGGAGATTGCCAAAAAATTTGAAGCCGAGCTTGCAAGGCAGGGCCTGAATGAAAAAGCCACCGTGAATCTGGTAGGCTGCTTTGGTTTTTGTTCCCAGGGTCCCTTCGTCAAGATCTATCCTGAGGATACCCTGTATCGCATGGTCACGCTGGATGATGTGGAAAAGATCGTCCGCGAGGATATCGGCGAAGGCAAGGTGTTAGAAGAACTGTTATATGTGGATCCCAACTCCGGAGAGAAGATCTCCAGACAGGAGGATATCACCTTCTATAAAAAGCAGATGCGCATCGCCCTCCACGGGTGCGGGGTGATCAATCCCGAGAGTCTGGATGAAGCCATCGGTATGGGTGCCTTCCAGGGTCTGAAGAAAGCGCTTACCATGTCCCCGAAGGAAGTGGCTGATAATGTGCTTCTTTCCGGATTGCGCGGACGCGGCGGCGGTGGATTCCCTGCCGGAAGAAAATGGATGTTTGCCTTAGCCTCTGAGGGCGATGAGAAATACGTCGTATGTAATGGTGATGAGGGTGATCCGGGTGCGTTCATGGATCGTTCCATCCTGGAAGGAAATCCGCTCGCAGTCATCGAGGGTATGATGATCGCAGGCTATGCAATCGGCGCGCATGAAGGATATTTCTATGTACGTGCAGAGTATCCCATTGCGGTCAGCAGGCTGAAGATTGCCATTAAGAATGCTACGGAAGCCGGTCTTTTGGGGAAAAATATCCTGGGTACGGGCTTTGATTTTACCTGTCATATCAGACTCGGTGCAGGTGCATTTGTCTGCGGCGAGGAGACCGCACTTTTGAATTCCATCGAAGGAAAACGCGGTATGCCCAGGCCCCGTCCGCCTTTCCCCGCAGTCAAGGGACTTTGGGATTGTCCGACGATCGTAAACAACGTAGAGACTCTTGCCTGCGTGCCCTTTATCTTAAGAGAAGGCCCTGCAGAATTTGCAAAGGTAGGTACCGAAGGCTCCAAGGGAACCAAGGTATTTGCTCTTGGCGGCAAGGTGAATAACGTAGGTCTGGTAGAGGTTCCCATGGGAACAACGCTGCGTGAGCTGATCTATGACATCGGCGGCGGCATCCCCAATGACAAGAAGTTTAAGGCCATTCAGACCGGCGGTCCTTCCGGCGGGTGTCTGACAGAGGAATATCTGGACGAGCCCATCGATTTTGACAATCTGGTACAGAAGGGCTCCATGATGGGCTCCGGCGGTGCCATTGTCATGGACGAAGACAACTGTATGGTGGATGTAGCCAAGTTTTATATGGAATTCATATGTGATGAGTCCTGCGGAAAATGCTCCCCCTGCCGCGTGGGTACCAAGAGAATCCTGGAGATCCTCACACGGATCACGGAAGGAAAGGGCGAGATGGAGGATCTGGATACGCTGGAAGAGCTGTCCAAGTCGATCCGCAAGAATTCCCTTTGTGCACTGGGACAGACCGCAGCCAATCCGGTCAATTCCACGCTGGCACATTTCAGAGACGAATACATTTCCCATATCGTGGACAAGAAATGTCCTGCCCACGTATGTAAGTCCCTGATGCAGTATCATATCAACAAGGATATCTGTATCGGATGCGGACTTTGCGCAAGAAACTGTCCTGCAAACTGTATTTCCAGAACGGATTATATCCCTGAGGGTCACAAGCTGGCATCCTTCGAGATCGATCAGCAGAAATGCGCGAAGTGCGGTCTTTGCATGAGTAACTGTAAATTCAAAGCAATATCCAAGGACTAAGGAGGAAATGGATTATGTCATTGATCACAATTAAAATTGAGGGCATTTCCTATCAGGTAGAAGAGGGTCAGACCATCTTAGAGGCTGCCAAAAAATGCGGCTATGAGATCCCTTCTCTTTGCTCCTTTAACCATGGAGAATGCTCACAGGGCTCCTGCCGTGTCTGTCTGGTAGAGGTAAAGGGTGCCAGAGGACTGGTAGCGAGCTGTGTATATCCCATAAATGACGGTATGGAGATCAGCATCTCATCTGCTGAAGCAGTCGCAGCCAGAAGAAGAAGCGTAGAGCTGCTTCTTTCCGATCACAACCAGTTCTGTCAAGCCTGTGACAAGAACGGAAAGTGTGAGCTTTTGCATGTAGCCAATGTAACCGACGCCAGATCCGGTGTGTTCCAGGGCTCTCACAGCGAGGTGCATATTGATGAGGTGGCTCCGGGACTTGTCAGAGACAGTTCCAAATGTATCCTTTGCGGAAGATGTATCGAAAGATGCAAGAATGCCCACGGACTCGGAATCCTCGGATTTGAGGGCAGAGGCTTTAACACCTTTGTTTCCCCGGCCGGCGATCGTTCCTTTAACGACAGTCCCTGTATCCAGTGCGGTCAGTGCGTGAATGTTTGTCCCACCGGCGCTTTGATGGAGCATTCCGAGATCGGAAAAGTCGATCATGCGCTGCGCTATGGCAACAAGATCGTCATCGCTCAGGCGGCACCTGCAGTCAGGGCAGCCATAGGAGAGGAGTTCGGCTACAAGATCGGTACCCCTACCACCGGCAAGATGATCGCCGCAATGAGAAGACTGGGCTTCCACAGGGTATATGATGTCAACTTCGGTGCAGACCTTACGATCATGGAGGAAGGAACCGAGCTTTTGACCAGGTTAAAGGAAGGCGGAAAGCTTCCGATGATCACATCCTGTTCACCGGGCTGGGTCAACTTTGCAGAGCTTCGTTATCCGGAGCTGTTGCCGCATCTTTCTTCCTGCAAATCACCGCATCAGATGCAGGGTGCGATTTTGAAGACCTACTGGGCGGAGCAAAACGGCGTAAAGCCCGAGGATATCTTCGTTGTATCCGTAATGCCTTGTACAGCCAAGAAATACGAGCGTCAGCGTGAGCAGCTGAAGGTCAACGGACTTTGCGATGTAGATGCCGTAATTACCACCAGAGAGCTTGCACAGATGATCCGCAGAGCCGGTATCATCTATAACAGACTTCCGGATGAGGATTGGGATCAGGATATTATGGGCCAGTACACCGGCGCAGCCGTTATCTTCGGTGTGACCGGCGGTGTTATGGAGGCAGCCCTTCGTACCGTATATTACAAGCTGACCGGGAAAGAGGCAGAGCCCATCGAATTTAACGACGTTCGCGGTCATGAGGGCGGCATTCGTGAAGCATCGATCGACATTAACGGTACGACCGTCAATGTTGCCATCGCATCCGGAATGAAGGCAGCATCGAAGCTTCTTGAGGAGATCAAGGCCGGCAATTCCAAATATCAGTTCATCGAGATCATGGGATGTCCTGGCGGATGTATCGCAGGCGGCGGCCAGCCTTATGTGCGTGAATTCTTCCTGCCGAACGAGGATGATGACATCCTTGATACCTATAAGGAAAAACGTGCCAAGGCGCTGTATTCCGAGGATGAGCGTCAGACCCTGCGGCAGTCCCATAACAATCCGCAGATCAAGGAGCTGTATGAGAAGTTCCTGGGCGAGCCCAACAGTCACAAGGCGCATGAGCTTTTGCATACGACCTATGCGAAGCGAGACTTTTTCACCTGAGTGAATATCTGAGGATGTATATCTGATGATATATACCTGAGTATGTATATCTGAGGATAATTAACTGAGGCTGAATACCTGATGATGAATATCTGCCGAGGATAAATACCCGAAGATGAATACCTGAAGATGAATACCTTGAAGATGAATACCTGAGGATGTATATCCGAGGATGAATACCTGACGACGGAACACAGAAGAACGTGAAGTTTCTTCTGTGTTCCAAATTTTCATAAGAAAAGAGGGGAATCAATATGGCGAACACTTTATTGGAACAAGGTACAAAAAAACTCGGCTTCGGTCTGATGCGGCTTCCGCGGCTGGAGGGCGACGGAGATGTCATCGACGTAGAGCAGACCAAGAAAATGGTGGATCTGTTCATGGAAGCCGGCTGCACCTATTTTGACACTGCATGGATCTATCAGGGCAGTGAAGAGGCTATGCGGAAGGCTCTGGTGGAGCGTTATCCGAGGGAAAGCTACACGGTAGCCACCAAAAACGCTGCCTGGGCGGGCTGCAAGACCAGAGAGGATGCGATCGAGCAGTTTGAAACCTCCTTAAGACGGTCCGGAGCCGGATATTTTGATTATTATCTGCTTCATAATCTGGGGCAGAACCGGACTCAGCCTTTTGAAGATTTTGATATGTGGAATTTTGCTTTTGATATGAAAAAGCAGGGAAAAATCAAGCATGTCGGTTTTTCATTCCATTCCACACCGGAGGAGCTTGAGGAAATCTTAACAAAGCATCCGGAAGCGGAATTTGTGCAGCTGCAGATCAATTATGCCGACTGGGAAAACAATGATGTGCAATCACGCGCGGTTTATGAGGTCGCAAGGAAGCATGACAAGCCTGTCGTTATCATGGAGCCAGTAAAAGGTGGGCTTTTGGCAGATCCGCCGCAAACTGTAAAGGATCTGTTTGACAAGAAGGATCCTGATGCCTCATATGCATCATGGGCGATCCGTTTTGCAGCGAGTCTGGACGGCGTTCTGGCAGTTTTGTCAGGTATGAGCACCGTAGAGCAGATGGAAAACAATCTGTCATATATGAAGGATTTTAAGCCTTTGGATGAGTCCGAAATGGCCATGATCACCAAGGCCAGAGAGGCAATCGAGGCGATACCGATCGTGCCTTGTACGAGCTGTGATTACTGTGCAAAGGTTTGTCCGATGAATATCGGGATTTCCGGCACATTTACCTGCCTGAACATCATCAAGCTGTATGATAATGTTAAACGGGCGCTTCATGAAGAACAATTTTGTGTCATAAATCCGGGTAAAAAACGTGCCAACGAATGTATCAAATGCGGCGCATGCGAAGCTGCATGTCCACAGCATATTAAGATCAGAGACAATCTGGAAGAGGCTGCAAGGTTGATGCAGATGAATTGATGCAGATAAATTGATACAGATGAACTGATCCAAGAAAAAAGCCCTGTTTCAGGGCAAAATACGATTCAACTATTCGTTAAAGTGACCTTTTGCGAATAGTTGGATATCGCTCTTACCCAGAGCTCTCACAGTTATTTAACCGATTTTTCATTACAATCTCATAGACGTCTATTAAGAAAACAGGCTGCTCAAGCCTGTTTTTTTATATGCATTCTATTTTTCAATAATTTAACGCCATGCAGCCTCAGCCCGGTTATAATAATCCATCAACACGGGTCTGGTCAAACGATTGATCTCGACATTTTCGTTCATTTCATCCTTACCAAAGCAAAATAACGATGCCACATTATCAGAACTTAAATAACGCGTTTCCACATCAAACGTGATCGATTCGGAAAGCTCCCGGCGGCTGGCCATATTAAAGCCCCAGTCACCAAAGGCCGGAACCTCCAGATGATATGCTTTCACAAAGAGTCCTTCGTCTTCTATGGTCTTGTGAATACACCAGAAGGCATCCGTTGCATAATACGGGCTTGTGGACTGTACCACCAGCACCCCCTCCGTATCAAGACATCCCTTGCACATACGGTAAAACACGTTGGAATACAGCTTATTGAGTACCTCGGAATTGGGATCCGGCAGATCCACAATGATCAGATCATAATGCTCCTGACAGCTTTCCAGATACTCATAGGCATCCATGATGTGTACCGTCAGCTTATCCGACAACAGGCTGTTTTGATTGATCGAGGTGATATTCTGATTGGTGCTGCAGATCCGGATCATCTCCGCATCCAGATCCACCAGATCGATATGCTTGACCTGGGGATACTTGAGCACCTCTCTCACCGCCAGCCCGTCTCCTCCTCCGAGGATCAGAACCGCTTCTCTTTTTCTTAGTTCATTCATAGGCACGTGTACCAGTGCCTCATGATACCGATACTCATCTGCCGTGGAAAACTGGCAATTTCCGTCGATAAAGAGCCTTACATCATCCTTATGCCGTGTCATAACGATCTTCTGATACGGCGTCTGCTCCCTGAGGATCACCTTGTCCTGATACAGCCCTCCTTCTATGGCATCGGAAAGATTATCGGAAAAGATCATGCCAAGGACCATAAATGCAGCCAAAACAAGCCCCAAAAGGCGGTAGATCCGGATATGTGCTACCCTGTCCCCAAACCTTAGCATGATCAGCATGGCACAGAGGATATTGCAAAGGCCGCATAAAAAGGAGGTGGAAAAATACCCGAGCTTCGGCAGCAAAAGCAAGGGAAAGGCAATGGCGCCCACCAAACCACCGATGTAGTCAAAGCTGAAAATGGACGATAAGGTAACCTTCAGATTGTTCTCATCCTGTTCGATGATCCTTGTCATGACCGGTATCTCCGCTCCCGCAAAGGTACCGATGATGATGATCACCAGGTACATGACAACCGAATAGTTTTGCACATAGATATTGGCTAAAAACAGGATCAACGAGCTGATACCGCCGATGACGCCGATCCCCAGCTCGATGATCATAAAAATGCGAAACAGATTTTTGGTAAAATACTTGGAAAGAAAGGCGCCCAGTCCCAGGGATGCCATATACAGGCCGATGGTAACGGAATACTGCAGCGTACTGTTTCCAAGCAGATAGGAACTGACTGCACTGATGATCAGCTCATAGCACATAGAGCACCCGGAGATGATCAGCGTAGTCAGCATGAGAATTCTATATTGTTTACTCATTGGTTACTGGATCACTCCGCTTACGATAAAGGCAACACCCATGAAAATACCAAAGACCATAATGCCGGCGGCCTCGTTTTTATTCTGGATCTCTACATTGAAGTTGAACTTTTTGTTGACGATATCCACTGCAAAATAACCCAAAATGAAGGCTGCGATCCCCACAACGGCATAGATCGCCGTGTTCAGCACACCCTGCAAAAGGTCCTGTGCTTCGGACGCCGTAAAGGAAATAATGGCGGAGCGGATGATAAAGCCCAGTCCTGCATAGATGCCTGCAGATACCCATCCGACGGCCTTATTGCCCTCCTGAATCTCCTTGGGAAAATCCGCCGGAATAACCAGATCGATGATCACATAGCCGATCATCATGGCCGCCAGGCCCACCACGAGATATACTACGGTTTCTACTGCTGCTGTCATGTTTGAATCCTCCTTTATGCCCTATGGGTATTTTTCAGGTTTGCAGGTTCTGATTATATGTTTTGTTAAAAGAGCCAGTTCTATTTATTTCCCGCCGCCGCTCGATGAGCTTCGGCTGTTGATGCTGGCCTGTCTGACAGAGCTGGAATAGGAATCAAAATAGCCGTTTCCCACGTTGTGGATCGTATCTCCCGAATAGGACTGATACGCCGATGGCATTTTCTTAAAGCTTCCGGAATCCGCCTTATATCCCGAGGAATAATAATGGCTCCGATACCATCTGGTATTGCTCTTCGTGCTCTTGTACGGCTCATTGTCCGAGGTGTAGTTGTACTTTCTGTTTGAAACCTGTACGTACACTTTTTTCGGTGCATCCTCCGGGTGATAGATTAGGCAGTACTCCTTTTTCGTCAGAATGGCGATGGAATCGTCGGAGGCTTCATCCTTCTGGGTAATGGACTCCGTATAACCGTTGATGCCGTTGATCACCAGTTTTGCCACGTTGTCTGTGGTATCCTCAATGGTGTATTCATAGACATCCGCCTTCTGCTTCTGGTTGCCGGTAATTGACGTTACATAGGAAAAAATGCTGGATTTTTCCAGGTACTTGTTCATGGAGCGGTTGGTACTGATGGCATCAATGATATTGGAAAAGATCGGCCCTCCGATACAGATCAATACCAGGATCGTGCAGACAATAGCCGTAAGCATATTGTTTGAGTTCATCGTAAGCGTCTGTTCAAAGCCAGTAACGACAATCTCCTCTTTTTCGATATAGTAACCATAGGAGTATTCCGTTCCGTCTGACCAGATCTCGGTGGAAAGGATCTTTTCCTCACTCTCATCCTCGAATTCCACAAAGCTGGCGGTTTCTCCCGGATCCACGTCCACATCCCCGCTATAGGAAACCACCTTTTGAACGCCCTCATCCACCTTATGCCACTCGGGGCCGATGCTGCCGCGTACGTTATTTGCGGCAAAAGACATGGAGTATTCCTGATATTCATGGTCAACGGAAAGCCAGAACTCGCCTTTATTCGTGGAAAGCCTGTACTCCACCCACCGTTTGTTAAAGTCCGAGAAGTTGGCGTATTCAATATAGCCGATCACATGGCAAACCAGATCCCGGATCTTCAGCTTGGTACCTACCTTGTAGTCAATCATAGCACTCTCCTCTTTATGCGCGTAGCACTCTCCGCTTACGCTTCAGGCGTCCCTGTAATGTTGCGCTCAACCAGCGTAAGCTTTGCTGATTTTGCTCCAAAAAGCTTTTGTAAGATCTCTGCCACTCCCTCGGCAACCGTGTCACTGCAGGAAAAAACATCCACAGCGGCATAGTCGTATTCCGGCCAGGTATGGATCGAAAAATGAGAGGTGGTGATGACAGCAAAATAGGTCACACCGATCGGCTGGAATTCATGTATGCATTCCTCCACGATCTGTGCGCCTACATATGCGATCGCCTCATGTGCAATTTTCTGTATGGCTGCAGGATCGTCGATCACTTTCCCGCAGCCGTAAAGATCTACAACTAACTGCTTTGCCATTGGTATCTGTCCTTTAATGTTGATGTAGCCACGCATCGGAAGCGTGCAGGGAAGCGTAATTTTTTGTCGCTTCCTTTTTGTCCGAACCGCAGCCTCTGCAGACAGTAGCCTCCGCGCTGTTTAAGCTTCCGCAATAATCGCAGAGCCAGTCAGGGGCATTGGAGGTCTTTTCGGCCTCTGCCTTCGAGAGCGTTGCTGCCTGTATATCGGTAGGCAAATAAAAGATGCAATCGGCCCCTCTGGGACTTCCGCAGCCCTCACAGTGGTCAAACCTGGCACGGATTCCCTTTTGTCCGCAAAAACTGCAATCCCATAAGCCTTCTATTCGTCTGGCTTCCATAGCTTCTATCCTCTTTAGGTTTTCTGAAAGACTCTTATATCGATTTTACCTGCTCCTTCTGAGGCTCCTGCTTCTTTTCAGAGGCCTCGCCCTTTGGAGCGGTGAGCGTATCGTATCTCAGGCTTTTGTTTAAGGTCTTAAGCTCAGAGATCAGAGATTTGGCTCCGTTTTGCAAATGCAGCTCTACCGAGCCCAGCTCGCGGGGATTCGTAATGTAGGAATAAACTGCCCTGCCCAGATCCATGTTTTTGTCCATCCGGGTGCGGAAGGCATAGTAATCATTCTGCTTCGGATCCGCACCTTTCTCAAGGTTTTCAATGGCGGCATTCGCTGCCAGGGATGAAACCAGTACGTTATAATACTTACCGCATTCTGCTTTATCACCGCTCTTGATCTTCGTAAAATCAAGCAGTTTCAGATTATCCGCTTCTTTCTCCAGCTTTTGCCTGGCAATGGCAAGCTGGATTTTCTTCAGATCCAGTCCGTGCTTTTCAATGATGGCCATCGCATTTTTTGTATCGGTATTGGAAAACTTCTCCAGACTCCTGGCTCCGCCATAGCGGTCGGCACCTGCAAAGGTCAAGGGATTACGACTGCTGACATATACATTTGAAAGATAATTAAGCTCCTTTGCCGCGCTCAGGAATTTCGTCGCCAGCAGGGTTTTGTTGTGCTCATCCAGCTTCGCAAATACCGCAGACATTTTTCCGTTATCCCCCTGCTCTGCGATCTGCCGGATCTGTATCATATGCTCGGCTGCCTCTCTAACGGCCTTATGCTTTTCACTTTCATTCTTGAAAATGCCAAGACGGCTGGTATTGAACCGGCTCAGCTCCTTAAAGTAGAGACCGATATTTTTGCTTCTCGGATAGACGACGACCTCTTCTATCTTGTTATTATCGAGGTTCTGCTCCCCGATCTGTGACTCGTCCTTTTCGGACTTTATAGCTTGCGCATCCTTATCTTTTTCGTTACCAGACTTTTGATCCGCATTGTCCTCGTTGACAAGGATCACATTTTCCTCTTTTTGATGCTCTTTCTGCGCCTGCAGTTTTTCCTCTTCTTTTTTCTGAAGGTTGTCTTTGAAAATCTGAATCCTGCGATACATACGGGCCATTGCATTCAGGGACGTACCTTCGTTATTGGTCAGTACCTGCTGCATGATCTTTTTGGTTTCGGTATCCAGGAATTTCTCTTCAAAGCTCTCCTGATCGGAAAGCTCAATAATGGCTGTAAGGAGTTTTTGGTATCTGCGATCCTCTTCCTTTGGTTTCTCCTGATGTATTTCTTCCTGCTTCTCTTCTTGTTTCTCTTCCTGTTTTTCCTTCTGTTGATCCTCCTGCTTTTCTTCCTCCTCTTCTTCCGAAGCATAATTCTCAGAGTATCGAATCCAATTATCCTCATATACGTTTTTTAAGCCCTTCTTATATTCCGCAGGATCTTCTCCCTGGAAGTAGTAGGCAACCAGATAACTGAATTTTTCCTTCGCAGATGCGTCCGGGTTATGAAGGATATCCGATACTGTCTTCTTTGGATCCTCATCTTCACCGAATTCAATCTGCATGATCAGATCACTGTCAAAATTATCCTCATCAATCTGTATGACCTGAGGGAATTCCGGATCATTCCCATTCTGCTTTTCATTCTGCTCTTCTTTTTTTTCTCTCTCCTCTTCTCCTTCGTCACGTTTGCTACTATCATTCTTTTCGCCGATCTCTTTGGCTTCTTCTTTTATTTCCCCATCTTCTTTTTCTTCCTGTACACTGATCTTGATCTCATCATCCTTCAGAAGTTCGAAATCGTTATCATCATTTGCACCTGCAAACTCCGCTTTGTTTTTTTCAACGGCCTTCTCCATGCGTTCAATGTCCTTGATGAGGGCATGAATGGGGGAAGGATATGCAACGTAGGATGTAATATGGTCTCTGAGTTCTTTGGCCTTTTGGGGATCGGAAATATCCTCATTCATGGCATAGGTGGCCACCTTATTGATGGCATCCTGTGCCTGGGTGCTGTTTTGAATCTGCTCACAGAGCTTTTGAAAATCCTCCGGTGAGACATCATGGAATAAAGCAGATAACAGAAAATCCTTTTTATCTGCCACAGAAAGGTTCACCTTCCCGAATTCCAGGATCATATCCACCCGTTCAAAGGAAAGCTTTCTGTTAATGGGATATACACCATTTGGATCAGCATAGGTTACATCCTCGGATTTTAATACCTCAACCGGCTCTTCCGCACGGTAAACAATTGTGTCATCCCCATCATTTACAAGAGGCTTTCCTTCCTTGGCATTCACGATAAAGGCATCCAGCTGACCTTTATAATCCATCATGGCCGTCCGGCCCTGTTCATACTCTTCCTGATTGATCATCTTTTCCACCGCGATGATCTCTTTATTTTCATTCACCTGCGGTACCTGCTGGATATCCGGCGCAGGGAACAGGCGTTGTCCGAGAATGGCGTTTGCGATCACCTTGCGATGCTTCCACATATCCCCCGGATTAAAGTGATCAAGCACATCATCAAGGGCCCGTTTTTCATCGCCCTCTAACGTATCCAGATAGGTGTTGAACATTAAAAGCTGAACGTCGGAAAAATCTGCGCCCTGTTCATGAAATCCATCGGCGATCCCGTTGATCACTTCATCATCCCCGGGGTTCCAATGAATGCGGTTATTGACCACTCCACCGGCAAAAAAATCCGCAGGAATGGCATCTGTCATACAGAGTGCCAAAAAGGCTCTTTTTTCCTTTAAAACAGCCTCCTGCCTTTCCACACCCTGTTTGGACTGGATGATCTGATCCTCTGATATGGAATTGGTATAAAGGGCATTCGCATCCATGTTATAGGAGCTTAATTCCTGCTTGAACTGATCAAGACTCATATTAGTGAAAGTCGGCATGATCGTATATCCTCCTTTATTTCACCTTTACCCGTTTCGCATCGAAACGGAAACGTTCCTGGTATCATTCCATATAGGTTTATTATAGGGCATAAGTTGCAAGAAATAAACAAAAAGGGTACAAAAAATACGGCAAATGAGCGACTAAGCGTTCATCTGCCGTATTCCCAAGCAGTTAGTTTCCAATTTTATACGATTTTGATGAAATCCTCTCTGATCTCGGCAAAGGAATCATCTACAAGACCGAAGTCCTTTTCCTTATAATTCCAAAGCGCATGACCGATTGCATGCTTCTCAAAAGCGGTATGGATATCACGAAGCCAGTTGATCTTACCTGCATTGTCAGCAAGGTCGATGGCGCCGTACTCTCCGCAATACAGCGGTACGCCTGCCTTATCTGCTGCCTCAACTGCCGGTGCAAAGATAGAATCAAAGAACTTCGGTCCGATAACATCCTCCTTGATCTTGTAGATCGCACCGGTCAGATCCTCCGGAAGGGCTTTTGTCTTTTCGCGATAGATCTCCATATTCTCCGGATAGGAAATCCTGAAATCGGAAGGCATATTATCTACCCAGTAAGCACCCTGATGGGTAAATGCAAAGGGCTCATAGCAATGGAAATTGTAAACCACCTTGTCATCCACCGGGATATCCAACAGCGGAACACTCATCACACTGTTATAGCAAACGCCGCCGATCACCAGCCATGCATCGGGAACGATCTCTCTCATCATCTTGATATACCGCCCTGCCAGGTCGTTCCACGCATCCACAACCGTGTCGGATACCACCTCATTTAAGGGCTCAAAGGCGATCCGGTCGGTATAAGGGGCAAACCTGGTAGCGATCTCTCTCCAAAGCTTTAAGAAGCGCTCCTGCAGAGGAGCATCATAGAAGAATTTGATCTTATCGTCCTTCTTTAAGGGATCGAAGGAGTAACCAAAGCATTCATGCAGATCGATGAGCATGTTCAGATTATACTTCTCACACCACTGTCTGCAGCTTTCCAGATAGCCAAAGCCGGTCTCGATCACATTGCCCGCTTCATCCTCGAGAACGTTATAATCAACAGGGACACGAACATGGTCAAAGCCCAGTGATGCGATGTTTTCGATGTCCTTTTCGGTGATAAAGCTTTCAAAATGTGCCTTATCATATTTCGCAAACTGAGAGATCCAACCGCCAAGATTCACACCCTTTTTAAATCCCTTAAATTCCTTCATTTCCGTTTCCCCGCCTCCTTGTTTTTCCGTAATTTCTTTCATGATTGAAATGCTGTATTTCTGCTCTTGATTGTATATTCCTGACTACACTTACCTGATTGCACTTACTTCAATTGCATATACTGAATGGTATATGCAACGTTGCAGGCTCCTGTTTTATACCACTGTACACGAACCTGCGCCGGCTTTCTATCATATCTATGACATTTTTGTAGTTTTCTACTTCTTTTTATTGCCTTCCTCCGTCTTTTTGATCTTATGTCCGGGATCCAGCTTGTTGGTGTATTTTTTCCAGATCGGTTTTTTCTTCGGCCCAAGTGGCCTGACCGGCTTTTTGATGGTCACATTCTGCAGATAATCATCGCCTCTGATTTCGGAAAGATTGGTATAATCCTCCGTTTCCGTCGAAAGGCCCTTCTTTTTCAGGGATTTTTCGATCAACGCACGGATCACTGCATAGATGATCGCAAAAACAGGAACACCGATCGCCATACCCAAAACGCCCCAGTATCCGCCAAGAAGCGTAATGGAAAACAGAATCCAGAAGCCGGAAAGGCCGGTGCTCTCTCCGAGGATCTTCGGTCCTAAGAAATTACCGTCAAACTGCTGCAGGATCAGAATAAAGATCACAAAGATCAGCGCTTTTTTCGGATCCACCATCAGGATCAGCATGGCACTGGGAATGGCACCCAGATACGGACCGAAAAAGGGAATGATGTTGGTCACGCCTACGATCACACTGACCAGCAGCGTATAGGGCATCGCCAGACACGTCATACCGATGAAGCACAAAAGCCCGATGATCAGCGAATCGATCAGCTTGCCGCGGATGTAATCGCCGAAGGTGTGATTGATAAACCGGATATTCTGGATCACACGATTGGCACGTTCCTTATAAAATATGGCATAAATGGTCTTCTTGGACTGTCCTGCAAAGCTTTCCTTGCTGGCCAGAAGGTAAATGGAGATGATCAAGCCGATGATCAGGTTCCACAGGGTGGAAAGCACGCTGACCAGACTGCTTAAAATATTGCCGGAAAGCTTGGCCACTGCCTGATTCACATAGGGCATGATCTTATCGTTTAAGATGGTTTCCAGCTCGGTGTTGTAGTTGTTGAGCAGCGTGTTGACCGTGGTCCGAAGCTGGGGATTTCTGGTAAACAGCTTATCGATATACTCTTCAATATTCTTGGTATAGGTCGGAAACTGTGTCGCAATGGTCTGTATGCTCTGTACCAGCTGCGGAATGATATTGCTGAAAAACAGATAGATCAA
>JAILHW010000252.1 GCA_024695605.1 Lachnospiraceae bacterium | reverse complement strand
TCGGAGTTTTGCAGGTACTTCTTTGTGATCCAGTCCGCAAGCCCCATCTTCTGTGACATGGTCCGAAGGTCATAGCCCTTCATCTTCATGCTGCGGGCCTGATACATCAGGTTGACCTGACGGATCAGCTGTGACAGGATAAAGCCGGAATCCACCTTCAGCGCCAGCAGATCATAATACTCCTGCAGCGCCCGGTCGCGGTTTTGCCTTGCCGCCGCATCCGTCATCACAAAGATGTGGTTTTCAATGTTCCGGCAGGTGATCTCTTCCACATCCTCCTCCCGGACCTCTTTGCTCTCGGCTTTATAGGCAAACAGCTTTTCCAGCTCGGTATCGATCCGGTTCATATCGGATCCGGTATATTGCAAAAACAGCTCCATAGCCCCGCCTGTGATCTTATAGCCCGCCGACTGGATCCTGGATAAGATCCACTTTTTCAGCGTCGCAGGCGGCATTTCATTCAGCTCTGCAATGTAGCCGTACTTTGCCGCTTCCTTATAGGTTTTGGTCGATTTATTGACATCGGTTTCCAGAAAGATAAAATGCGTGGTAGGCGGGATCCTCTGAAAAAAATCTGCCAGCTTTTCCTGTCCGTTTTTAAAAAAGCCGCTGTCCTCCACAACGATCACGCGCCTGGGTGCTAAAAACGGCATGGTATCTGCCAGATCCAACAGCTCCGGAATGGGAATATCCTTGCCCTCGAAAAACGCGCAGTTCATCGTATCCGCCGGATCCACCATGGCATTTTTCAGCCTTCGCTTATACTGCCTGCAAAGATAATCCTCTGTGCCGTATAACAGATAGATGCTCTTAAAATTCTGTTGTCTGATATCCTGATTCATAGTTTCCATAGGTGTATTCTATCAAAAATCCATGCCTTTGTCATCTTTTAGCAAAACACTTTTTCACAGCCTTTCTTACGGCCTTTTCACCGATCTTTTTCGCCGGAAAATCCCCGCACCGAAAACCCGCTGCCCCGAACCCCGATCATGATCTGCCCCGTTTGGCTTGTCACATAATATCTGCTGCCTGCCTGCTGCAGGCGCTCAAGCGTCTCCGGATGGGGATGCCCGTAGCGGTTGTCCTTCCCGCAGGAGATGATCGTGATATCCGGCTTCAAAAAAGTTAGCAGCCGCTTACTATTTGCTTCCCTTGATCCATGATGCTCGGCCTTTAGGCAGCTTACCGTTTCGATCCCGGCTTTTTGCAGGCAGGAAAGCAGCGCATCATCCGTCAGTGATGTGGCATCTCCCGTCAAAAGCATGGAAAAGTCTTTCATCCTTCCCACAAGCACCATGGACTGATCGTTGGTATCGTCGGATACCGGATGCCTGTCCGGATAGCAGACCAGAAGGTTGATATCTCCAAAGCTTTGTGTCTGCCCGGGGCTTACCACTGCTGTTCTGATCCCGGCGCTTTTGGCACCTTCCAGCACAGACGCATACTGCGGATCCGATCTTGCCCGGTCGCTGACATACAGCGTCCCGATCCGAAAGCCTTCCTCCCTGCTTTTTGCAAACAGCTCTATAAGAGCCGTGTAATGGTCCTCATGGGGATGTGACAGATAGACTGCATCGATCTTTGTGATCCCATGGTATTTCAGATAGGGGATGAGCCGATAGGTTCCAACCTCGGAGACATCACTGCTTCCGCCGTCGCAGATCACCACATGCCCCTTTTCATCCCGCAGCACGATGCAATCCCCCTGCCCCACGGACAGCATATCCACACGATTTTCCCGCCTGCCTCCGCTAAGAAGGAGCAGCAGCGCGGCAATCAGCATTGCGCTCTTAGTTATGTAAACCATTTTGTTCCTATCCAGTTTGTTCCCGTCCGATTTGTGCCTATCATTTTTGGCCCCGACTATTTTGCCACTGTCCACCCCACTTCTGTTCATTCCGTCCGTTTCGGTCATTTTCACTTTGTTTATTCCGGGCATACTCGAGCCGCCCCCTTCGGTTCTGTTCACTCCGTCTCTTCCGGACATATTCAATCCGTCTCCTTCGTTCCTGTACACCCCGTCCAATCCCGGTATTTTTAATCCTTCTCTGATCCCTGCAAACAATGCCAACGCCAGGTAATAGACCACGATTTTCCAGACCTCGGGCCTTCCGGTTCGGATCAAATGCCATGGAAGTGTGCTGCAGACTCTGCAAACGGCTTCATATAGCGTCAGAACGGCCCACGCCGGCATCAAAAGAAAGGATACGCGAACCAGCGCCGCTGTGATCCCGCTGATCAAAACCGCTCCCATAAGCGGTACCAGAAGCAGGTTCAGAAGGATCGCATACAGCGGAAACTCAAAGTAGTACCACAAGAGAACCGGAAGAGTTGTCAGCGCAACTCCGAGGCTGATGCACAGCGCCTCTGCAACCTTCGATTCTCTTTCGGACGTTTTTTCGGACGCTTGTTCATGCTTTTTTCCGGGCATTATCCCGGGCATTTTCTCACGTATTTTCTCCCATATTTTTTCAGGCATTTTTCCCGGCATTTTTTTACATATTTTCCCCAACATTTCCCCGGGCTTTTTTTCACGCATTCTTCCTGACAATGTTCCGGGCTTTTTCCCAAATACCTTCTGCACCATCCGTCCGCTCTCTCCAAGCGCCGGTGTGACCAGTGCGATCCCCAGGACCGCCAGAAAGGATAACAAAAAGCCTGCGTCCGTCAGATACTCCGGAAAGACAGTTAAAAGCAGCAGTCCCGACACCGCCATTGCCGTCAGCATGTCATAGCTGCGGTTTACCAGATCCCCGAAGATCTGCATGGACAGCATGACGGAAGCCCGCACCACAGAGCTGGTTGCACCTACCAGAAATCCATAGAAAAGCACCAGCCCCATTCCGGATACCGCGCAAAACACGATCCCTGCTCCCAATCTGCGAAGTCCCTTATACAAAAACAGCCCCAACAGAGAAATGTGAAGCCCCGAGATCGCAAGGATATGGGCGATTCCGTTTTGTCTGTACAGATCCCTGATCTCCCGGTCCATCCCCTTCTTCTCCCCCAGCACCATGGCCGACAGTACCGACCCCTGCGAGCTTCCGAGCACGGATGCAAAAAACGCGGCGGTCTCCTCCTTCCACCTTTGCATTCCTTCCCTTATGCGCAGATAGCGATGATCGCGAAAAAGCACCTTTCCCCGAAAGATCCGAAAGGCATAGCCTTTTTTCCCGTAGTACGAAGCACTGTCAAACTGCCCTTCATTTTCTGCGGCCTCAAACAAGGAAGTGCTGCCGGAAAGTGCAACCCTTTCTCCAATGCAAAGCACCTCATCGCCCTCTGTGGCAACAAGGATCTTCAGGCTTCCCCTTTTCTTTATGATGGTTTCAAAATTGGATAAAGCGGCTGAACCAGCCATGTTGTGATAAACAGTTACCTGTTTCAGATCGTATGTAAAGCGTTCGTCTTTTTGTTCCCGTCTGCTGACGCATCCCGTGACCAGGACATTTTCCCGATCCCTTACCGGGGGCGGATCCTCCTGCCCCGGCAGCTTCCCGATAAAGAACAGCAGGATAGTAAAAAATGCGGCCAGCAGACACAGTGGTCGTCTGATCTGCATATCGTTCCTCTCTTTTTCTTTAATCTGTTTCGATCGTCTCGTTTGTCTGTTCTTCCCCGTCCTCTTTTTCCTCTTCTGTTTTGGCGGGCTGTACGATCTCAAGATTCCGGTCATAGGAATCGGACAGGGAATACTTTTCACGAAATACCAGATTGGTCGCGCCGTTTACAGAAAACTGCACGCGGTTTACCGCACTGAGCTCCACAAGGGAATTTACGATGGAATACAGGGCTACCTCGGGTGTGACATCCAGCGTCTGCGCCATAAATCCGGTATCCAGATTGACGTAGCAGATCCCGTCCTTTTCGGTTACGGACAAGAGCCTGGTGCTGTCACTGATCACAGGATAGGCTCCCATCTCCATCTCCGGCTCATTCACTCCCAGGATCAGCTGCTCCATGACCAGCCTTTCAATGGGGATGTTACTGGAATAGATCACATCGCGGTCCACTCTTACAAGACCGTTTCCTTCTGCGTTGGCAAAATACAAAGCCAGCGTTACCTTTTCCTCGGTATTGATCTCTTTTCCGTTATTGTCAATGAACATATCCGCCCGCATGATCCCCACAGGCATTCCCGTAGCGGATGTCAATGCATTGCCGCCGATCTGGAACCCGCAGTACATCACTCCCGGTACCTGCGTCAGTGTTCTGACGATGGCTGCCCGGGACAGGATCTCGCCGCCTGTGGACAGATTGTAATAATCCTCCGAAAAATTCAAAACCGCGGTTTCATCCTTCAGGATCAGCTCCGGCAAAGAAACCCCGTCGGGGATCGCCGCACGATACTGGGTATCCTGTGGTACCTCCTGCAGCTGCAGAAGCAGATAGTCCAGCAGTTTTTGCTGGTTATCCTCTTCGATGGAGCACTCATAGAAATCCACCTTGGTCTCTTCCTTGTTCACCATATAAATCCGATAGACATTTCCCGCCGGCATCTCCGGCTCCTTTCCACAGCCTATAAGGCAGAGAAAAAGGAGAAGCGGCAGGAGTATTTTCAAAGCCTTCATAGCTTATCTCCTCTATATGCTTTAGGTCCGCTTCAGATAAATGAGCGGTATCTTGACAAAGAATTTGGTTCCCTTGCCTTCCTCGCTTTCCAGCTGGATCGATCCGCGGTGCATCAGGATCGCATTTCTGGCAATGGCAAGGCCCAGTCCGTTTCCGCCGATCTCTCTGGAATGAGATTTATCGACCCGGTAGAATCTTTCAAAAATATGCTCCTGCGCATCCTTGGGAATACCGATCCCGTTATCCTCTACCGTGATCAGCGCAAACTGATGGTCCGCATCACAGGTAACCTTCACAAATCCATATTCCACATTGTACTTGATGGCATTTTCGATCAGATTGGAAAGTGCAAGCGCCAGTTTGGTTTCATCGGCCTCAAGCCTGACCTCACGAACGCTTTCAAACAGCACATCGATGTTCCTTTGCTTTGCAATGGGACGCAGGCGCTTTAGCAGCCGCTCCAGGACCTCATTGAGCTGGATGCTTTCGATATTCAGATCCGATGCCCGCTTATCCATTTTTACAAGAGACAACAGATCCGTGATGATCTTATTTTCCCGGTCGATCTCATCGGCGATATCCACCATGAATTCCTTGTACAGTTCTACCGGAACGTCCTCCTGCATCAGCAGCGAATCCGCCAGCACCTTCATGGAGGTGATGGGGGTTTTCAGCTCATGAGACACATTGGACACAAACTCCTGTCTGGACTCATCCACAGCCTTCATCCTGCCCAGCAGGTTGTTGAACGCGGATATGATATGCTCTGTCTCCACATAATCCGGAACCGAGATCTGCTCTGTCTGAAATCCGTCCTTGATCTCACTGATGGCTGTCGTGACCCGTTCAAAGGGCTTGACCAGAAGCTGGGACAAAACCCACGCCGTGGCGATCAAAAGAATAGCGGCAAGGATCTGCATGACAGTGGCTCTGGCCTTTAGCAGCTCCAGATTGGTCTCAATGTAATCCGTCGAAACACTGGTCAGCATAGCGCCCTTGATCACGGCATTTTCCATCCCCATATCATCATACAGATCATCATCCACACTGATGCTGCTGTCCGAGATCGGGGTTGTGATCTCGATGTAATTATTGTCCTCATCATAGTGGGCGGTCTCTTCGCCCTTCAGGCACTTCATAACCTCCTCGGAGATCATCGTTTTGCCCTCACTGATACCATAGGTATCCTTGATGATCCGACAACTCTGATCGATGATGATCACGCGTCCGTCATACAGATCGGACAGCACACCCAGCTCGGCATTGATAACCTCTGAGGTGTTGTCGATCAGAAAATTGTAAGTGATCAGGTGATTTGCCAGGATCTTACACTGATTCTGTATATCCGTTGTCCTGACGAGAACGGCACGATTCATATAGCTTTGCAGAATCGTGTACCGAAGGATTGCCGTGGGAATAATACCCACCAGCAGTATCATGATAAAAATGCGCACCTTAAGAGAGCGCAGAATATGCAATCTGGAAAGCCATCCGGCGATCTTAGTCTTCAAGTCCTGTCATCCTTTGAAAAAATAACCCATACCCCATTTTGTATGTACATACCTCGGCTCGCTGGAATTGGTCTCCACCTTTTCACGCAGTCTTCTGATATGCACATCCACAGTACGTACATCTCCCGGATAATCCGCGCCCCATACCATCGTCAGCAGCTTTTCCCTGCTGTAAACCTGATTGGGATGGGTTGCCAGAAGCTCGAGTACATCAAATTCCTTGGCTGTCAGACGGATCTCTCTGCCTGCGATCGTCACACGGCGGTTATCTCTCTCGATCACCATATCACCCGAGGTGATCAGACCGCCCTGGGGCTCTGCAGGCTTGCTCTTATTCTGGGTTCTTCTGACAATTGCCTTGATCCTTGCTTTTACCTCCAGGATATTGAAAGGCTTGGTTATATAATCGTCGGCACCGTACTCCAGGCCCAGGATCTTATCCATATCCTCGCCCTTTGCGGTCAGCATCATGACGGGAACCGAGGAAAACTCCCTGATCTGCTGGAGCGCTTCGAATCCGGACTGCTTGGGAAGCATCACATCCAGAAGGATGATATCAAAGTCGCCTGCCTTTGCCATTTCCACGGCCTCTTCGCCGTCATATGCACACTCGACCTCCATTCCATCCTGCTCCAGTGAGAACCGGATCCCCTTTACGATCAATTTTTCATCATCTACGATCAGAACCTTGATAGCCATGTTTTTTATACCCGAATCTTATCCTTAATCTTTTGAAACAGTCCGTCCTTGATACCGGACACTTTTTTCACATCCTCAATGCTGTTAAACGGCCCGTTTGACTCTCTGTAACGGATGATATCTTCTGCCTTGCTCTCTCCGATCCCCGGCAACGTCATCAAAAGCGCCGCATCCGCCGTGTTCAGATCCACAAGACCCTCTCCGCTGCCACTCCCCGGATCAACATCACCGGTCCCGGCTCCATCCTGCGAGAGCCTGTCTGCGCCGCCTTCCTCGCAGATCTGCTCCCATTCCGTCTGTGTGGGAATCCGGATCAGCTCGCCGTCAGTGACCTTCTGCGCCTGATTGACCGCATCCGGTGCCGCATCATCCAGCAGCCCGCCTGCCAGCGTGACCGCCTCGAATACTCTGGCGCCTGCCGAAAGCCTGTAAACCCCCGGCTTTGCTACCGCACCGCAAACCTGTACATAGACCGCCTGCCCCTGTGCATCCGATGTATCCGTATTACCCGTTACTTCCGATGCCTCCGGAGTCTCCGTGGTCTCTGCCGTGGTCATTGCCGCATCCTTTTGCACAGTTTCCGCGCCAATGCCATCTGCAGCCATAGTCTCCTCTTTCTCCTCATCCGTATCCGGAAAGGCTTCCTGGCCCTGCAGCGTCTCTCCGTAGAAAAACGTGTCCGCGCTGCCGCATCCCGAAAAGATCAGCCCCGCGCCGATCATCCAGAGGATCAACCGTCCTGCCATTTTTATTTTCATTGCACAAGTCTCCTTTCTTAAAAAAAGGATTCTCATGCCAGTCGCATATTTATTTTATGCCAAATAAAATCTGTTCGCAAGGGCAAAAACAAAAAAATGAGGACCTTCTATTGAATCTGGGATTGCATCTGATCCTGGAGCGCAGCCATAGACTCCGTAATGTCTTCTCCCTCCCAGATGCGGGTCATGGTGATCTCCAGCTGCATCCAGAAATTGCTCGCCTCCATCAGCTTCGGAAGCCCGATGCTCTTTTCATAAGCAGCCATACAAAAGCCGGTCCTGTCATCCTCGTATTCCACTCTGCGGGAGGCTGCAAGATGACCCGTATCCCGGTACAGATCGCTGTCCGCATCACAGGTCAGATAGGCTGCAAAGGCATTTGCCTCTTTCTGCTTCTGACTAAACCCGTTTACCGCTACCACATTGGTCACCGACAAGCCTCTGGATGCAAGGTTTTCATTCAGATCCGGCAAAAATCCGACGCCGAAATCACAGACCTCGCCTCCGGCCGCCTTTGCCTCGTCCAGCTTTTTCAGCGCATCCGTGGTTGCGATCGTAAACAACAGCTTTCCCTCGGCAAATTCCTTCAGGATCGTCTCATAATCAGAGTCCTTTGCCTCGATGGAAAAGAACTGCCTGAGCGCCTGATATACCTCCAGACAGGCAACCGCCTCCGGATTGTTCAGATCCACCAGCGTTTTGTCATCACCGTTCTCTCCCCCAAGCTCCATATAATTGCCTGCGAAAAAGTAATTGTAAAAGACATCCGTGACATCCCATTTCAAAATAGCTTCCATTCCCTCCGGCGCGTCATAGTCATTGGCCAGATTCAGAATATCCTCAAAGCTTTTGGGGATCAGATCCTCGGCAGAAACCTCTTCTATGCTCATCGGACTTTCTTCCTCTGCAGGTGCCACATCATCCGGATTCAGTCCCGCATCCAAGAGCGCCTGGGTCTGGTCCTGGGAAGCCTCCGCCTCAGCCACATCTGCCATTGCCAGGTTATGCGCCTTTGCCATTTCTTCCAGATAGGTCCTGTTATATAAAAAGACAGCCGTCTCATAGGAAAGGGGATAGGCCACCTTTTGCCCCTGATAGGTCACACCGGAAAGTGCAGCCTTCGGAAAATCCTCTTCGCAGACTCTGTTTTCCGGATCGTCAATGGGGCTTGCGATCCCCGATAAATACGCCTTTTCCAACGTATCATTGGTGGTCAGATACAGATCGGGCATAAAGGAATCCGCATCCTCCCGGATGCTGGCCTGATATACCGACTCCAGATATTCCGCCTGCTGGGCTAGCATCGGCACCACCAGGATATCCTCATGCTCTGCACTGTAGGCAGATGCCTTTTTCTTCAGATACTCTGTCATGGAATCCTGGGTGTACCAGACTCTTAACACCGTTTTCTTCCCAAATCCCGTATCCGCCGCATTGGCAACAGAGTTCTCAGAAACCGCCAAAGCCCCGGAGATATCCTCCGGGGTTTCCTGTTGCAGCAATATGATTCCTCTTGCCCATACGGCAGCGAGCATCAGCAGCACAAAGCAGATGGAATAGATCTGTTTTCTCATGAAAGAGCATCCTCCAGAATTCGCATCATCTCATCCACATCCTGCTCGGTGATCACAAGCGGCGGAACAAAACGAATGATGTTCGCACCGGCATTGATCAGGATCAGACCGTTTTCCAGACACTTTGCAAGTACAGGTGCTACGGGCTCGGAAAATTCCAGTCCCTGCATCAGACCGACACCTCTTCTGTCCACGATCTTATCACAGTGATCCTTCAGCTCATCCAGACGTTTTTCCAGATAAGCGCCTACCTTCTTTACATGCGCCGTCAGATTCCGTTTTTCAAACAGATCCAAAACGGTAGAGACAGCGCGGCATGCAAGCGGATTACCGCCATAGGTGGTTCCGTGATCGCCGGCAACCAAAGATGCATCCGCAACCCTCTGGGACATCAGAAATGCGCCGACGGGAATGCCGCAGCCAAGAGCCTTTGCGGTCGCCATGGCATCCGGTTTTACGCCAAAACGCTGCCAAGCAAACAGCTCTCCGCTTCTGCCCATTCCGCACTGGATCTCATCAAAGATCAAAAGAATATCCTTTTCATCACAAAGGGCGCGAAGTTGTTTCAGAAACGCTTCCTCGGCCGGATAGATCCCGCCCTCTCCCTGTATCGTCTCAAGTAGGATCGCACAGGTCTTTTCGTTTACCAGCTCCTTTACGCTGTCAAAATCATTCATCTTTGCAAAACGGATGTTTCCGATCATCGGCTCAAAGGCTTCCCGGTAATGGGGATTGCCGGTCACCGACAATGCGCCCATGGTCCTTCCGTGGAAGGAGTGCTCCATGGCTATGATCTCATGATCGTTGCTGCCATCCTTGAGATAAGCGTATTTTCTTGCTGTTTTAATCAGTCCCTCAATTGCCTCCGCGCCGCTGTTGGTAAAGAACACGCGCTCAAGTCCCGCTGCCTTTGTCAGCTTCTCTGCCGCCTCCATGGCGGGCACGCTGTAATAGTAATTGGAAATATGAGATACCTTACGGATCTGATCACTCAGCGCTTCGATCAGCTCCTTCTCCAGCTCAGCATCTCCGTAGCCCAAAGCGTTTACGGCAATGCCTCCGCAAAAGTCCAGGTATTTTTTTCCATCAGTATCATACAGATATACACCCTGTCCGTGGTCAAATACGACCTGATACCGGTTATAGGTATGAAGCAGAGCGCTTTCCGCCCGGTTGATATACTCTTTCATATTGGCCTCTCCTCTCTGGTGCCTTTTGGGCAACCTGCCCTGGTTTACTGTTTTTTATCCGACTGAATGATGGCTGTTCCGACACCCTCATCGGTAAAGATCTCCAAAAGTAAGCAATGCGCAACTCTTCCGTCCAGAATGTGGACATTCCCCACGCCGCTTCTGACAGCCTCGATGCAGCCTGCAAGCTTGGGCAGCATGCCGCCGCCTATGTCTCCGCCGCTGATCAGCTCATCTGCCTGATCCACCGTCAGTCTGGAAATAAAGCTGCTCTTATCCTGGAAATCCCTGTACAGCCCTTCCACATCCGTAAGGAATGCAAGCTTTTCCGCTCCTACTGCCTTGGCTATCGCACAGGCCGCATCATCTGCGTTGATGTTATAGGATGCAAAGTCATCGCCCAGTCCGATGGGGGCTACAATGGGAAGAAAATCCTTTTCCAGAAGATCATACAAAATCTTGGGATCCACTTCTCTGACATCTCCCACAAAACCGATATCCTGTCCTTCTGAGTACTTCTTATCAACGCGGAGCAGACCGCCATCCTTTCCGCTGATACCGACAGCCCGAACGCCCAGCGCTTCCACCATGGTCACAAGTCTTTTATTGACCTTGGAAAGCACCATTTCGGCGATCTCCATCGTTGCCTCATCCGTCACCCTAAGGCCGTTGATAAACTGCGGCGTCATACCAGCCTTTTCCACCCAGCTGGAAATTTCCTTCCCGCCGCCGTGTACAATGATCGGCTTAAACCCGACGAGCTTTAGCAAAGTCACATCCTCGATCACGCTTCTTTGCAGCTCGGGATTCGCCATTGCGGATCCGCCGTACTTTACTACAATGATCCTTCTGTTAAATTTCTGGATATAGGGCAGCGCTTCGATCAGTACCGCCGCCTTCTCCATGATCCGGTTCATATCCTTGTCGTTCATCTTTCTGTTTCCTTTCCGCTTGTTTTCTATTCCATTTTACGATCATCAGCTGTTGAATCTGATGATGTTTTCTTCATTTAAGGTAAAGTCATAGTAATTCAGATCTTCCCTCTTCGTCCAGCCGATCTCCTTCCAAAAGGCATTCCCGATGTCGTTTTCGGTAAATGCGATCAGGGACACCTTGTTGATCCCCTCCCGGCGCAGCTGCTGCATACAGTGGACCACCATAGCCCTTCCGATCCCCCGCCGCCTGAAAGCCGGATTGACGCAGACATGATACAGACATCCCCGCCTTCCGTCATGACCGCACAGGATCGCACCGACAACAACGCCGTCCTGGATCGCTACCACAGAGCAGCCCGGATTTCGTCTGATAAACTTTTCTACCCCTTCCCGGGAATCGTCAATGCTGCGGATCGCAAAGCCCTTGATGGACAGCCAAAGGGCTTTTACCTGCTCATAATCCCTGGCCTTCATCGCCCTGATCTGGGCCTGCGCCATGCTCTCTGCGCTTTCGGACTCTCTGTTTTCTTGTTTTTTTATCTCATTCATATAATATCCACTCTTTACGGTCAAACCAGACGTTGTTCCCGGAACATCCGCCTTACAGATTCAGACCCTTATCCTCCGCGCAGCCAAGGACAATGTTCATACACTGCATTGCCGCTCCGGAAGCCCCCTTCCCGAGGTTGTCAAAATGCGAGCTCAAAAGGATCCTCTCGTCGTTTCCGGTCACATAGATCTTCAGTCCGTCATACCCGGAAAAGGTATTCCCCGACAAAAAGCCGCTTGCCGCCGCTTCATCCTCCGCATCTGCCACGGTAATAAACCGCTCGTTCTTATAATACTCCTTGAAATACTCACGAACGCCTTCGAGCGTCGCTCCCTTCAACAGATCCGTATACAGCGGTACGGTCACGAGCATTCCACTGTAATAATCATCCACAATGGGAGAAAACAGCGGCAGCCTGTCAAGTCCCGTGATGGCCTTCATCTCCTTCAGATGCTTATGCTGCTGGGTCAGCGCATATTCTCTGGGCGCAAACAGATCGTTTTTCTTATCCGCATCCTCGTAGGCTGCGATCATCTTTTTTCCGCCGCCCGAATATCCTGTCAGAGAAAACGCCGAAACGGGATAATCCGAAGGCATCATACCGCCTGCGATCATCGGATAGACAAGTGAGATAAAGCCGGTTGCATGACATCCCGGAACCGCTATCCGCTTTCCGTTTTTGATCGCTTCCCGGTGTCCCTTGGAAAGCTCCGCAAAGCCGTACGCCCAACCTGCTTCTGTCCGATGAGCCGTCGATGCATCGATAACCACTACGTTTTCACCTGTAGCCAGAGCAGCGGATTCCCTGGCTGCTGCATCCGGAAGGCATAAAAATGTGATATCGGAAGCATTGATCAGGCGGCTGCGCTCTTCGGGATCCTTTCTTTTTTCCGGATCTATGGTAAGCAGCTCAATATCGTCTCTGACTGAGATCCTCTCGTGGATCCGAAGCCCCGTCGTTCCTTCACTTCCGTCAATAAATACTTTCGTTTTCATATCCAAATCTCCTCGTTACACGGTTGCCGTTTGGCGCTGTATGCACCCGTTTCCTAATATATATGAAATAACCCGCCAATTCAAGGGCTATTTCAGATTGCATAATCATACACCCGATATGTATATTATGCAAGTGTTTTTCCGTTTTATTCATCATTATGCATAATATTCATTTCAATATGCATAAATTTATGCTTGCATCTTTCGATTTCGTGGTGTATGATGGGTTACAGCGATTCAGAAAAAACAATTCTGAAGGAAAACCAAAATACAAACACACCATCAGGAGGTACAGTATGAAAGAGAAAGTTGTTCTTGCCTATTCAGGCGGACTGGATACCACAGCCATTATTCCCTGGCTGAAGGAAAACTACGATTATGATGTAATCTGTGTCTGCGTAGATTGCGGACAGGGAAGTGAGCTGGACGGACTTGAGGAGCGCGCAAAGCTTTCCGGAGCCGAGAAGCTTTATATCGAAGACATCACAGACGAGTTCTGCGACGAATACATCGTTCCGTGCGTACAGGCACATGCGGTTTATGAGAATAAGTACCTTCTCGGAACCTCCATGGCACGTCCCGCCATCGCAAAGAGACTGGTTGAGATCGCCCGTAAGGAAGGCGCCAGTGCAATCTGCCACGGTGCTACCGGAAAAGGCAATGACCAGATCCGTTTCGAGCTGGGTATCAAGGCTCTGGCTCCCGATCTGAAGATCATCGCTGCATGGAGATCCGATAAGTGGACCATGAACTCCCGTGAGGAAGAGATCGAATACTGCAAGGCCCATGGCATTGATCTTCCCTTCGATGCTTCCCACTCCTACAGCCGTGACAGAAACCTTTGGCATATCAGCCATGAAGGTCTGGAGCTTGAGGATCCGGCAAATGAGCCCAACTTCGATCACCTGCTCGTACTCGGCACGACTCCCGAGAAGGCTCCCGAGGAGGGCGAATATGTGACCCTTTCCTTTGAGAAGGGCGTACCCACTGCCATCAACGGTGAGAAGAAGAAGGTTTCCGAGATCATCAAAAAGCTCAACGAGCTTGGTGGCAAGCACGGCATCGGCATTATCGACATCGTTGAGAACCGTGTTGTAGGTATGAAGAGCCGCGGTGTTTATGAGACACCCGGAGGAACCATCCTTTACGAAGCACATCAGCAGCTTGAGGAGCTGATCCTGGATCGCGACACCTATCGCACCAAAGCCGAGATGGGCAACCTCTTTGCACAGATCGTTTATGAAGGAAAGTGGTTCTCCCCTCTGCGCGAGGCTACACAGGCTTTCATCGAGAGCACACAGCAGTATGTGACCGGCGAAGTAAAATTCAAACTTTACAAGGGCAACATCATCAAGGCCGGTACCACCTCTCCCTACTCTCTTTACAATGAGAGCATTGCAAGCTTTACCACCGGTGATCTTTACGATCATCACGATGCAGAAGGCTTTATCAACCTGTTTGGCCTTTCCACCAAGGTTCGCGCCATGAAAATGCAGCAGGTTGCCAAAGACTGATGAAACACTTACTTTTGTCACTGATCCTGTATCTTTTGGTGATAAACGTGATCGGCTTTTCCCTTATGGGAATTGATAAAAGCAAGGCGCGAAAAAGAGCGTGGCGCATCCCCGAATCCACCTTGTTTCTGTTTGCGATCTTCGGTGGCAGCATCGGAAGCATCATCGGGATGTACGTTTTCCGCCACAAGACCAAGCACTGGTACTTTGTGGTGGGAATGCCGCTGATCCTGATCCTGCAGCTGATCGGATGCTATATGCTGCTTCGCATTCCCTTTACGATCACCATCTTATAAACTTGTCAAAAAGATCAGACTGCGGTACACTAAAAGCGGCCGCAGTCTTTTTTTGCGCGTCTATTTGATCTGGCAGAAACGGAGGCATCAACTATGTATATCGCCATTGTCGCCGATAATGTAGCGGACCGCAAGCAGGCGGAACGACTTATGGGAAGAGCCAATACTGCTCTGGCCCCCACCCTCGGCACACTCTATATTTCTGCCTATGGCGACGAATCCTCCTTTTTGCATGAATGTATGAAATTCGATCTGTTCCTTCTGGATTTCGATCATGATACCGCCCACAGCCTGCGGATCGTCAAGCAGCTTCGCGAGATGAATGCACCGGGTATTGCAGCGATCTGCAAGGATGCCGGGGAGCCCTTTTCCTACGAAACAGCCATTGCAGGCGTCTATACCATTGACAAGCCCATCCTGACCGCTCCCTTGCACAAGCTGATCACGGATGCCCATCAGGAGGCCGAAGAGAGACGCCGCGCCGCTACGCTCATCGAGCTTCGCGGCGAGAAGGATACCCACTATATCCCCAAGGATGATATCGTATTTATCGAGATCAATGATCTGCAGCACAGCCTGATCTACCACTTATCGGATGGCACCACTCTTCCCATGGTCGGTACCGTCTGGGATGTGGACAGGGCGCTTGGCATGTATCCTCAATTTCAGCTTAAGACCAAAACCCTCGCCGTCAATATGGACTATGTCAAGAAGGAAGACAAAAAAAGCATCCTCCTGACTACAGGAGAACGCTTTTCCTATCCGCTCCTTCAAAGACTCTTCCCAAATAAATGAGGCCGCAATCTACAGCGTCACGATAATGCCGCCGTCTCCGGCATACAGCGTGCTGACGCCTGCCGTATTCATGATCAGCACCGACCGGTATCCCAATACCTTTTCGCATAATGCTCTTACATATTCTGCTCTCTGGGGTGCATTGCAATGCGTGATCATCAGGGACCTGTCCTTTGCATCCGGTTTTTCCTTCGCGATCAGATCCACCATTTTGGCCAATGCCTTTTTCATCCCCACAGCCTGTCCGAGCTGCTGAATCTCTCCCTTTATCGTTGAGGAAAGCACCGGCTTGATCGAAAGCGTAGAGGCCACCAGAGATTTCAGTCCCGTCAGCCTTCCGTTTTTCCGAAGCGCATCCAGATTATCCAGAACAAAATACGTCGTCATATCATCCCGGTAGGCGGAAACCTTTTTTACGATCTCATCAAATGCCGTCCCCAGCTTTGCCAGTGATTCGATCAAAAATGCGATCTGCGTCATACCGCAGGAGGCCGAGCACGAATCAAATACATGAACATTTCTGCCGGGATTCTCCTCCAGATACATCCGCTTTGCCAACTCCGCACTGTTATAGCTTCCGGAAAGCGCTCCCGAAAGCGTTACCACATACACATCGGTGCCGTCCGGCGTATCCATCGCCTGCATATACCGCTCCGGTGAAGGACAGGCCGACTTGGGACATACGGGACTTGCCGCCACACGCTTTAAAAAATCCGCCTGGTCAAAGCTTTCATCATCCCAGGTCCTGTAGTCTCCCACCACGAGCTCCAGCGGTGCATGCTCAAAATGCGGATCCGCCTTTTTCTCGTCCGGTAATTCACCGCAGCTGTCTATAATGATCTTATAAGTATTTTCCATAATCATCATCCCCTCTCGTTCTACCATCGAAACCATATCATGTAGTTTTCATTACTATGTATCATAACATGTTTTTTCATGAAATGAAAGAGGGATTGTAAAAAAAACCGTGATTGTCTATAATGGGGATGTTATGATATCGCTGAAATTCCTACATAAAAATGAAATATACGCCCAGCTTCTTGAAAAGGGCACCTTTGACTCCTTTCTGCTCAGGGAGGTTCTCCTGATCGGTGATTACACCTTTCATATCCAACCGTCGGATGATGCCTCGGAGCCGATCGCCTATGGGCAGATCCGGCCGATGCTGGGAGATTTCCTGAAGCTTTCTTCCCCCGACAGCATCCGGGGGCAGATCGTTCTGCGTGCTTCCGATGCCTATCAGAATACGCTTTTCAATCATCCTTCCTTCACAGGTGATCCCGAGCTGATCAAGGGACTGATCCTTACCTTTCGCATAGAAAACGATCATGCGACTGCCCTGACCGGCATCTCCCATGCTTCCTTCACGCTTGACCGAAGCATCGATTCTTTATGGGATCAGGGTATCAAAAAAGCCTTTGATAACACCAGTCTTTCCTATGAACTGATGTGACCAAGGCCTTTTGTCATACGAAGCTGTTACTCTCCCAGATATGCTACAACCTCTACCTCACAGAGTACATTCTTCGGAAGGGTTTTGACTGCTACGCAGCTCCTTGCAGGCTTATGCTCGGAAAAGTACCTGGCGTAGATCTCATTAAACGCTCCGAAATCACCCATATCCGCCAAAAAGCATCCCGTTTTTACCACGCTTTCATACCCTGCTCCGGCAGCCTTCAAAAGCTCCCCGATATTCTTCATGACCTGCTCCGTCTGGGCTTCGATGGTCGCCTCTGCGATCTCACCGGTTTCGGGAATGATCGCGATCTGACCGGACGCATAAAAGAAATCTCCGGCTATGATCCCCTGAGAATAAGGGCCGATGGCTGCAGGTGCCTTTTCTGTACTGATTACTTGCATGTCAATATCCTCCTCATGTTCCTTTTTTGTTTGTATATGCTAACTTTTTTAGATCCGCTTCTGTTTCCACGCTTTCAGTCCAGAAAGCTGACCGTTACATAGAAGCCTCTCTTGTTCTCTTCCACCTTGACCACGGTTCCTTCCCGAACCAGCAGGCGGTCTCGCAGCTCGATGTTCCCTGACATGGCAAGCGAGGGATCGATGGTGTAATAATAACTGCTTGGAAGCTCGCCCTCGCTGACCGTCACCTTCTGTCCTTCCTGAAGAAGTCCGGGCCGCTCCATTTTAAAAATCATATCTCTCATGGATCCTGTCTTCCTTACTCTGTTAAAAGTCTTCTGATATCGATCTCGGATTCAGAGATCTCATTCTGCTGCGAATTCTCCTTCTCCTCGACGGTCGTATCCGCTGCGCCAAACTGCGTCTCATCCTTCCTGCGCACCTCATCCAGCGGCAGCTCTTCTCTTTCCAAAAGCTTTGTAAAGGCCTCCACAAC
>JAILHW010000223.1 GCA_024695605.1 Lachnospiraceae bacterium | reverse complement strand
GGCATCCATTCGCCTTGCATCCGCCAAAAAGAGGAAGGGCAGCGAGGACAAAACCGCATAAAATGGCATAATTGTGTACCGGAAAGGGAGAAAGCACAAGATATAGAAAGAGCAGAAAAATCTGCTCTTTTTTTTATTTTTTTCTTAATTTTTTTCTTGCATTGCCATGTTGAATGCGGTATATTTGAAGAGGAGTGGTGACCAAGTGGATGATTTGTGGTGGAAAGTGGATGAATTTGAGACTTGGGAACCAAAACCGTTCACGTGAGACAGAAAGCGATAAAAGGCAATGTTTAAGGGAGAGTACAGTCATTCAATCGACTCCAAGGGACGGCTGATCATGCCGTCGAAGTTCCGGGAGCTTTTGGGCAACACCTTTACGGTGACCAAGGGCTTCGATCAGTGCCTTATGGCTTTCGACCAGGAAGGCTGGGAGCAGTTTGAGAGCAAGCTCCGTTCACAGCCCATCAACGATCCCAGAGTCAGAAAGGTCCAGAGATACTTCATCGGTGGGGCCAAGGAGACCGAGATCGACAAGCAGGGAAGAGCGCTGATCCCGGGAAGCCTCAGAGAACACGCCAAATTAGGCAAGGAAATCGTGCTGGTTGGCGTAGGAAGCTTTATCGAGATCTGGGATAAAGAGGTTTGGGAGCAGGAAGCAAGCTTTGATGACATCAGCTCCATCGCCGAAGAGCTGCAAGGACTGGGGATTGAGTTTTGATGAAGGAGCAGGCAGCATTCTCTCACAAATCGGTACTGTTGGATGAGGTCATAGAGTCTCTGGCAATCAAGGAAGACGGGATCTATGTGGACGGCACGCTCGGCGGCGCCGGACATTCCTCCAAGATCGTTGAGCGTCTTAGCACCGGACGGCTGATCGGGATCGATCAGGATGAGGATGCCATCCGGGCCGCGAGCGAGCGGCTTGCACCATTTGGAGAGCGGGTGTCCATCGTCAGAAGCAACTATGAGGGCTTTGAGACGGTGATCGCGGATCTGGGGATCGATAAAGTGGACGGGATCCTTTTGGACCTTGGGGTTTCCTCTTATCAGCTGGACACGCCCCAAAGAGGCTTTTCCTACAAGGAAGATGCGCCGCTGGATATGCGGATGGATCAGAGAAGTGCATTGACAGCCGAGGTGATCGTCAATGAGTACCCGAGGGAAGAGATCACCAGGATCCTTCGGGATTACGGAGAGGAAAAATTCGCAGCCAACATCGCCAGACACATTGAGGCGGCGAGGCAGCAAAAACGCATACAAACCACGTATGAACTGAACGAGCTGATCAAAGCAGCGATACCTGCCAAAATGCGGCAGGAGGGCGGACACCCGTCGAAGAGGACGTTTCAGGCGATCCGCATCGCGTGCAACAGAGAGCTGGAGGTGCTCGAGGATACGATCGACTGTATGATCGATCATCTTGCCCCGGGCGGACGGCTTTGCATCATCACCTTCCACTCACTGGAGGATCGCATCGTCAAGAACAAATTCAAAACGGCGGAGCATCCATGTATCTGCCCGCCAAGCTTTCCGGTCTGCACCTGTGGAAGAACACCCAAGGGGAAGGTGCTGACGAGGAAACCGATCCTCCCCTCGGAACGGGAGAGGGAGGAAAACCCCAGAGCAAAAAGTGCAAAGCTTAGGGTGTTTGAAAAGCAATAAAATGGGAGAGTAATCAGTCACATGTACTACGATAGCAGGATGGAAAGAGGGAATATCATGAGGGAGCAGGAGTTTGGAAGAGGGGTAAAAACGACCGGACGGCAGCAGCTGTATGTTTATGGGAATGCCGCACCGGCTTTTATGCCGCAAAGGGCTCCCCAACCGGAGAGAAAGGACAAGCCGGTCATCAAGCCGCAGCCGAAGAGATCTGTCAGCGAGCAGACCAGAAGGAACAGGGAAAAAGCAGTCCGGATGAATCCGGCGATCCTGTTTTCCTTTGTGCTCGTGATCGGGATCTTTGCAACGGCACTGATGGGAGAGCTTGCACTTCAGGCACAGAATACACAGCTTCGCAGGGAAATCGCCAGCCAGAAGAGCCAGCTGAACACCCTGAAGATGGAAAATGACGAGGAATACAGCCGGATCGCAGGATCTGTGGATATGCAGCAGATCAAGGAAAAGGCGATCCAGGAGCTGGGAATGCAGTATGCACAGAGCGGTCAGGTGATCGTGGTGGCGGATGCAACAGATGATTACGTTCATCAGTATCAGGATCTGCCGTAAGAGTTGTAAAAGAGAGAATGGGAAGCAGAAACAGAAAGAGTAAGAGAAAAGCGCCGCCCCTGACCAGGGAGCAACGGCGGAAAAAGGAACATAGAGAGCTCAGACAGCTTTTCCGGTCGAGGAAGCAGAAGCAGTTACTCTTTTTCTGGATCGTCATCTTGGCCTTCATCTTTTTGGGATACCGGGTCATCATGATCAGTTATAAACGGGGTGACGAATACACCAAGCAGGTGCTTCTGCACCAGCAATATGACAGTAGGACGCTGCCTTTTAAGCGGGGCGAGATCCTGGATGTGAACGGAACGAAGCTGGCATACAGTGAAAAGGTGTATAACCTGATCCTGGATTCCAATGAGATCACCTCGAGCCGCAAGGAAAATGCGCAGCAGGAAACGCTGAAGGCGCTGAATCAGTACTTTCAGATCGATACCGCAGAGGTGGAGGCCTTTATCCGGGAAAACCCCACGAACATGTACAGGGTGCTGAAAAAGCGGATCTCCTACGATGTGGTGGAGCCTTTTTTGAAGGCAAAGGAAGAAAACAAGGCCATCTGCGGCATCTGGTTTGAGCAGGAGTATAAAAGAAGATATCCCGGCGGGGATATGGCTTCGGCCATGATCGGGTTTGCCGGCACGGATAACAACGGGCAATGCGGCCTGGAAAAATACTATGATGATACCTTAAACGGCACCAACGGCCGGGAATACGGATACTTTACCGAGGAATCCACCATTGAGCGGACCACGATCCCGCCTAAGGACGGCAACACGCTGGTGACCAGTATTGATACCAACCTGCAGAGCATTGTGGAAAAATACGTCAATGCGTTTGCCGAGGAGCACCGGGGAGAGTACCGGGAAGGGGAAGACGGCGTTGTCAATATGGGCGTTATCATGATGAATCCGAACACCGGAGAGATCATGGCCATGACGGACTACCCCAATTTTGATCTTAATGATCCCTATAATCTGACTCCTTTTATGAGTGAGGGAGCTGCCGAGCAGCTGAATGAGGAGCAACAGATGGAGTTTTTAAATGGGATCTGGAGGGATTTTTGTATATCTGATACATACGAGCCCGGATCGGTCGCTAAGTCCATGACCATAGCGGCCGGACTGGATTCGGGCACGCTGCTGGGGAATGAAACGTATTTCTGCGGCGGCAAGCTGACGGTGAGCGGACATGAGATCAAATGTCATAAGCACTCCGGACATGGCATGGTAAACCTTTCGCAGGCACTTGAGCAGTCCTGTAATGTGGCGCTGATGCAGATCGGCGAAAAAGAGGGTAAGGACACGCTCATGAAGTACCTGTCGAATTTCAATATCGGACTCAAGACCAATGTGGATCTTTCGGGCGAGGCCAGGACAAACACTCTGGTATATGATCCGGAAAAGATGGTGGCATCCGATCTTGCGATCTCCACCTTCGGTCAGGGCTACAACGTGACCATGATCCAGATGATCAGCGCATTTTGTTCGATCATAAACGGCGGGAAGTACTATCAGCCGCATCTGGTAACCGAGATTAGGGATTCCTCGGGAACCATGGTGAAAAAGATCGAGCCGCGCGTTCTGAAGCAGACCGTCTCGGCGACCACGTCGGACCGGATGCGGGAGTATCTGGCCAATGTCTGCATCCACGGTACCGGTAAAACGGCAGTACCTGCCGGATACCGGATCGGCGGTAAAACGGGAACGGCAGAGCGCCAGCCCCGTGACGGTATCAACTACGTCATGTCCTTTATGGGATATGCACCCGCAGATGATCCCCAGGTTGTGATCTACTGCGTGATCGACCGCCCGAACGTACCGGATCAGCCCCATTCCACACTGGCGCAGGACGTTGTCCGCGATATCCTGACAGAGGCCCTTCCGTATATGCACATCTACAGAACGGAGGAGCTGACGGAGGAAGAGATCCAGGAGCTGGAGTCCAAGAATCTGTTGAACACCTCGGAAAACGAGGCGACTTCCGAAGAGGAGGAGGCCGCTGAGGGCGAAGGGGAAGCGGAAAATCTTCCCATTGACCCGGAAACCGGAAATCCCATCGATCCCAATACGGGAGAGGAGCTGGAGATCGGGACTGAGGAAGAAGACAGCACACCGTCCTCGGATCTGGACGGATTGATCGGAATTGAAAATGATCCCGCCGAAGCGGTATCGGATGAATTTGATCCGGGAACAGCCGCAGGATTTGATGCAGCAACGGCCGCAGATACAGGGCCGCGAGGCGTACCGAAGAGCTCCCAGGGAGGCGTCGGTGCAGGAAGCCTCATCGGAGGCGGAGGCGTCTCCATTGACTATTCATCGGATGAAGATGAGGGATCAGGACAAAGCGGACAGGGCACAAGCGGGTCCGGACAAAATGATTTTGGAGTCGGGTTAGGCTTCTAGGCCACCGATTAGTCCATAAAGAAAACCGGTGTCATCAGACTAGCAGGTGATACCAGCGGCGGCTTCCGTTTCCCTCCTTTCGCGGATGCCGCCGTTTCCGTTTTATCAGTTAAAATCAGTTGCTTAAGGCACACAGGAGGTAAAGCTATGAATGCATTATGTAAAAAAGTGTTGGTCATCGGAACGGGAAAGAGCGGGATCGCAGCTGCGGGGCTTCTTCTGGCAAACGACGCAGAGGCGGTGCTCTTTGATGAAAATACCGAAACGGATCAAGGAGCTAAGATCGAGGCGGCCAAGACAAAGGCGGCTGAGATTGCAAAGGCGGCAGGTAACGGAGAGGTTTCGGACCGGATCAGCATGGTCTGCGGCCGCGAGGCGCTGACGCAGGCATTTTTATCGGATATCACCCTTTCGGTCTTCAGCCCCGGGGTCCCTACGGATCTGGAGCTTGCAAATGTGATCAGAGAGGCCGGCATCCCCATCTGGGGCGAGATCGAGCTGGCCTGGGCGGTGGAAAAGGGAAGGGTTCTGGCGATCACCGGAACTAACGGAAAGACCACAACCACCTCGCTTTTGGGCGAGATCATGAAACGCCATGCCGAAAAGGTCTTTGTGGTAGGCAACATCGGCATTCCCTACACGGAGGAAGTGGCCAAAACCAGTGATGATTCCTGGACGGTAGCGGAGATCTCCTCCTTTCAGCTGGAGACGACGCACGGCTTCCATCCGGTTGCCAGCGCTATCCTGAATCTGACGCCGGATCATCTGAACCGTCATCATACGATGGAAAACTATGTCCATGCCAAGCAGGATATCACCAAGGCCCAGACAAAGGACGATGTCTGCGTTCTGAACGCGGAGGACCCTTATACGGAGGAGTTTATTGCAAGGTGCCCTGCCCGGGTGGTGCTGTTTTCTTCGGGAAAAGAGCTTGCGGACGGCTATTTTTACAAGGACGGAACCATCTATTTTGTAAAGAACGGGGAAAAGGAGCCCCTGATCCGTATGGAGGAGACCAATCTTCTGGGCGTACACAATGCGGAAAATATCATGGCGGCCTTTGCCATGGCAGAGGCGGCAGGTGTGGCAAGAGAGACGATCCTGGCTGGAATTAAGGACTTTCACGCGGTGGCACACCGGATCGAATATGTCAAAACGGTTGACGGGGTGTGGTATTATAATGATTCGAAGGGTACCAATCCCGATGCGGCCATCAAGGCTATCGGCGCCATGCAGCGTCCCACCTGGCTCATCGGCGGCGGCTATGACAAGGACAGCACCTATGATGAGTGGATCGAGAGCTTTGACGGCAAGGTGCAGGGACTGGTGCTGCTGGGGCAGACGGCGGAAAAGATCGCAGCCTGTGCAAGAGCTCACGGATTTGACAGGATCTATATGACAAACAGCCTCGAGGAAGCGGTTTCGGTCTGCAGATCGCATGCGAAGGAAGGGGACGCGGTCCTGTTGTCGCCCGCCTGCGCGAGCTGGGGTATGTTTGATAACTACGAGCAGAGAGGCGATCTGTTCAAGAAGCTGGTAAGAGAGTTTTAGGAAAGATACAAGGAGAAGAGAGGATGGCAAAAGAAAGACAGGCGCGAAGAGCTAAAAAGGCGGACAATTTCTTTGACTATACCTTATTGTTCACGGTGCTGTTTCTGGTGGTGTTCGGGCTGGTGGTATTGTATTCGGTCAGCTCCTATGACGGAACTTTAAAGCACGGCGACAATGCATACTTTCTGAAAAAACAGCTCCTGGCGACAGGGCTTGGCATGGTGGCGCTTGTCATGGCCATCGTGGTGGATTATCATTTCATCTGTAAATTTGCACCTGCCATTTACGGGATTTCGGTGCTTTTGATCTTTTTGATCTGGACACCTCTTGGCAGAACCATTAACGGTGCCAGAAGATGGCTGTATTTCGGGGGCATTTCGGTGCAGCCGGCAGAGATCGTCAAGGTTGCGGTGATCGTTTTTCTCTCCGTTCTGATCGCGGGGATCGGAACGTCGATCAAGGATATCAGGTCCTTTTTCGTCATCCTGGCGTTTGCCGCCGTTCCGGCAGCTTTGCTTTTGTGGATCACAAGGAACCTAAGCTCCGCCCTGATCGTGGGCGGGATCGCTGCGGTGATCCTGTTCATGGCAGATCCGGATTATTTGAAGTATTTCGGTCTGGCCGCTCTGGCGGTGATCGTGGCGCTTTTCTTTGTTCTGTTTTCCCTGCATAAAGCCGAATCGGCGGAAGGAACGGGGGATTTCAGACAGAACCGTATCGTTGCCTGGCTGCATCCGGAGGATTTTGAGGAGGAGACCAGCTTTCAGACCATACAGGCACTCTATGCCATCGGTTCCGGCGGAACCTTTGGAAAGGGGCTGGGAGAGAGTATTCAGAAATACAAGATCCCCGAGGCACAGAATGATATGGTATTTGCCATCATCTGTGAGGAGCTTGGAGCCTTCGGAGGCGTTTGCGTACTGGGCCTGTTCGGCCTTTTGATCTACCGGTGCATGCTGATCGCCATCAATGCGCCGGATACGCTGGGAAGCCTGCTGGTAGCAGGCGTTATGGGGCATTTTGCCCTGCAGGTGATCCTGAATATCGCGGTGGTGACCAACACGATCCCGAATACGGGCGTGACACTGCCCTTCATCAGCTACGGCGGAACCTCGGTCATTTTTCTGTTGATCGAGATCGGCCTGGTGCTGAATGTCTCTCTCAGGATCCGCAAGCAGGAGCAGATTGCATAAGATTAGTAAGGAAGCTTTATGGAGCGTTCGTTTAGCCGAAAAAAGTTCATAGGGATCAGTTTGCTGGTCGTTTTACTCATTCTGGCAGGAACTGTCTATTATCTGCTGACGGAGTATAAGGTTACCGATGTCATGGTGGAGGGCAATATCCATTATACTCCCGCCGAGATCCGTGACATGGTGCTGCCGGGCGGAATCAAGGACAACAGCCTGTATCTGCGTCTGTATTTCAGAAACCGCAAAATGGAGGACATTCCTTTTATCGAGACCATGGATGTGGAGATCATGAGCCACAACATGATCAAGGTCGTGGTATATGAAAAAGCGCTTGCCGGTTGTATAGAATATCTGGGCAAGTACATGTATTTCGACAAGGACGGTGTGGTGGTCGAATCCTCGGATCAGACAACGCCCGGTGTTCCCCAGATCAAGGGTCTGACCTTTGACAGTGTGATGCTGCATGAGCCGCTTCCCGTCGGGAATTCGGATATCTTTTCGGAGATTTTGAAGGTGACGCAGCTTTTGGATAAGTATCAGCTGACCGCGGATCAGATCTTTTTTTCCAACAAGGGCAATGTCACGCTGTACTTCGGCAATGTCCGGGTGGATATGGGCGGCGAGGCCAATGTGGATGAAAAGGTGATGCAGCTTCGGGAGATCATCCCGCATCTGGAGGGCAAAAGCGGCATTTTGCATATGGAGAATTTCAACAAGGAGACCACAACGGTCACCTTTGTACCGGATGATGCACCGGGGGCCAGGATGCCCGAGGAGGAAGCTTCCGACCAGATGCCCGATCTTTTGCAGGGGATTGCCATAGAGGATGGAGAAGGCGTCTCTGACGGAGTGAGCGAAGAAGAGACCACCGGAGAAGGCGCCGAAGAGGCAGATCCGGCAAAGCAGCAGTCAGACGCTGCGGGCGCGGAGGAAAAGAAGCCTGAGACCGCGCAGCAGGAAAACGGCGAGGGCTCTCAGAAGAAGACGGAAGAGAAGAAGACAGAAGAAAAGAAAACGGAAACAACGCAGTCGGACAGCGTGCAAACATCCGAGGGAACACAGGCCGCGGAAACGGTCGGTGGACAAAAGACGGATACAACGCAGCCATCGACCCAGTCAACCGATGGGGGCGAAGGCGCAAAGAGTACGGACGGTGAGGCGGCAGGCACTGACGGCGGCGCTTTGCAGCAGCAGGAAAGCCAGCAGGAGAATACGGTGCAGCTTCCGAGCGATATCCTGCCTTAATTTTCGTTTTTGTAAGAAAAATGTTGATATTTGCATGAAAATTTTATATGATGTTATGTGTGAGTTTTTCTAGGGAGTCTTGACCAAATGACTCAACAGATCCGAAACAGATCCTAAAATGGGATAGTAAGGAGGAATTCGTTTTGCTGGAGATTAAATCAAACAGCGCCGAACAGGGAGCACGCATCATTGTTGCCGGTGTCGGCGGCGCAGGATGTAACGCACTTGACAGAATGGTCGAGGAGCAGATCACGGGAGTGGAGTTTGTGGCCATCAATACCGATGCACAGGCCCTTCGTGTGAACAAGGCTCCGAAGCACCTGCAGATAGGAGAAAAGCTGACCAAGGGACTCGGTGCCGGCGCCAAGCCTGAGGTAGGTGAGAAGGCAGCCGAGGAGAGCATCGAGGAGATCGCAGCCATCTTAAAGGGCGCGGATATGGTGATCGTAACCTGCGGTATGGGCGGCGGAACCGGTACGGGAGCTGCACCCATCGTAGCCAAGATGGCCAAGGAAGCCGGGATTCTGACCGTCGGCGTAGTGACCAAGCCCTTCAAATTTGAGGCGAAGCGCCGTATGGATTATGCGATCCAGGGTATTGAGAATCTCAGAGGCAATGTGGATACGCTGATCGTGATCCCCAACGAAAAGCTGCTGGAGATCGTAGATCGCAGAACAAGTGTACAGGAAGCCCTTCGCAAGGCTGATGAAGTATTGCAGCAGTGCGTAAGAGGTATTACGGATGTGATCAACGAGCCTGCAACCATCAATGTGGACTTTGCGGATGTGAAGACCGTTATGATGGATTCCGGCGTTGCCCATGTCGGCATCGGTATGGGACGCGGCGACGACAAGGCGATGGAAGCCATCAAGGCTGCGGTTTCGTCTCCTCTTTTGGAGACCTCTGTGGCAGGCGCCAATGCGATCCTGTTGTATTATGTGGGCGATGTTTCCATGGCAGAGATGTCCGAGGCCGGCCAGTTCGTGACCGATCTGGTTGGAGAGGATGTTCTGGTGATCGCAGGTCTGCGTGAGGATGTTGAGGATAAGGATTTCTGCAGCATCACCCTGATCGCTACCGGAATCGATGAAAACCAGAAGGATGTGGGCAGAAGTGCAGCCTCCAGGATCCAGAGATCCGTTGAGGCGATGAGTAAGCCGGCAGTAGCCAGCAAGTATATCTCTCCCAGTCCCAGTCTCATCGGCCAGAGCCCGAGACCGGCAGCTGCAAGAGGCAACAACGTAGGTACGGGTGCGATCCCGGCCAGCGCCATTGACCAGCTTGCTAAAAAGCAGCCCAGACCGCAGGCGAAGCCTATGGTAGATCCCGGATCCCTGAAGATCCCGGACTTTTTACAGAGAAACCCGAAGGAATGAGGAGCTTTCGCAATAACAGACAATGAATGAAGAAGATCAGTGACCGGGCCGAAAGGACGGCCACTGATCTTTCTTACATCAAACGGAAAGGAAAGCGGACGTTTATGGAGAAGCCTCTGATCACCGTGATTATGCCCTGCTACAACAGTGCAAATACCATAAGATGTGCCATAGACTCCGTTTATGCACAGACGCTCCCTGTCTCGGTCCTGGTCATTGACGACGGATCAAAGGATGACCTTGCCGGAGCCCTTTCGCCCTATATGGACCGGCCGGATTTCAGGCTTTTGAAAAATGAGACCAACCTGGGCGTAGCCAAAAGCAGGATGCGGGGCGTCAGGCACGCCGCAACGCCCTATGTTGCCTTTCTGGATGCGGATGACTGGTGGGCGCCCGAAAAGCTGCGGGTGCAGTATGAAAGGATGGAAGAGACCGGGGCGGTCCTGTCCTCTACGGCCAGGGAGCTTTTTGATGCTGCCGGCAGGCCTGTGGGACGCGTCATCCATCTGCCCGAGATCATCGATGCAAGGGCGATCCTTCGGACCAATCATCTAAACTGCTCGGCAGTGATGGTAAAACGGGACGTGATGCTGGAGTTTCCCATGGAGCATGATGACAGCCACGAGGATTATATCTCCTGGATCAGGATCATCAGACGCTATGGCTGGGCACTGGGGATTGATGAGCCGTATCTGAAATACAGGCTTTCCGCAGGCGGAAAAAGCCGCAATAAGCTAAAGAGTGCAAGGATGAATTTTATGGTGTACCGGTACTGCGGGTTTTCTCTGCTCCGGTCGATATGCTGTTTTATCTCCTATGCGTTTTGGGGAGTGAAAAAATATTATCTATGAAATTTGGTTTCTGGCTAAAACAAATGGCCAAGCTGACGGCCCAGAATATGATCCTGCCGCTGTTTTACCGGATCGGCGCCGCAAAGCAGGTGCAAAGGGACCTGGTGATCTTTGCGGATGCCCATCATGACAGCCGGCCGGAGAGCGTGGAAATGCTGTATCGCTATCTGGAAAAAAGCGGCAGCTGGCGGATCGAGGAGTTTTACAGAGACTTCGGCAAGCTTTCCTACGGTGCACAGATGAAGGCTTCGATCGAATTTATGAAGCTGTATGCGACAGCAGGCAGCGTAGTGCTTTGCGACAACTTTCTTCCCGTTGCGGCCTGCAAAAAGCGGGAGGAGACGAAGGTCGTGCAGCTTTGGCACGGACCGGGCGCCTTTAAGAAGTTCGGATATGACGCGCCGGATGATATTCCTTCTTTTTACAGGAGCAATGTATTTGCCAACTATGATCTGGTGACGGTTTCGGGACCGCGGTGTATCGGTCCCTTCCAAAGTGCCATGCGACAGCCCGACGGCGTGGTCAGGGCACTTGGTATATCGAGAATGGATGCCTGGTTTGACGAGGAGCGCCTTGGACACGACAGGGAGCTGTTTTTGCAGCATTATCCAGATGCGGCAGGGAAGAAGGTTATGCTCTGGGCACCTACCTTCCGAGGCAATGCGGGTGTTCCGACCCTGCAGGGGCTTGCGGATATGGAAAAAGCCGCAAAGGCGCTTTCGGATGAGTGGTATCTGATCATCAGCCTGCATCCGCATCTTTTGACCTATGCGGGCTATGAGACATACAGACAGCCCCTGACAACGGCGCAGATCCTTCCCTCGGCGCAGCTTCTGATCACGGATTATTCCTCGATCCTGTATGATGCGGTGCTTTTGTCCAAAAAGCTGCTGCTCTTTGCACCTGATCTGGAGCAATACAAAAAGGGACGGGGGTTTTACTGTACGCCGGAGGAGATGCCGGCTCTGCTGGTGACGGACGGATCCGGTCTGGCGGAGGCGATCCGAAGGAGCGATGAGCAGTACGATTTTGACGGGCAGAGAGCCTTTTATGAGGCCTATCTGTCGGCCTGCGACGGGCAGGCCAGTGAGAGGATCGCTAGGATCCTCGCCTAACCCATTGGGTAGTGGGAAAAAGCCATGAAAGAAAGCCTGAAACGATTCATATTGCACAGTTTGCTGCCGTTTTGCTATCGGCTTTCTTGTGCTACACAGAAAACACCCGAAACAGTCTTGTTTCTGGAGATCCGCTATGAGGGTCTGTCGGACAATCTGGCCTTATTAAAGGCCCATTACGACAGGCAGGGATCCCGAAAAACAAGGCTGTTTTGTTTGCTTACGGGGCAGGGCGGTCTGTTTGCCTATACCATGCGGTGTATTCGCCTGATGGGCGAGCTGGCAGGCGCTTCGGTGGTATTCGTGGATGAGAGCAGTGATGTGCTTGCTGCGCTTCCGATTCGCAAGCAGACAAAGGTGGTACAGTGCTGGCATGCCTGCGGCGCCTTTAAGCGCTTCGGACACGGCATCCCCGGCGGATTGAAGGAGGAATACTACGGTCCCTATGACTTTGTGACCGTATCCTCGCAGGATATGATCCCTTACTATGCCGAGGCTATGAACCAGCCGAAGGAAAAGGTGCTGGCTCTGGGGGTCAGCAGAACGGACCGCTTCCATGATAAGGCTTTTTTGGAGGGGGCGCGCAAAAGGGTGCTTTCCGAGTTTCCGGAAATACAGGGGAAAAAGGTGGTCCTTTATGCACCTACCTTCCGGGGGAATGTGGCCAGGGCCAAAAACGGTCCCGTGCCCGATGCCACGCTTTTGAAACAGCGCCTGGGTGACCGGTGCGTGGTTTTATACAAGGCCCATCCTGCCATTGCAAGGACGCCCGAGGTGGATGAGGGGGCAAGAGATTTCTGGATCGATGTTTCGAAACGGGCCGCCACCGAGGAGCTTTTGTGTGCGGCAGATCTATGCATTACCGATTATTCCTCCCTGATCTTTGAATATGCGCTTTTGGAGCGGCCCATCCTGTTCTTTGCACCGGATCTTTCAGAATATCTGGATGTCCGAGGCTTTTACCATACCATTGAGCAGATGGATGCGGGAGATGTGTTTAAAGACAGCGATGCTCTGGCGGATGCCATCCTGGCCGAGCTGTCCCAGGAAGGCGGGATAAGGCCCGAAACCCTTGAGCGGGTTCGCAGATTCAGGGAAAAATTCATGGGAAGCTGCGACGGACATGCCACCGAAAGGATCGTCAAAGAGGTGGGAGAGGGCTGATTTTCGATTATCATGACGGCAAAACCCTATATGTTGTATAAAAATGCATCGTTTTTTATAAAAAAAGGGTAAATATGGGGGAAAACAGGCATTTTTTGCACGTATTTATTGGACAAACAGGCATTCTGTATAGTATAATTATGTAAAGTGTGAGCATTATATCTATAAGAGGTTTCTATGGACGCTGAACAAGTTGTGCTTACCTATGGGGATATGATCTATCGGATCGCTATGGGGTATATGAAAAACAAAGAAGACGCTGAGGATATCTACAGCGAGGTCTTTCTGATCCTGTTCAAGAAGGAGCGGGAGTTCGAGAGTGAGGAACACAGAAAGGCCTGGCTGATCAGGGTCACTATTAATTGCTGCAAACAGGTTCTGATGAAGCGCCCGATTTTGGAGGAACTGAACGACGAGATCGTTGCCCCGCCGGCCAAGGGTGTATCCGATGAGGAGAAGATGGATCTGTATAAGGCGATCGCCAATCTCAAGGACGAGTACCGTACCGTGATCGAGCTGTATTATCTGCAGGATTGTTCGGTAAAGCAGATTTCGGAGATTATGGAAAAGCCCGAGAACACCGTGAAATCACACCTGATGCGGGCAAGGGAAAAGCTGAAAGAATATCTTTCCTGAAAAAAATATTTTTTGTTGCAACCATATGAGTCCCTTTTGCGTATTATGGTTAGAAACGAACAAAAAAGCACCAGAAAACACCGCATCTGGCGGGGCGGAGCGAAGGAAAGGAAAATGCCGCAAGGCGGCAAGGCGAAAAGATGAAAGAGTTTCAGGAATTAGACCGGCAGATTTCGCAGAGCATGAAAAGTGCGGGATCTCTGCCGAGAGCACCGGAGGATCTGAAGATCAGAACCATCCGAAGGGGAGTGGCCATCGAAAACGGCCGAAATGCCGAAAGGCAGCTTTTGGAGCAGGCCGATCAGCTGGCTAGGGGCGACCCGGAAAAGATAAGCCAACTGGCCACAGAGGCACTCATCGGAAGGATGGCATTACACAGACCGCTGCCGGACGGATTTGAACCGGTGGCAGAGAGCAAAAAGCTGGCGGCGGACCCGAAGTTCGGCAAAGCGATCGAGGGAAAAGCTCCCGGAGATCTGATGAAGGGGATTGAAAGCGGTCAGCTGGCAAAAGAAGTAGCCTTCTCGGTCAAAGAACCGAAGAAGCAGGAAACCAAAGGTCTTGACCGGGCGACGAACCGGATCAAAGAAAATAAACTACCAAGTATGTAAAATCAAGGAGGATAATAAAATGAAGAACATTAGCAAGAAAGTAAAAGCAGCTCTGTTAACCTTAAGCACCGCAGTGATGATGATGCCCGTGAACACCTTCGCGGATATCGAGGATCCTTCCAGCGTTACCGGCGGAAAGGGTGCTGATTTCTCAGGCGTTGCAGCTCCCATCGTGGCATTGCTCAACGATATGATGACACCGCTTCTTGCAGTTGTCGGTGCAGCAGGTTCCCTTTACTGCGTGATCCTCGGCGTGAAGTTTGCAAAGGCTGGCGAGCCTCAGGAGCGCGAGAAAGCAAAGAATGCTCTTAAGAATGCGATCATCGGTTTCGTTCTCATCTTCATCCTGATCCTGGCTCTTGACATCATGATGCCGCAGATGGTTCAGTGGGTAAATGACAACAACTAAGCAGAAAAATCAATAGAGAAAAAGTTTCGGATTCCGGCTGTATTTATGCAGCCGGAATGCGTGCGTGTTTGGGATGGTGAAAATGGCCGACAAATTGAAGGGGATCGACGAGACAAGAAGAGAGCTTGAACGTGAGGAAAGACGGCAGAGAAGGATCGACAGAAGGGAACTGAAGCGCGTGCTTCTCGGCCACACCCACCAGAATGAGCAGGGGATTCTGACTGCAGATCAGGGTGCGGTGGCGTTCAACCGCTTCGGCATGGAGGACGGTGCCGTACAGGTCTATTTTCTGGGGATCATGCTCCGCAGAAGAAGATATCTGACCGATCTGAGTCCCGAGGCGTTTTTGGCTGCAGCGGACAAAGCCTGCTCCAATATCGGCAGGCGGGTTGAGCTGGAGCAGCTGCCTGACGGAAAAGCGGTTTTCCGCAGGTACAAGGTCTCGGTGCCTGTCCTTTTGCAGATCTTCATCGAGGACGGGGAGGTGGTACTCGTCGGTGCCACAGCCAGGGCTCTTAGCGG
>JAILHW010000220.1 GCA_024695605.1 Lachnospiraceae bacterium | reverse complement strand
GCTTCCATTATATCGCAGTCTGTCCGCAGTCAGAGACAACGAGCGCAATCTGGATGAATTCCTGATCAGTCTGAATAAAAAGAAGCCCGCGACCTTTTCCATCGAGGATGATATGCTGCTTTTGCCGCAGGTTTATGAGCCGCAGCAGCAGACTCTCAAGATCCGTCGCAAGGGCTGGGGCTATACCCGGATCGAGGTGATCTATGACGGGGAATATCTGACCGGGGAAAAGCGGATCCTGACCCAGGAGGACTTTGTAGGCAATGTCTGTGATCTGACTGTGATCCTGCTGCCGACCGACGGCTTTGAGCACAGGGAGCGGATCCGATTAAAGACGGACAGCCCCTCCGGAGAGCTTTGCTGTGAGCTGCTTCGGATCGGCAAGAGTAAAAAGGAAAATCCGAGGGAAACGGATAAGAAGGAAAAGAAACGTCAGGTAGCCCTTTTGATGCGGGCGTATCTGGATTATACCACGGGCAGAGGAGATCCGAAGGAAGCCTTATCCCGTGCGGAAAAATGCATTGAACGGATCAATCAGTCCGGCGGACGCAACATCAGCGGCAGGCTCTATCAGACGCATCTTTTGTGTGCCATGGGACGCTTTCAGGAAGCCGGCTGGATCTTTTCCCATGTGGAGCGCGTGATCGAAAAGGAAATGGTCACCCCCACGCAGCAGGCCTATTTCTGGTATCTGCAGGCAATGCTTGCAAGAGGCAATGACGGAGACTATGTGAGACTGCAAAACAGCGGCGTCAGAAGACTGCGCGACCTTCTGGCAGGTAATCCGCAGGATGCCATCATCACGAGCCTGTATCTTCGGATGATCCCCACAGGGCAGATCACACCGGTAAAGATGCTCTCGCTCTATGAGGAATGCTACTACAGCGGGTGCGAAAGTCCGATCCTGCTGCGGGAGGCCTTTCGCGTGGTGGCGGAAAATACCGCCTATCTGTCGGGGCTCGGAGAGTTTGAGGTTGCCATGCTCCAGTTCGCCCTTCGCTATGATCTTCTGACAGCCTCCTTAGAGGCCAGGATCATTGAGCTTGTGAAGCGCGAGAAGAAGGTTACCAGAGCGCTTCTGGCATTTTTGATGAGACTGTATCAGGGCTATCAGGAGGATGATATGCTCCAGGCGGTCTGCGGACTTTTGATCCGCACCGGGAAATGCGATCCGGATTCTCTGTTCTGGTTCCAAAGAGCCGTGGATAAGCAGCTTCGCATTACCATGCTCTATGAATCCTATATGGCGGCCAAGGCGCAGGATCTGTCGCTTCCGCCCAAATATGTACTGATGTATTTCGCTTACCAGTGTCATCTGGAAAAGAGCTTAAAGGCGCATCTGTACCGGATCGTGATCGAGCATCATACCCGGATCGGGGCGTTGGTGGATGCCTATGATCCCCAGATCAGAGAGTTCGCAAAGGGCTGTCTGGCAGCGGGAGAAAAGAGTGAGGATCTGGCGTATTGCTACAGGTTCCTTTTGAAGGATGCCAAGCAGATCGAGGAGTGTGCACCCTACCTTCCTGTCGTGGCCTTTATGCACCGTGTCAAGGTGGCGGATCCGAAGATCAAACGCGTGATCGTGGCCCAGAGCGGGCTGGAAAAGGAAACGGCCTATCCGGTCAAAAACAAGATCGCCCTTGCGGAGATCTATACCGAGGACTATTATCTTTTGCTGGAGGATGAAGAGGGCAACAGGACGCTGGCACCCTCGCATATCAAGGCAGAGCGTATGCTTCCCATCGAGGGCATGAGAGAGCACCTTTTGTCCCTGGATGAGAGCGGAAGCGGGCTGTCTCTTTACAGGATCAGCAACTCCACCGATGATTTTATGAAGCGTACCGAGGACTGGCCGCTGTATATGCAGGCAGCAAGAGATGTGAAGATCTCCCTGCCCCTTCGGCTTTCCATTTTGGAGAGAGTCCTTCGGGTGCTGTATGAAAGAGAAGAGCATGATACCCTGCTGTCTCTTTTATCCGAATACCCCATAGAGGGCTCGGATGAGAAAAAGAGAGGCCAGATCATTGCCTATCATATCGGACTGGAGCAGGATGAGACGGCGCTGTCCCTGCTTTGGGACTACGGCTTTGAGGGCGTTCCGCCCAAGAGCCTGAACAGGCTGATCAGGCGGGGGCTGGAAAAGGTTTCCGGCGCGGATCCCAAGTGGCTGGCGCTGACCTATTATACCTACCGGCAGGGAAAATATACCCAGGAGCTTTTGCAGTATCTTTGCAACTACTACGAGGGCGGGATCCCGCAGATGAACCAGATCTTCCAGGATGCCATTGCCTTTGAGGTGGATGCGCTTCCCATTGCGGAGCGGATTTTGATCGCGGCCACCTTTACCCACGGGTATCTGCCCCAGTGGGAGCAGATCTTTGATTACTATGCCAGCCGCGGCGGCAATATCCAGATGCAAAAACGTTTTTTGCAGGATCTGTGCTTTCGGTATTTTGTGGCCGGAGAGGTCACCAGTGAGGGCAGTATGCGCCATTTGTATGCAGCGCTTCTGGAAGAGGATGACATGCCCCAGCTTTGCAAGCTGAGCTGGCTGCATGCGATGTCTGCAGAGGATCGGGAGCTGGACGATAAGCAAAAGCGCCTTGCGATCCGTCTGATCAGACAGCAGATGATGGAAAAAGGCTATATGCCCTTCTTTGAAAAGTTCGTATCCATCATGCCGGAGCTTTTGCCCTATGCGGCCAAGACCTGGCTGGTTTACCGCGGAGAGCCCGGAAGACGGGTCAAGGTCAGCTATCTGGGCGGACCGGACGGGGAAGAGTCTTATCAGATGCGGTTTCTGGATGAGCTTTGTCCCGGGTATTATGCCAAGGACTTTATGATGTTTTACGGTGACAGCCTGCACTATTATATCCAGGAGGAAAATGCCGGAGAGATGACGCTGACGGAGAGCGGACAGATCGAAAGGGAGGATTCCCCGGAGAGAGAGAATGCCGGCCGGTTTGAGATGCTGTATGATATGACCATGAGCGCAAGGCTTTCGGACGAGAAGACCGCAGTTTCCTTTGCGCATGAATATCGAAAGGCTGACAGGCTGACAGAGGAGCTGTTCGGCTAAGGCAAAAGCGGAGAGTGTTATGACGAAAAAAGCAGTACTGGGCTGTGAATTGAATAATCAGTTTTTGCAGGTATCCTACGCCCCGGAAGGGGAAATGCCCATCACCCTGAAGAATCCCGCCACCGGAGGGCTTTTGCAGATCCCGCTGGTGATCGGGCGGCACAAGGATTCCGGGCAATGGATGTACGGAGAGGATGCGCAGAAAAAGCTTCGGGAGTGGGACGGCAATGTGACAGACCGTCTGCTGGAGCACTTTGGAGAGAGCATCCGGCTTTACGGTGAGCTCTATACCTATGAGGAGCTTTTGCATCTGTTTTTGTCCCATGCATTAAAGCTGGCGATGTACTGCATCGAAGCACTGGAAAAGGAGCCCGCGGAGCTTTTGGGCATGACGATCTCCGTTGAGCCCTTTACCGCCGAAATGCTTCCCTATCTGAAAAAGAGCACGGCAGGCTTGCAGATCCCGCAGGGACAGATCCATCTGCAGGGGCATGAGGAGAGCCTGTTTTCCTATATGATCCACCAGCCGGAGAAGCTTCTTGGTTTTTCCACAGGGGTGTTTGATCTGACGGATGAGCATATGGTGACCTATCGGATGGAGATGAATCAGCGGACGACCCCGGTGGTGACCTCCATCCAGAAGGACGAGGATACCGGGATCGTAAAGAGAAAGCATTACTCCTCTATCATCGAGCATGACAAGCAGCTCGAGCAGATGGACGAGATGCTCGCAGAGTATGTGCAGCGCTTTACGGAAGGTCGGATCGTCACCAGCATCTATCTGATCGGAGACGGCTTTGCGAAGGACTGGTATCAAAAGAGCAGGCGGCTTTTGTGCAGAGGCCGGAAGGTGTATGCGGGGAACAATCTGTTTTCCAAGGGAGCAGCCTTTTCGGCAGCCAGCCGGATCTGGCCGGGAACGGAAAAGGAGGACTTTTTATTCCTCGGCAGAGAGATGCTTCGTATGAATGTCGGCATGAAGGTGATCGATGAAGGAAAAGAGGTCTATCTGCCGCTTCTGGATGCCGGACAGAGCTGGTATGAGGCCAAAAGCGAGACGGAGATCCTTTTGGAGTCGGCAGACGAGATCACCCTTTTGATCACGCCGATCTTTACGGGAAAGACCTATGAAGAGACCATCCGTCTGGATGAAGAAGAAACGCGGCCGGGCAGGGCATTCAGGTTTCGGATGCTTTTGGAGATGAAGAGTGCGGATACGCTCCGGATCAGACTTCGGGATGAGGGCTTCGGGAGCTTTTACGCACCGGTTTACGCACAGAAGGAATTTACGATTCAGTTAACGGAAGCACAGTAGGGACGAAAGCATGAGCGTGGTATATTTACCCATCGGGAAAAAAGCGCATACGCCATATCGGATCGCTCCGGCCGGAGTGGAGATCTTTACCCTGGAGGAACTGTGTCTGTATATCACAACGCAGGCATCCCTCATGGAAAAAAGCTTCATGAATGAAGACCTGGTGGAGTTTATTGCCGGATCCTTGGGGCTTGAGTCGCTGGCTGCAAGGCTTCGGGTTTCCATGCAAAGGGAGAATTCTCTGCAGGCATTTTGCAGGATTTTGCTGCAGGAGGCGGACTTTCTTTCACAGCCTGAATTTGATTATGTCAGTGAGCAGCTGTATGAGAGTGAGAGCAGCACAGAGTCGGAGAAGATGATCCGAAAGATCGACGCGCTGCTTTCGGCAAAGGAATTTACAGCGGCCATCACCCAATGCTATTTTGCCCTGAATAAGTGTAAAGAGAGCGAGGATGATCAGCTTGGTGAGCTGGAGGCAGCCCTGTATTTCAAGCAGGGACAGGCCTTTGCCAGATTGTTCTATTTTGAGCCTGCGGCCGAGAAGTTTAAGCTTTCTGCGGAGCAATATGCCGTGCTCAGTGACGGGGTGCTGGAGCGAAGAGCGCTGCAGCAGTATCTGCTCAGTCTGCGGCTGCATCTTGGGGAAAAGAAGTTCCACAGCTTCGTGGAAAGCCATCCCAGATTTTTGGAGCTTTCACTGATGGCAGAACAAAAGCTGGCCCGCGCCGGAGTGACCGTAGAGGAGATGGAGAATACAAAACGTATCACGGAGCGGGATATGGAAAAGCTCAGAAGAGAGTTCGAACGACAGGCAGGATCATGAGGCAGTCAAAAACGGACCAGCGGCACATAGTAGGGTACTTACGGTGATTTATGGGGTTTTTTAAGAATCTTGTCGAAAAATGGAATATGAGGGTAAGGCTCCCCGATGAAGATGAGGGCGAGGAGGAAAAGTACCTTGTCGGTGTGGAGGATGTCAATCTCGCAGATGCCTATGAAAGGCGGAAATACATTGAGAGCCTTTTGGAGCAGGTCTCGGATGCTACGAAGCAGGTGGATGCCTGCAACAGCGAGTATAAGACCATCAATCACTATCTGCAGGACATCGAACAGCTGGAGTATCTGACGCCGGATGACAGGCGGCAGGTGACGGAGCACGCTAAGGCCATCATTCATCTTTCCGTGGAAGGGCAGCGGTACGAGGAGAAAAAGAACCGGATGTCCGATGAGGATTTTGAGCGGATGGAAAAGCTGGAGAACGATGCGGACGAGGGCGCCAGGCGTATCAAGGAAGCGGAGGATTACCAGCAGCTGATCCGAAATGACCTAAAGCGCCTGGAGGGAGAAAAACAGGCCTGTCTGTTCCGACGCTCCGAGGCAGCTGTGAATATGAACAACCTAAGAGGCATGGCGCTGATCACCCTGATCGCGGCAGCGGCCTGTATCCTGATCCTGGCGGTGATGCAGTTTGGACTGGGGCTGAATGCCAGAGTCGGGTTTTACCTGACGGCCGGCGCAGGAGCCATAGCGCTGACGGCAATCTATATGACCTATCTGGATGCCCAGAAGGAAAATACCAGAGCCGGACGGAGCCTTAATAAAGTGATCCTTTTGCAGAACCGTGTCAAGATCCGGTATGTGAATAACACCAACCTTTTGGAATATCTGTATATGAAATTTGGGATCACCTCGGCAGCAGAGCTGGAAAAGCTCAGACGGCAGTATGCAGAGGAAAAAGAGGAGAGAGAACGGATCCGTGAGAACCGCAAGGAGATGACCTACTCCCAGAGCGAGCTGATCAAGATCCTGAAATCCTACAGATTCTATGATCCCATGATCTGGCTCCATCAGGCACAGGCGCTTGTAGATCCCAAGGAAATGGTCGAGGTCAGACACGCGCTGATCCTGCGAAGACAGAAGCTACGCCAGCGCCTGGACTTTAACTCTCAGAACGCCTCCGCCGCCCAGGAACAGATCAGAACCATTGTAGCGGAGTACCCGGAATACGCCAAGGAAATCCTCAAGATGATCTCCGACTTCGAAACCGGAATGAACCCCGGGGACGGAGCTTGCACTCTTTAGAGTGTTAGTGGGTCATTTTGATAGTGATTGGAAACAGTATAAACTAATGAAAACTTATTAAAATATGAAAATAGAAGGCGCAGCCGATTGGCTGCGCCTTGATTACATCTAAAAGCGTAGGGAAGTGAACTGGTGGTAATATAGGAAATTACCAAATAGAATTGTTCACATCCTCGGGGCCTACATACCCATTAGAAAAGAGGCCGTTCGCCTGGAAGTTATATTTTGTTACATTGGTCGGAATTTTACCATGCTCGGCATCTTTCAAATCAACATAATCAGACGGTATCCAGACACCTGCCTTTGAAGCGTATCTCATACCGATTCTAAATTTGAAGTTATGCTCGGGGGTAGCAAAATCATCTCCTTCGTTTTCAACACTGAGAGAATACGGGGTCGGGCATACAGTGACAAACGAGGGATCCTTATGCAAAGCAGGCATTCTGAAAGCAGTTTCTGTTTCTGTTTCCGTAGAACCATCTTTTTTGATAACTGTAACAGAGATATCTTTTGCTTCGGATTTTACAACAGGATCAACGACATCTCCTGTACCATCTACTTGATCAAAGCAATATACATATTGATCTACCTTAATCTTCCATTTTGTTTTGTCATTAATGTCAGACGCATTGTCATTAGGAGCATAGCCGTTTTCAGGAGTGGCACCTTTGCAGAATGCACGGGATGCATATTCGCGAGTGATCTGCGTGGATAAAGTTTTTCCATCCTTTTTATATGCCTTTCCGTTAAAACCGCTGGCGTTTACATCACCTTTTACCGCATTTGAAACGCAATAGATCGGAGCTAAAGGATTGGTTTCTTTTAAAGCGCCGCCTCCAAGCTGAATTTGATCTAACATATCAAATGCAAGTCTGCCGCAGTTGAAATCAGACGTACTTGTATAGACATAATTACTCTGGGCTACAACATAAAGTGCACCGATAACAAAAGGATCCTTGCAATTGTTGATTACATATTTTACCTGTTTCAAGGAAGTTGGCCAAGGATTGAAGCTTACATATTCTCGTTTTAACAATATCGGATAAATACGCGTTTTTCCATCTGGATCCTTCACGGCAAAATTACCTGGAAAAGTTTCGGGTTCCACAGTCCAGGTAACAACGTCTGTTGCCGGTGAAACAACTGTGGTTTTCACAGTGATCGTACCACTCTTCAAATCGAGATTGATGTAATGAACATCACAGCTGTAAACTCCTGCTTCTGTAGCATAATAGGTATTCTGTGTTGCGCCCTCGATCTTATTACTATCCTTATACCATTGGTAAGAAGGTGTACCTGAGCCGAACTTTTTAGGCTTTGCATTTAACTGTACGGCAGTTCCCTCAGACTTGATCGTGCCATCGGACGGAGTGCAGGAAAGGGATACAACCTCTTCTTGTGCAGGTTGGTTACCCTGGCCGTTCTGATTATCCTGGCCGCTCTGATTACCCTGACCATCCTGGCCGTTATCGTCGCCTTCACCGCCTTCCTGGCCGTTATCGCCGCCTTTTGCTTTCACGATTACGGTACATTTTACGGTCTTTTTCTGATACTTGGCGATGATCGTGGTCTTGCCGGCACCTACTGCCGTGATCTTACCCTTCTTAACGGTAGCAACCTTCTTATTCTTGGTTGACCATTTGCAGGCCGCCTTTTTAGTTACATTCTTCTTACCATATTTTACGGTAAGTTGCTGCTTCTTGCCTTCAACAAGGGTAATGGATTTCTTGTTGATGGTGAGCTTGGTTTTTGCTTTTTTCTTGGCTGCCTGAGCGTCCATGGAAGGAACACAAAGAGTCAGCACAAGGGCAAGCGCCAGAACCAGACTCAGCATTTTTTTAAGATGTTTTGTCATAAGAGCCCTCCTCTTTCTGTGCGATCGCACGCCTCTTGATTGATAGTTTCCGGCCAAGTGGCCTTATCGTGTCCGTGAACGAACATCATCAATATTATAATGCAAAAGTGCCCATTTGTCATTTCGGTTTTTGAAAATATCCTTAAATATTCTCAAAAACCCTCGCTTTTTGAAAACTGAATGGTATTGATACCAGCCTTTTAGTTCGATTTTTCTTTACTGATGGAAAGGGGTATATTACAATTACATCGCAGATTATTTCGAACATTTGGAGAATGCACGGTAATGGAACAGGATCAATATTTAACATTATTCCAACAATATGCGGCTCGTATGAGGGAAATCCGGTTATTATCCACTCCCGATCTGAATGATATCAAAGATCCGGATGAATTTGGTCGGATCCTGGCAGAGAATTTTTCCAAAATCGGAAAATTAGCCATAGAAAACCGTAAGATCATTAATGATGTGCTAAAGCCGATAATGTCTTCGGATGTGGAACTGACGGACGCAATGCGGAAAATGCTCCAACAATTTGACGAGCTTTTGGTGGACGAAGACTCTATGGAGGAGGTAGATGTCCATCTTTCCGAAATCATCAATAGGATTTTGACTAGTCATGAGCTTATGGTTGGCGAAGCGGATGATGAAAACGTAAAAATTCAAGCCATGGCAAAGAAAGTAAAAAGGGATGGCTATTTTCTCGTTCATGGTTGACGCCCGAACGTTTGTTTGGTATAATTATTTATATCGAACATTGACAAGATATCGGGTTGCTATCTAAATAACCTTGAATAGCGTAAAATCTTAAAGGTAAAGGCCGAAACCGAACA
>JAILHW010000185.1 GCA_024695605.1 Lachnospiraceae bacterium | reverse complement strand
GATCCCCGGCACGATGGATAAAAGCGCCAGCAAAACCGACTGCAGCACATACAAAAGAAAGATGCGTTTGCGTCCGAGGCCTCTTTTTTCCAGCGTCAAAAGCTCCCAGCTTTCGGAATCGATGATACGGAACGAGATCATGCCGATGAAGACCAGCACCAGGATTGCAAGGGGAAGGACGATCACATAGAGCATCTGCTTGACGGCCCTGCTTTCCTGTCTGTAGGCAGCTATGACAGCCGACAGACTTTCCTTCATCTCGCGGTTTAGCTTCTTAAGCTTCCGTGCACCCTTAAAGATGCTGTCTGCATTGGTCCTGTTGATATAGCGGTAGTCCAGACACTCGCTGAGCTTGATATAGACATCCTTGGGAAATACGTCGATGGCCTTTTGCAGATCTTTTTTTTCGATGATCGCCATGCGCTCCGTATCCGCAAGCATGATCTTCCAGAAATAGTCCCCCTCTTTTTCCTGAACGATCCCATTGATGTACAATCTTAACAGCGGATCATCTTTTCTGTCCTCACTGTATCCGATCTCGTAAAAACTGATGATCTCTCCCGGCACAAGGTCACGCTCGTCTGCCAGGCTTTTGCTGATAAGACAGGGGATGGCATCCTCCGGGAGCGGATCCACGCCTGTCAAAAGGGATGAGATATCCTCATACAGATAGCCGCCCTCTAAGATCTCATAGTGCTTTTTCATCTCCGCGGGATCCTTCAGGTTCGGATCTTCGATATAACCGATGCTCATATATCCTTTGCCGCGATAGGAGTACTCTGCGTTAAAGCCCCTGAAATGTGCGATCCTCTGCGCGGCAACAATGGGAAGCCTGACATTGGTCTTCCAGTTTTTCTCGATCTGATCGATCCGCTTTTGAATGAGCTCCATCCCGACGGCATCCTCCGAAGCCTCTTCGGAGTCTTCTGTTTTCTCATCCCAGATCCCCTGCAGGTCTGCATAATGGATCACATCCTCCTCATAGAGGGTGGCCGGAAACTTTCCGTTTCTTTCATTCTGGGCGATAAAGCCTTTCTGGATCAGCTTGTCAAGGGAGCCGCCGCGAAAGAGCATGATCATAGAGCAGACCATGATCATACTGATCACGCCGACCAGCAGACAAAGATAAAGCTTATATTTATTTATGATCTTGGTGATGATATACCGAATCATTTCAATAGTTTATCCTTTTCTTTGACGCCGCTTATGACATAACACAAACCGGATGCAACATCGGTTTTATACACATTGACATATTCCTTCACGAGCTGCTCATTTTCCAGCTTCCATACATAGTACTTGGTGGTATCGGAATACATGTTATATTCCTCCCGCACCGCTAGCTGCGGGACCACTATGACATTCTCAAAATGCTTTCCGTAAAAGGTGACCTCCAGGCCCTTCGTATCCTCCTCCGTCATCTCTCCGTCCATCTTCAGATAGAACTGATAGGGAACTGAGTTTTTGGCAAAGGGGGAGGAAAAAGTTGCGTATTGCTTACCATTTCTTGTAAACACCAGAAAGCGTGCTGCGTTACCGTTCAGCCCGATGCAGGTTCCGGTCCATGTTTTGTCCCCGTTTTTCGCCAGCACTTTTTGCCCGATCAGCGGCGAATTGTGTACCCGTTTGCCGGAGCCGCCCTCCGGCATTGCCACGTAAAGGATGGTGGATCCGTTTGCTTCCCTTCGCGTCATCACGGACATCAGAAAGCTTCCCTTTGTTACTTCATCCCCGTCCTTTGCAAGGACAAATTCGATCTTTCCGTCAGCCGGTGACAGTACTTCGATCCCGTCACCCGTCGCGTTTTTCTGGAGTTTTTTATATCTGGATAACAGTGCCTTCCGGTTGCTTTCATAGTCTTGCTGCGCTGTCTGCTCCACCTTCTCCAGAATATTCATATCGATCCCCATCCGTTTTTTCAGATGCCGAAGGGACCGGATCGCCTCGTTATTTGTCGAGGGCATCTCTACATCCACATCGATGGTCAGATCCGGCGCGTCCACGCCCTCGATGGCCTTGGCAGCTTCCATCATATTGGTCCTGTCGGCCTCATAGCGGAATCGCTCCCTGAGTCTGTTTCGCTCCAACTTGGACAGCGCGACTCTTGCTTCTTCCGATGCAAGAACGCCTTCCGAGGTGATGATCGAGCCCAAAGACTCCTGCTCTTCTACCGATCGGGCTTCTTTTCCCCCGTGAAAGATACCGCTTGCGCCTGCGATCACGAAATTGGGATACGGATAGGCGATATGTGCACTTTTGGACGAGTCCTCCTCATAGTAATCGTCAAGAGCGGCTTCAATGGTCTCATACTGCGACGGCGGCAGATACTGATTGGTGTAAAAGACGTTTTCGCCTTCCGCAAGACCGCTTTTTACCTCTGTATATAAGCCGTCCGTAGCCCCCAACTCCACGACTCTTTTTTCCGGATCGCCGGATGCGTTTCTGACATAGACAAAATCCTCTCCGTTTTCGCGGTTGATGGAATCGTTACCCACCGCTAACTTTTCTTCGGAATCTCCGTTCAGGAAAAACAGGATCAGATTGCTTCCAAGAGACAGCTTTCCACTTACCGGATCAAAGCTCTGGAACGGATTTTTACCTGCGCCCTCGGCATAGGAGAGCTCTTCAGGCAGGTAAGGGTGCTCTGTGATCTCGACCTTCTTACCGTCCAGATAGGTCCATTTGCTTTGATAGTCCGCATACCGGTACCGGTTGGTCGTAAGACCGGTGGCTTCAATATATAGATCCTCATAATCGGAAATGACCACGATGTTTTCACCGGTTTCGACATAATTGGTTTTGCAAAAATCCTTTACAAATGTCACATAGCCGTCATGGGGCGCCGTATATGTGCGACTGTCCAGTTCTTTTTTCAGCTTGTCTCTGCGCTGTGTCAGGGCTTTCAGATCACTCTCCGTGATGGCCATATCATAGCGGTACTCTTCCTTCTGCAGCGCAATCTCGGTATCTTTTTTCTCCAGCTCATACAGATCATTCAGGATCTGCTCCGTCTCTCGCTCGATGCCCAGCTTTTCCAGTGTCAATTCCGACACGTCCCCTGCCATGGCTTTGTGACGGGTCAGCTGCTCGATCTGTCTGACGACCTCCTCATATTCCTCCGTCAAAGAGGCGGTATCCGCTTTTGCCACAACCTCGCCCTCTTTTACAAAATCTCCAAAGCCCACCATCACCTCTGAGATCGCCACAGCTGTAGTGGGAAAGCAGGGATACTCCTTCGGGATCACGCTGCCCTCCAGGATCTCCACTCTGCCGACAATCCTTTTTGTCACTGGCCGGAGTGCTTCGATATCGGCAACCGGATCGATCAGCTCCGGTGCCTTTTCCTTCTTGGCACATCCCCAGAAGGCAAGGCAAAGCAGGATGAGGCAAAGGCAACATCCGAACCGTTTTATGACTTCCTTCGAAGTATTTCGATGCCAGGTTTCGTTTCTCATCAATCTGCTCTTTCTAATTGGCCTGCTGTACATCATAGGTGACGGATACGTTACCCTTTATCATTGTGACCGTTCCGTCATCCCCAAACATGTAGGTCTCCCCGTTACGGCCGACCACCTCTTTTGTGATCGTCTTCTTGCTGTTGGGCTTGATCACATCACGATAGTCCACATCCGGCGGAATGGAAATGACATCTCCTTCTGTCAGACCATCCACGATCACGGCGTACTCTCCGATGACATTCCCGACCATGACCCGGATGGGTACAAAATTCCCCTCCGGTGTCTGCTTGTAGGCAAAAATGTCCTCAGAGCCTTCCTGCTGGATCAGCGCTGCCGACTCCACATAGCAGACATTTTTGATCTCCTCCATGTCTTTATAGATCGTAAGCTTCTGCTCCGAGATCCTGTCGCTCCCGCCGACGATCTTGAAATATACCTTGTCGGTTTCTTTGGGAGATGGATCGGATGTATCGGATCCGTTGCTGCCGTCAGTTTGGAGTTCTGCCAGGATATCCTCGATGTTGTTGTCACTGATGGAGGGAGACTGGTTATCGGTTTGCGGGTCCTGGTTGTCGGATTGAGGATCCTGCGTATTGGCTTGTGTATCCCGTTTTGCAGCACCTGCAGATTTGGTCGGGTCTGCTATCACCTCAACCTCGTACTCTGCCAGCCTGCTCTTTGCATGAAAGCGCTCGCCTACCGCAAAGCTTACTTTTTCCAGAGAATCATCACCGCTTCCCTTCAGCCAAGGCTGCGCCACATAATAGCCATCATCCGAAACGACCTTGAACATGGGACTTCCGAATTTCAAAAAGCCGTTCATAACAGACGGATCCACAAACGTTACGATGCCGTCCTTTTGTGCCACAACATTGAGCTGGGCATAGATTTTATCCACATCATCGATATAGACCTGTGCAAGCGCGATGTCATCCTTCATATCGTCAATATCAAAGGCAAAATTCGTTAGCGGATCGATCCCGTTTACCTTCTGATAATGCTCGATCGCCAATTCGGCATGCCGCTTCGTTCTTTCATTTTCCATCAGGCGTTCTTCCAGAAGATCGGAGGTAAACGATAACATCACGTCACCTTTTTTCACACGGTCTCCTGTCTGTACGTGCAAGGCCTTCACTTTTGCCTCATAACCGGCATCGAGATTGCGAAACAGCGTATCCTCCACGCGGTAAGCGATCTCCTCATATCCGGAAAGCTCAATCTCGCCCTCATAAACAGGCGTCAGATTTCCCCGCATCACGGTGGTCGTCAGACGATCTACCTGTGCATAGGGCTTTAGCGAAACCGGTACCAGCTCATCCAGCGCTCTCTGGCCGCAGCCGCATAACAGACTCAGGGAAACAAAAAGAAACACCATTACACCATGGTGCTTAAGGACAGAAACTCTATGAAGGAAACGATCGTAGCATTTTTTCATGACAATCTCCCCCCGGACCGAATGTTTCCTACCAGATAAACTGATTGTAGCATAATGCTATACCGGCAAAAAGGGAGAAGTTTTAGGAGAATACAGGAACTTTTAAGAAAGATGTTGAAATTTCAACGTAGGTGAGAACGATCTGCCGGATGGAGCTTGACACAGATACTGTGATCTGTAAAAGCTTACATCAGATGATCTGTATAATCCTATATCCGGTGATCTGAAGATTTCCATTCGCTCTTGCAAAATCAGAACATTTGTTCTATACTCGTGATATACTATTTTGTGTGGAAAATCGTACTGTGATGTAACGTGATGTAATGCGATGTAACGTGAAAAAGGAACATTTTGAGCAAAAGATGATGCGACGAAATGTGAAAATGTATCTGAGCGAATCATCAATGGTTTAGCGCAGATGTTTCCTAAGGCACGGTGACTTGTGACATGCAACAATTATCCTTATTCCCCGAAGAAAAAAATACCGATCCCCGCCCTCCCATGACACTGAACTGGAATCTTTGGCATGGCTGCACGAAAGCGAGCACCGGCTGTCTTCATTGCTATATGTACCGCCGCGATGAATCCATCGGCAAGGATCCCTCTGTCGTTCAAAAGACCGACAGCTTCGACCTTCCGGTCAAAAGACTCAGATCCGGCAAATATAAGGGTCTGTATAAAATCCCCGAGGGATCCCATATCTACACCTGCTTTTCCTCTGATTTCTTTCATCCGGATGCGGATGCCTGGCGAAATGATGCCTGGAATATGATGCTAGAGCGGTCGGATTGCACCTTTTTTATGATCACCAAACGACCTCAGCGGATCGCTGACCATCTGCCGACGGACTGGGGAGAAGCCTATTCCCATATCACTGTCGCGGTCACCTGTGAAAACCAGGATATGATCGATCAGCGCCTTCCCATCTATCTGTCTCTTCCGTTGTTTCAGCATTCTGTAATGGTTGAGCCCATGCTGTCTGCAGTCAATCTCCGGCCATATATAGAGATGTACAGATCATCCGACGGATCGCCCGTCATAAGGCATGTATCGGCCGGGGGCGAATCCGGTCCCCATGCCCGGATCTGTAAGTATGACTGGGTAGAGGATCTCCATGCGCAGTGCATAGAAAACGGGATCTCCTTTTACTACCACCAGACCGGAGCCCGGCTGCTAAAAGATGGGAAACTATACAACATACCAAGGCCCCTTCAGCATTCGCAGGCCCACCAGGCCGGACTGGATACATAAAAAAGCCCCCGGGGAATTCATCCTGTGCTTCGGAGAATTCCCTGGGGTAGATTGTGAAAATGAACCTATGACTCCGTCCCGGGGGCCATTATGCTCTGTGGCGCTTCTTGTAGTCTTCCTGGATCGGGGCCAGCAGCTCATCACTGTCAAAAGCTACTTCCATCTCCTTGGCGCTGCCGCAGGCTCTTGCGCAGCTTACCATCTTGGACATGACGTTGAAGTTGAGCGCGGTACCTGCGCTGTCGCATTCGTACCGGACGGCTCTGTTTGCAGACACGCCGAATCTTCCGGCGACTGCAACCGCGTCAATATTGGCTCCGAGGAACACAAACTCCCAGTGATTTTTCTTTTTCTTCTTCTCCACCATCCTTTTCACCTTGTCATAAGAATACCTTATGCTGGCATTCTCCATTCCGTCGGTGGTGATGATGAATAACGTCTTTTCCGGCCTTTCGTCCTCCGGCATCTCCTTCTGAACACGGCTGATATGGTGGATCGCACCTCCTACTGCATCGAGCAGCGCCGTGCAGCCTCTGACATAGTATTCCTTGTCGGTGATCCGTGCAACCTTCTCAAGATTTCTTCTGTCATGAAGGATCTCGGTCCGGTCATCAAAAAGGACTGTGGAGATCAGCGCCTCTCCCTCTTCCTTCTTCTGCTTTTCCAGCATGGAGTTGTAGCCTCCGATGGTGTCCGCTTCAAGACCTGACATAGAACCGCTGCGATCCAGGATAAAAACGATCTCTGTTAAACCCTTCTTCATAATACCTACCTCTCTTTCTGCCGGTGGCCGGCTGCTTTTTTTTGCCTCCCGTCAAACAGTTCCCTGTGTTGACGGATCCTTGTTATGAGGTAAGTATATTCAAAAAAAAGAACTGAATGGTCGCTTGGGATGCGACATTCTGCGCATTCCTACAAGCGATGCACAACTGTTCGCAATATGTGCGTTGGAAGCCCGTTTATTCTCCCAACAAAGGCTGTTTATGCTCGAACAGCGCCAGGTTTATGGTATAGGTATCATAAACCTCCTGCCCGATGAAATACTCTATGATCAGATCAAACCTGCTGCTCGGAGACAGCGCATAGCCGGCCCGTCCCAAAAGGTCTTTGGTTTCATCAAGGCTCAGTCTCAGTGCCAGGGCAAATGCCACTGCCGTGATCTTCTTTGGCTGGTAAGCTGCGTTGCTCCTTATTTTTGAGAACAGCTTTCTGTCCACATTGGCACGCTTATAAACCTCTGTATCCGTATATCCTTTTTCATCGATCAGTCGGAAGAGGCTCTCCTGCCAGGTTTCGCTCACATTTGCCATAAGCTCATCGAGCGATCGTCCCGGTTTCGCTGCCCCGGCCATCGCCATGGGCGGTGCCCCAATCATCGGCTCGGCAGTGAATTCTTCCTCATCAAAAACCGGTTCCTCTGCCAGATCTGCTTTTAACGATTCCGATCTTGCAGCATCTTTTCGTCTCGAAAAATGAAACGTATCCCCAAACAGGCGCCTTCCCCTTCGTTTTTCGTCAGGAAGGCTGCTTGCAAAAGAGGCCGTTGGTGCAGATGCGCCCAGGCTATATTCAGAATCCATTTTCTCCGAAACATAGTTTTCATCAATGAACGCATCCACACCGGCGAAGATTTTTCCGGATAAAACAAAAGAAGCCTCATCAAATACGACAAGGATGATCTCCATATCCGTACCGGCAAGAAACTCACTGAATACGGAAACCGCGATCTGAAGCGCGTCTGCCTTTGGAAATCCATAGACGCCGGTGGCGATCAACGGAAAAGCAATGCTTTCACAGCCAAGCTCTTTTGCCAGACGCAGACTGTTTTTATAGCAGCTGCGGACCGCTTCTTTTTCTCCATGCTCACCATCGATCCACGCAGGACCGACTGTATGGATGATATAGTTTGCAGACAGTGCAAAGGCAGGCGTTGCCGCCGCCTGCCCGATTTCTATGTCACCGATCTTCTGTCTTTCTTTCAGAAGCGCATCCGCTCCCGCTGCCATGTAGATGGCATAATCTGTCCCGCTCACATATTTGGGGTTGGGATTTGCCGTATTCACAATGGCATCAGCGGATACCTTTGTTATGTCATTTCTGATGATCTGAAAGGCCATATGTTTACCTCACGACCTAAAAATCTTTTTATGTTTATTACTGTACCGCATTTCCGCTTTTTTATCAAATCCTTTCAGCGATCTCCAGCGCCAGATAGAACTTGCCCATATCATGGTTTGCCGAATGCAGTCCTTCCACCTCATATCCGCTGTCTGCCAAAACATCTCCCGCTTCCAGGAAATCATACACGCTCAGCCCGTAGAAATCGCACGCCGCCTGAACTCCCGCAAGTTCCATCTCAACTGCGATACAGCCTTCTTCTTTTCTTGCGGCTACCAGTCCCCTGGTTTCCCTGAGCATTGCATCCGTTGTCCAGACTCTGCCTTTTACATAGGGTGCCTTGATCTCTTGAAAGATCTCTTCAAGCTGATCTGCACCTTTGACCTTAATATAATCCGATGCAGGTGCATAGTAGAAGGATGCGCCCTCCCCTCTATAGCTTTCGGTGGGGATAATGTATTTTCCCTTCGTCTTTTCCGCATCCAGACTTCCGCAGGAGCCGAACATTATGAACCTGGTCGCACCGGTCTGCCAATGTACCTCGTAGCAAAGTCCCGCAGCAGCCGCAGATCCTATCATCGTCAGGTAGAAGGCAATCTTTTCTCCCTTATGCTCAAATGCATAGATGGGAATATCGCCGTTGCAGGCACCAAGATTTCCGATCTGCTCGCACTTGTATTCCTTCAGGATATAGTCATGGATCTCCTTGGAAAACAGGATCAGACACTTATCAAGGATCTGCTTCTTCTCGCCATAGAAATTCCTGATATCTACTATGGCTTCCGTTTTGTCGTCATAGAAATCTTTTAACATCTTATACCTCCTGAATGGACCAGGTGGACGGAGTCAGTGAGCTTTCACAAAATGGCCCTATAACTCCGTCCCCGGGGTTCATTTTGCGAGCGTTGGCTTTGGTTTTTCCATTTTGTCGATCTTGACAACGAGGTTTTCCACTACCTGCAGTCTGGCCTTGCCACGGTCGGTCAGCGGATCGAAGATGAGACCCTGACGCTTCTTATAGTACGTTTGGGCGTCCTTTCTGAGCTTGTCCATATCTTCTCGCTTGACGGTGAACTGTCCCTGTCCGCCTTCTGCGGGCGCGGCATTTTTGATCACTCTCTTTAACGAGGCGGTCAGATGCTTCATGTAATCCGACTGGTTGCTGCCGTCACTCTTATACAGGGTGTTGATCTCACCCAGCGTCTTTTTCAGATACTCCATATCCTTTTTGCCGAGGGTCAGATCATCGCCGCGTGCATCTGCATGGATCCTGGAAGGATCCCTCTCCATGGCTTCCTCAGCCTGGATCTTTTGATTGATGCTCTTCCTGACGGCTTTTGTGTAGGATTCATAAATCTTCTTAACATTGCCGCCCTTTGCAAGGACCCCTAAAAAGACCTCATCCTGCAGGAGGTTGTCACGCATCTGTTTATTCCTTTGAAATTCCATACCTTCCGATCGCAATCAATGTCAGTGCCGTCGCTACCGTTGAAAAAGGCGATGTAAACAGGCTGACGGAAGATCCCAACGTACTCTGGGCGGCCACATATTCTACGCCCTCTCTGGATGCAAATACGTTGGCAACGATACTGATGTAAGGCATCAGAACACTGCACAGACAATATACGATAGTCAATATAATGCCAACTCCCCGTCTGGACTCTCCTTCATAGGTCTGCATGGTCAATACGATGATCACCTGAAAAATCAGGATCAGTAAAATATACACCAGATTGATCGGAAATACTTTGACTGAGATACTCACATTTGGTCTTAACAGGCCTTGCATAAAGTAGCATAAAAAACCGATCAGCGCAGCAATGGACTGCAGTACGATTGCCACGATCATGGGGATTCTGATTCTGTTATCTTTCATTTCGTTCTCCTTTATGAAACTATTATATTTTTTCGTCTAATGTCCTTTCACGGTTTTTAAGTTCACATGCTCCGGCACATGTTTTGCGCACTTGCAAAATGGACCTGTGACCCCGTCCCGGGGGTCCATTATGGTTTTCGGGCGGTGTAGAGGATGTAGGTGTCCCGGAAGATGACTTTGTTTCCGTTCTCCGCCACTGTTTTTCTAAGGCCTTCGAAAAAACGGGTCTTGTAAGGCTCCGGGATCACGATGTGATCGCAGTGGGTTCCGCTAAATGCCACGTAATCATCCGCATCCATTTCGCGCCGGCCATAGAAATCCTTTCGGTCAAAATCCACGTAGCCGTAGTCCGGTGCATGATCATAGCCAAAGCCGCTGAACTTATACCAGGTATCCGGTTTAAAGTACCGGTCATAGACGCTTTGGATCTTCTCATAGAGGGGCTCGTTGGTGGTTTTATAATCCGAATGACAAAGGATCATCGCCAGCGTCCCGCCGGGCTTTAACAGCTCAAAGGTTTTGGAAAACGCAATGTCCTCGGGGATCCACTGGATCGTTGCCGCGGAATAGATCAGGTCAAATTTCTGATCACCGAAATCGTGGGTGATAAAGTCATCATTGACGATGTGGAAATTCTCAAACCGATCGTATTTTTCCTTCATCCTGGCATAAAGGTGTTCTCCCAGCTCAATGGCATGATAGTCACAGCCCGTTCTCAGGATCGGTTCCGTCGCCTGTCCCGTGCCGGGTCCAAGTTCCAAAACGGATTTCCCGGGCCCGATGCCGGCATATGCGATCAGCGCCTCAAAAAGCTCCTCGCTGTAACGCAGCCGGTATCTGTCAAACTGTTCCGGGATCGTATCAAAGACTTTTCGAAATTCGCCTTTGTAGCCTTCCACGCGGCGGCATTCGAGCTCCAGACACTTCCACGTTTCGCCGCCGATCGGATAGGTCTCTACGGTGCCTGTGTCGGAAAATCCGCAGGCCAGATAGCATTTCACCGCCGGCGCATTTTCTTCAAATACACCGATGGTCACTCTTTTTGCCCGCATGCACCCAAAGGCAAAATCAAGCGCCAGGCTGACCATCTGCTTCCCAAGCCCCTGTCCGCGCCGTGCGTCATCGAGGATCACATAGCCAAACCGGACGGTATCTAGATCGTTTTTGTCAGGAAACCGGATATTCAAATGTCCCGCGATCCCCTGCTCATCATAGGCCGTAAAATGATACACATCCTCGGCGCCTTCGGAATTGTCATACTGGTCATTCAGATCTGCCGGCAGGATCGGATAATGATCGAATCTGTCTGCACACCAAAACCGGAAGATCCTCTCATTTTTGATCCAGCTGACGATCGTATCTGCATCGCTTCGTCGATAGGGACGTAATCTGAGCATATTCCACCTCGCTTCTTTGTCTTTTGATTGATATGATGCACATCGGTGCTTTGGTATCATTTGTAAAACTGCTGCATCAGCCTGATCAGTTCTTCCTCATCCGACCTTTGCATCAGCTCGCAGGCCGAATGCATCGCCAGGATGGGAACGCCGATATCTACTGCATGCATGGGAAGCAGCGCGGAAAGCATCGGGCCGATGGTCGAGCCTCCCTGTATGTCTGCACGGATCATGAACTTTTTGTATTTCACGCCTGCTTTTTCACAAAGCATCTCGCATGTTGCCGTGGCAGAAGGATCCATTGTATAGCGCTGGTTTGAGCTTACCTTGATCGTCACGCCGTCCCCGAATTCGATCCTTGATAGCGGGTCATACTTTTCCGGGTGATTGGGATGCGTTGCATGCGCCACATCCACGGAAAACAGGAAGCTGGAAAGCACGGCATCATTCATCCGATCTTCCGCAAAGCCAAGCCCGTTCCAGATCTTTTCCAGAATGGTCCGAAAGACGGCCGAATCCGCTCCGGTCTTGGTCCTGCTCCCGATCTCTTCATGATCAAACAAAAGGGCCACGTCGATCTGATCCGACGGCTTTGCCTCCGAGATCGCTTTTGTCAATGCAAAACAGCTCGTCAGATTATCAAGCGCCGGCGCTGCTACCATATCGTTGTTAAGACCCACGCTTACAGGCTTGTCTGCGCAATAGACATACAGGTCACAGTCGAGGATATCCTCTTTTTTTACCTGCAGCTGCTTCGCGATCGCAGAGAGCAGATACTGCTCCTCATTGACCGCTTCGTTGAACATCCCAAGGACCGGGACCATGTCCGTCTGGCGGTTTAGCTCCACGCCCTTGTTCACGTCGCGGTTAAAGTGGATCGGAAGGTTTGGAATCACTGCGATCGGACGCATAAAATCAAACACTTCCATTTTGGGCTGATAGGGATCCCTGCTCTTTAGCGCGACCATGCCCGCCACCGAAAGCGGCCTGTCAAGCCACGTACTGAGGATGGGACCGCCGTAGATCTCACAACTTAGCTTCATATACCCACTGCTCTTTTTCGGATCGATCTCAAATACCGGCTTGATATGCAGGCACGGATGGTCCGTGTGCGCTGCCGCCACGTGAAAACAGCTTTTGTCCTTTACCTTTTTCCCGATGCTAAAAGCCGCCAGCGCCGTGGAAAAGATCCGGACAAAATAGGAACCGCCTTTTTTGATGGCAAAGGGCTGACTGAGCGAAAGCTCCGTAAAGCCTGCCTCCTTTAGCATCCCGGCCGATTGCTCCACTGTATGGTAAGGCGTGACGCCTCTTTCCAGATATTCAAAAAATTCCATGATGGCCTCCTGATCTCAGATCGCATGACGCAGTTACATGATGCGATCTTATTTTTCGATCTTATTTTGCAATACTATGTTGCAGTATTATTTTGCAAACTGCTTTGCGATGGAAACATCGCACCGTCCGTAGGGTATGAGCATCGCCTGAAAGGCATGATACAGATCCGGCTTTCCCGGCCAAACCGTATCCTTCGGGCGGTTTTGTGCATCCAGCTGATGGTACCAGGAGCCGCGTTCATGATCCATGACACAGGCATCCAGATATCGCATAAACCCTTCATAGGCATCTGCATAGGCCTGCTCCCCCAGCTTCCGATACAACACCGCTGCCGTATTGATCCCCTCCGCAAGGGTCCAGTGCATCCGGTCTCTGACCACCGGCTTTCCGCTCCAGTCTGTGGTATAGACAAAGCCCTCCGCACCGTCCGCATTCCAGGCATCTTCATATGCCATGTCAAAGAGCCTTCGGGCCTCCCGGATATAATACTGCCTTTTGCTTTCGGCCTCCTGTTTCCACAATGTGTCGGCAAAAGAAGAACTACACCACTGCACGATCAGCCTGGCCCATTCCATCCCATGCCCCGGCGTTGCACCGTACGGCTTAAAGGGATCATCCGGATGGTCTGCATATTTCTCATATTCCGGTTTCCAGTCCTGTGAAAAATGCTCGGGGATCCGGTAATCGCTTTTTTTTGCCCATTCCAAAACCCGGTCGATGATCCTGCCGGCTCTTTGATGAAACACATCATCTCCCAGCGTATCCGCCACCGCCAGAAAAGCCTCTACGGAATGCATGTTGGCATTCAGGCCGCGGTACGGATCCAAAGCGGAAAACTCCGTATCCCACAGATCCGCTGCCATTCCCTCTTCCTCATTCCAGAAGCGCTCATCATAGATGCGGATCGCATCCTGTAAAAGCTCCTCTGCACCGTCAATGCCTGCCAGATACGCGCTGCAGGCTGCCAGGATCACAAATGCATGGGCATAGCACTGCTTTCCGGGAAGAATTCCTCCATCTGCGGTGCGGCCTGCATAAAAGCCGCCATGTTCGCTATCCTGAAGCTCTCCCGTAAGGCCCCATAGTCCGGCCGCTGCCAGCTTCTTTGCGCCCTCATATCCCATCATGGCGCCGATGCTGTAAACATGCACCATCCGCGATGTGATCCAGGTTTCGCGGCTTCGCTCCTTTAGGGGCATGCCGTCATCTCCCAGATAAAAGCTGCCGCCGCCGGGCGATGGAAAATGCTTTCCAAATGCCAAAAGCGCCTCTGCACTGTCATGCAAAAACGCTCTGTTTTCTTCTGTATCCAGTCGATATTTCAGGTTTTCGATTTTCATATATGCTCGCTCTTCGTCAGATATTGCCTGTGTTTTACCCATACCTGTATTGTAAACATTTCGCCCCCGATTGGCAAGTGCTACCTCACTGTATATGCGCCCGCGGACGTGATCTTTACCATACCGTCCGCCTGCTTTATGCCGCGCAGTCTGATTTCCATACTGCCGTCCTCCATCCGGTATTGTTCGCTTGCTTCTTTCCCGGCTTGCAGGCCCTGCAGCATCTTATAAAAATCTGCCAGGATCTGCGGCAAAACCGTCACCTGATAATGGCTTGTTTTCTCCGCTCCGGCGATCCGCCCAATATCCGTCAAAAGCTGCTTCATCCAATTTTCTTTCATTGCATCCCCTTTTCAATTCGCTTATGATACAATCACCAATTTCATCTCTTCCATTCCTGCTTCAAACAGACCGGTGCTTTTGAATCCCACGGATTCGTACAGTCTTTTCGCCACCTCGTTTCCGGGTATGACGCCGGTGTAGATCTCCTTTGCCGCAAAGGTGTCTTTCATGTATTCCAATCCGAGCTTTAGTGCCCGGCGACCGTATCCTTTGCTTTGATACCGTTGATCGATCAAAAATTTCCACAAGGTGTAATAGTCCTTTGCCTCATAGTATCCCATCATGATAAATCCGATGGGAATGTCCTCTGCATAAACCGCAAACGGATAGGCTGTTTCATAATACACATAGGCCTGCGCAAGAGACTCTGCGGGAGATGATACAAATCCCCTCTGCTCCTCTTTGATATGCAGCGACAAGACCTCTTCAAGATTCTCCTGTGTGACAGGCTTTAACGTGATCATCTGCGCTCCTTCTTCCGTTTCCTTCATAAACTTCTCCTCTATCAACACGCCCGTGCAGGTACTGGATGCTCCTTATGTCTGTATCGTACCCTTTTGTATGCGCGTCCAAGAACATGTGTTCGCATCCGTTCCCTCCCCCTACATCTAGCGGTTGCATTTTTCGAATGTTTGTTCTATTATAATGATACAACCATACGTTCGAAAAATGATGTGGCTGCCCCGCTTTAAAATGCTGCAAAGCCCTTAGAATGGGAGGTTTCGGATATGACTGATTATAAGATCATTGCTGTGGATTTTGATGGTACACTCTGCTTTAGCAACTGGCCGGAGCTTGGTGATCCGAATATTGTCTTAATAGACTATCTGAAAAAGTGCCAGACGCTCGGACACAAATTGATCCTTTGGACCTGCCGCGCCGGAGATCCGCTTGATGCAGCAGTTTCCTGGTGTAAGGACCAGGGACTCATATTTGATGCCGTCAATGACAACCTGCCGGAGATCGTATCTCTTTACGGCAACAACTCCCGAAAGATCACCTGCGATTACTATATCGACGATCGCGCATGCCTTCCGGAAGACATGGGAAAGATCGCGTAGGGGATCAGGCACCCGGAGCAGACCCTCGGATCAGGCTCTCAGATCAGGTCTCCGTGCGTAAGGATTCCAGAAGCGGTCCCAGCTCCTCTATGCGATCGATCATATGATCCGGCCGTTTTTCTTCATCATCAATGCGCTGATAAATGGCATAGGCCTGACGGACCCATATCGTTTTCATCCCCAGCTTTTTGGCCGGAACGATATCATTATCCAGTCTGTCGCCGATCATAACAGCTTCGGCAGCGCTACAGCCTGCCTTCTCAAGGGCCATGGAGAAAATCTTCGGATCCGGTTTTGCGCACCCCGCTTCTGCGGATGCCACTACCACATCAAAGTATTTCCCGATCCCCCAATGATCGATCCGCTCCTGTGTTCCCAATGTCTGGTTCGCTATGATGCCGAGTTTATATCTGCCGTATAAACCGCCCAGCACCCCGGCAGCGCCTTCGTACAGTTTTTCCAGACTGTTATCCCACTTTGGCAAAACCACGTCGTAAGCCTTCGCGGCTGTTATGATCGGTGTCGCGCTGGTTTTTGCCACCTCGCAGACCCGGTTCATAAACTCCACCGGATCGACACCGGATTGTCTGATCACATAATCGCACCGGCTTTTATAAACATCACTTTCATCAACCAAGGTTGCTCCAAGATCGAAAAATAACCATTTTATTTCCATACCGCATTCCCTGCTTCTATGCCCGTTTTTCAACCGCCTACTTTCCATAGACGCGAAGATTGACATACAGCTTATCTTTTCTGGATTTGCTGCCCTCACCATCAAACACGAATCTGCCGTGCCCGCGGACCGAAATGATCTGCCCGGGCTGCAGATTGGCTGCATTCTTATTGATCTGACGGCCGCCAATGAACACCTGACCGTTCTTCACAAGGCGCAGCGCTTCATCTCTGGACAGCCCGTACAGCTTCGCGATGACACTGTCGATGCGATTACTGCTTACCAGGACGGATCTTTCCGAAAGCACGGGCTTCAGGCTTTCCGGAAGCACGGAAAGTCTGGCCGTTTTTACCTTTGTCCTGCCCACATACATAAGATTTGTGAGGATATACGATTCCACGCTCTCGTTCACAAACACGCAGGCCTGATGGTCCTTTATGTAGATATCTCCGATCTTTGTCCGCTCAAGCCCCAGGCCGAGTATCGAGCCCAGATAATCCCTGTGCGTCAGATCCCCCGCATATTTTTCCATTGCGGGCCTGATCTCAAGGATGCTGATCGGAAACGCCTCGCTGTAGCCGCATTGGTCCTCTATGCCAAACCGTACCATACAGCGCTCCGCATCCTCGCACCCGCCGAACACCACCGGCTCGGCATAGGAAAGCTCCCGCTCCATCTCATGAAAAATGCTGCGCTCGTACATGGACAGAAACTCGCTGAACCTGAATCTGTTCTCTGTAACAGATTGCTCCGCAAGCTCTGACAGTCTTTTTTCAATAAACGATCTTTCCGCATCCATTTCCCGATCCTGCCGACTCCTTATTCCTTATTCGTTATTTGACGGTGATCGATACCTTTGTAAAGATGCCGTTCTGGGCATAGATATAAAGATTGCACTTGTCCTGTAATACTTGCCGTCTTCAAAAACCGCATCCTGCGGCATTTCTTCAAAAGTCACACCGTCGGAGGAAACCTGCCACGTACTGCTTGTATCCATCGACCATAAAGCTTCATTCAGCACGTAGTCCGGATAGGTTTCCACCGTGAGCACCCCCGGTTTTTCGCCCACTGCCGGAGACGGGATCTGATCAAACTGCTCATAGCAGGGTGCAAACAGCTGCCCGACTGCAGCTTTTAAAGTGATATCGGCATAGTACTCTGCTCCCGCTTCAAATTTCCATCCAGAGGATGTAAATGGAGCGAAGCTTTCCTTTCCTTCATCATCCTGCGTGATCTGTCCCCATACCACAAAGTCGATGTCGTATTTGTCACCGCCCGTCTGCTTGATCCATTGAGATGCTGCATCTCCGGTTTTCCCCTCCGCCGGCCTTGTGCCCGGAGAAACCGCAATGGATGTAACGGTCGGACAGATAAACCGGAATGTCACCTTCTCCGCAGATCTTCGGTACCATCACGCCCCGAAAATGCGGCGCAAAACTCGTGGACTTATACTGAAAACTATAATTTCCCGTAGTTTCAATCCGGATCGTCAACATGTACTCCTTATCCTTTTGAAATACCGAGTTGCCAAGTCCGATCCAGTCATCTCCTTTTTTCTGCCACCACATGATCGAAGTGATCCTGGAGTTCGCTCTGGTTGTGGGGTCCGAAAGATAATACCCGGACCAGTCATTATCCACCCCGGATCCGATGATCGGTGGCCGGAGGTTCATATTCGAAAATGGAAGCCCGACCTCCTGCGCTTTTACCGTGCTCACATCCACAGCCAGAAACAGCATCATGATGATCCATACTGCCAATGCCGGCAAAAATCTCTTCGTCATCCGTTTTCCTGCATCCATATGCTCCAACCTCCTAACCATGTAAATATCTTGCATTGTACTCCATATTGATCTGTGCGATTTCTTTTTTGCCATCAATATAATCCTGGTACATTTCCCAGGGCGATCCGCCGCCGATCCAGCACGAAGAACAGTTCTCACACCCGCTGCCGCAGTCCATGGACCGCCTCACAATGGCTTCGCGCTCTTGTCTTGTAGTGTCCTTGATCAAAATCTTCATCTTACCCCTCCGTATCTGTCCCCATGTGCTTTGCGTGTTTTGCGTGTGTTTTGCTGCGTACCAGCTCAGCAGAAAAGTCCCTGTATGCTGTGCTTTAACGGGCTTCCTCATCGCCGGCTGACATCTGATACCGCTTCAGATCAACCCTGCCGTCAACAACCTCGATTCCCTCTGCTGCAAGGAGCCTGGCCTGTGCACCCGGGCCGCCGAATGCAAACTCCCCGGACAGCTGTCCCTTTGCATTGACAACGCGGTAGCACGGGATATGCTCGGGATCGGGATTGTGATGCAGCGCATTTCCAACCGCCCGCGCCATCTTCCCGTCGCCTGCCATTTTTGCCACCTGGGCATAGGTTGCCACTTTTCCGTAGGGAATCCTTTTGACAGCCTCATAGATCCTTTTGGAAGGACTGTCAGAGATCAGATCATAGCTTTCTGCGATCATCAGCTTGATCTCCCGGTCGGGAATGCTGCCATCCAGAATGATCGTATTCCAGTGCTCCTTGTTCTGGTGGTATCCCGGCAAAACGGACGGGTACCGGTCTCTCCAGAAAAACGCCTTTTCCGGGTCCACCTTCACATTCAGATTCACATAGCCATCCTTCTCATAGGTCCAAAGAAACGCCTTCCGATTCCCCTGATACCTTACAAGCTGCCAGTTTTCATCATGAAAAGGCGCATCCTGGTAGGTATCCGGAAAAGATAATCCGTATTGCAGCGCCTGCTGTTTTGTCTTCATTTTTCACAGCACCTTCCCTTCAAAACAACCAGTTTCATCGTAACTGAAACCGTTTCCTGCGTCAATACTTAAGCCGCCTATGGATGGCCGGACCTTCTCATTCTCTGTTTTTCAAAACCCCGGCTTCCGGAAACATTCAAAAAAATAACACCGCTTCGAAACGGTGTTATCCCGGCTTTTTTCCGATCAGCTTTACAATGTCACTCTCTTTTGCTTTGGGAAACTGCTGCCTGATACGGTCTATGATACGCTGCCACGACAGCACCGGATCCTCCGAATAGGCTGCCGTCACCGCCTCATATCCCCAGACTGCTTCCGGCGGCTGCAGGATGGATACCGGCATCCCATATTCCTCTCCGCGCTTGTTCACTCTTTTTTGAAACGCCGTGATCACGAGATAGGTCTGCATCTGCAATGCGGTGATGGTTCCGGGGAAGTTTTTCTCTCCGCCTTTTCCAAAGCCTGCTTTTTTCTTCAGCTCTGTGGACAGGATCTGCTCATCGGAAAAGATCATCTCTCCATCCTCATCTCTCTGCGTCAAAAGATCCATGATCTTTTTTTCCCTGCGGCTTGCAAGTCCGTCCTCCCAGCGCGCGTCAAAATCATAGCCGATGCGCCTGAAGTTGGCAAAGTACGGAAGATACGCAAGGCTGATAAAGCCTGCCTTCTGGCCGAAAAACTTTCCATAAGCCACTTCCCGGCCGGCAGCGATGATCTCACGCCATTCCCACGGATCCTCCTCTCTGTCCCCTGTCCACCAGGCATCCGCAGCTACATGCTCCTCCGCGGAAAAGCCCTCTACTTCGTTGCTGAACAGCGGCAGAAACCCTACCTCGTTCACCCATGACACCAGTTCCTTCCAGGTTCTGATCCGAAGCGGATCCTCCCGAGACAATCCTTTTATGATCCAAACCCCATCTTCAACGAGCATGTTGTTTCCTCTTTTCCGGTTCGCGCGTGTGGTAAGCAGGCGGGGTTTAATGGCCCGAAATGGCCAAGCCTAGGCCATTTCTTCCCCATCACCACGTCCGATAGTCAGCCAGATTCTTTTTCAATAGCTTCGGAATATCAAGACCGTAGGGGCACTTCGGCAGGCAGGCCCCGCATTCGATACAGGTCTCGATCTTTTCCATTTCCTTTTTCCAATGGTCGCTGAGCCACACCTCGCTGGGCGCGCGGCGCAGCATCAGGCTCATACGGTTGCAGTTATTGATCTGAATGTCCATGGTGCAGGGCATACAGTAACCGCAGCCCCGGCAAAATTCCCCCTTCAACTCCTCCTGCTCCGCTTTGATAAAGGCGCGGATCTCCTCGTCCATCCCGGGGGTATCCTGCATAAAGGCCAGCCACTCATCCAGCTCGCTTTCCCTCTGAATGCCCCAGATCGGCACCGCGCCGTCAAACTGTCCCACAAAGGCCATCGCTGCCTTTGCATTCGTGATCAGACCGCCTGCCAGACCCTTCATACAGATCAGGCCGACATTCTTTTCATTGCAAAGCTTCACCAGCTCGATCTCCTGGTCATCTGCCAGATAACTGATGGGATACTGCAGCGTTTCATAAAAGCCGCACTCCGCAATCTGTCTGGCGATCCCGATCTTATGCGCTGTCCCGCCGATGTGGCGGATCTTGCCCTGCTCCTTGGCCTTTTGCATGCATTCATACATGCCGTTCTCTTCTCCGGGAACCCAGCACTGCCCCATCAGATGAAACTGATACACATCGATATAATCCGTTTTCAGCTTCAGCAAAGAGGTGTCCAGATCCTTCCAGAAATCCTCCGGCGTTTTCGCCGGCGTCTTTGTCGTGATGATGATATCCTCACGTCTGACATACCCGTCTCCGAAGGCAGCTCCGAGCTTTTCCTCGCTGTCGCTGTAGGCTCTTGCCGTATCAAAAAACCGCATGCCGCCGTCATAGGCCTTCCGCAAAATACGGACCGCCTCTTCCAATGACACCCGCTGGATCGGCAATGCGCCGAATCCGTTTTGCGGTACTGTGATGCCGGTCATGCCCAAAGTAACCTGTTTCATACGCTTCCCCCTGCTCATTTCAGCTTCTCTTATCTGGCAAAACAATCCGCTCCGCTTTTTACCTTATCCAAAAGCTCATCAATGGGGATGGGCTTGGAATAGTAGTATCCCTGGAAGCTGTGAATGCCATAGTCCCTGATGATATCGCACATGCCTGTGGTCTCGATCCCCTCCACACAGACATCCGCTCCAAAAATCCCGGCGATATCCGTAAAGTTGTTCAGCAGCTTTTTCTCCCTTTCATCCTGCTCGATCTGCTGCACAAAGCTGCGGTCGATCTTGATGGTATCAAAGGGCAGATTCTTCACAAGTCCCACGGAAGAAAAGCCTGTGCCGAAATCATCCAGTGCCACCCGGACGCCGCCGGCCCGAAGGGTTACGTTATCCATCAGAAACCGGCCGAAATGCTGAAGGATCTTATTGCCCACATGATAGCCGTAAACCTCATTGACCTCCGTCAGCTTCCCGATCCCGGCCATACCGATCCGGATGGGTATTTTGTTTTTGATATAGCTTTGCAGATCCGAGAAAAAGCCATACTGGTTACGAAGTCCGGTCAGGGAATCGATATAGCTTTGCTTATTGTGGTTTCGGATCGCACCGCCGAAATATTGCGGATTGCCGTCATCATCCGCGATCACGATCCCGCGGCAGGTGCACATATCATATGCGCTGTCCGGCCGCCTTGCACGATACTGCATATCGTGTCCTGCCTGCCGCCCCGAAAAATGGCATCCAGGCCCTCTCTGTAAGCCTTCCGGTCCTCCGGATGAATATGCTCCTCCCAGATCTCTCCGGCACGATACATATATTCCGATGGCAGATCAAAATTCTCCACCAATGCCTTGGACCATCTTGAATAATCATATTGCATATCACAAAGGAATACGAAGGTATCCTCCGCAATAATGGAATAGCTCTCAAACAGCTGATCCAGCCGTTTTTTTGCTTCTTGTGTGATCTGACCGTCCATAGAAAAATCACCCCGGTTTCTATCAAGCATACATGACCTTTTGAAATCGTTACAAAAACCGATTATATTATACCACAAGTCGGCTTTTTTTTGCTATAATGCAAACGTAGTTTACCGATTTTTGAGGGAGGATATTATGAACAAACCGGAAGCAAAAATGAAAAACTGCGAAGTCTATAAAGAGCTTCGCCGCAAATATGACAAAAGTCAGGAGCAGCTGGCAGAAGAAGCGCTGCTCACAAGAGATAAGCTGGGGGATTACGAACGCGGCAAAGCCACTCCCAGTCCCGAGGACATTGTCAATCTGTCCCGGAACCTGAACGGCAAGCGGCTCTGCCGCTGGTATTGCTATGCTGAGTGCCCTGTGGGAAAGGAGATCGACCTGCTTCCCGTGGATCCGATGGATGAGGAGCTTTTGAGCACCACCATGATGAAGATCATGAATGAACTGAACAAGCTAAAGCAGATCGATATCAACCGCCTCATCGAGATCTCCATGGACGGAGTCATCGACAAAAGCGAGCTTTCCGATTATAACATTCTCAGAAACTCCCTTGCGGAGCTGGGTCATGCCTACGGAACGCTGCTTCGCATCGAGGATGACGGAAAGTATATCGAAGCGGGCGATGATTAAGCAAAGGGTCCGGGGTTATTTCATCACCGGATTTTGCACCTTTGCGACGTGGTTTTGAACAAATTTGTCCCTGCACCGGTTTACGATCTTATCGGTGGTAAAGGTCAGCTTTTCAACCGCTGAAAGTCTGGTCTCTTTGATGCGTTCAAATTCACCCTCCTGGATCTCGGCTGTGTTCTCCTTTGCATATTTCTCATACTGCGCGACCTCAGAATCCTTTCTTTTGCCAACCTCCTTCAGAGACTTCTCATTGTTGATCTTTTTATTGACCTCCTTGCGAACCGCGTCCTTATACCTGGACACAAAATTTTTGTAGGTGGGTCGGCTGTTGATCACATCCTGAAAGATCGGATCATGAACGATCTGCTCTCTCAAATCGATCACCGCTTTGTTCAGCTTCGTAATATCCGAAAAGCCGCCTCTTTTTACCTTATCACTGTCAAAAAAAGTCTTGTCAAACGCAGGTGACAACAGTGTGTCCGCCACGATCATATTGGCAGCCTTCAGAAAATCCTTCTTGGAGACTCCGAACTGCGTGCTGTTTTGGGCCAGCAAATCCTTGCAGGACTGCTTGATCTCATTCTTATCAAAATCGTCATCCACCTTATTCGCCATTTCAAACATGATATAAGGAGCTTTATAGGTGGCATCGTCTTTTTTCAGGCCATTTTTGGCATAAGTCGTGAATTCTATATACTTTGTCCGTTCCTCCTGCAGCAGCGCCTGTTCATATTCCTTTTTCAGGTCCTCACGATCCTTGTATTCCAGAACAAAGGCATTATAGTCATATCCGAGAGCGGCAGCCGACGGAAGCTCTTTTTCCTCCCTATGTAAAAGATTCCGACTTCATTTTGTGCGCCGGATGTTTTCTCTTCTGATCCTAAGACCTCTCTTCATCCGATTTGGTTGCAACAAGCTTCGCATTTTATTATATCGCAACCCCGTCTCTTTTCAAAGGGTGATCAAAAGTTTAAAGGAGAAACTTCTGATCCCGGAGGTATGAGATCTTCGGGCTTGAGCTTTTTCCTGAAATAACTATGGTACCGCATCCATGCCGTAGCGCCGCTGAGAACCCAGACCACGCCGGCGGATAACCAGATACCGGTCTGCCCGAAGCCGAGATACGAAGTAAAGAGGATCGGGAGCGTAAAGCGGCCGATCACTTCGATCAAACCGTTAAACAGCTGGAAAAAGGCATCGCCGATCCCTGTCAGGATACCGCGGACCACATAGATCAGGCCCAGGGCAAAATAGAACAGACTGCAGATCCGAAGCCCCAGGGCTCCCAGTGCAACGACTGCTTCATCTTCAACAAAAAGTCCCGTGATCGCTTTTCCGAAAAACTGCATGCCGAGGATCAGGACCACGGTCAGTATGAGCATGATCCGAAGTGCGGCACGGTATCCGCTATAGACGCGGTCCTTTCTGTTTGCACCGAAATTCTGTCCGCAGTATGTGGAAAGGGCGGCCGACAGGGTCGTATAGGGCTGGTGGATCAGCTGCTCTATCCTGTTGGTTGCCGTAAACGCAGCGACCACCACGGTTCCGAAGGAATTGACAACGCGCTGCACCGCCATGGAGGAAATGGCGATCAGACCGAACTGAAGCGACATGGGAACACCCAGCCGGATGATCTTATAGCACATGTGCCCCGACAGCGAAAGCAGTCTTTTTTCCGGTTTAAAATACGGATTCGTGAAGTAGGCAAAGACGCCGCAAAGGATCACCGATACCAGCTGGGACAGGATCGTGGCAAGAGCCGCACCCGTGATCCCCATAGACAGATAGACCACGAGCACGACATCCAGCACGATATTGAGGAAGGTGGAAAATATCAGAAAGTACAAAGGGGTCTTCGAATCCCCCAGCGCCCTCATCATGGAGGACACATAATTATAGAGAGATACAAACAAAAGTCCCACGCACATATAGCGGGTATAGGAAACCGCATCCGCCAGGATCGTGGCGGGTGTACTCAAAAGCTTAAGCAGCTGCGGCGCCAGCAGGAAGCCGACAACTCCAAACAGGATCGGTGTCAGGAGCATGATGAATCCGGTATTGACGACGCATCGTTTCACATTGTCATCATCATGGGCCCCATAGTATTGGGAAACCACGATGCCGCCGCCACCGCCAAGTCCGTTGCAAAGCGCAAAAAACAAAAAGCAGATGGAACCGGTCGCCCCGACTGCCGCAAATGCATCTGCACCCACAAAGCGGCCGACAATGATAGAGTCGGCCAGATTGTATGCCTGTTGAAAGATATTTCCGATCATCATCGGAAGTGAAAACAGCAAGAGATGTCCTGTCGGACTCCCTTGCGTCATGTCGGTGATATTGCTCTTCATACTACTACACACTCCAAATTTATCTGATGAACACTAGTCTATCGGATTTTCAAATACAAATCTTATCGGAATTTGTTTTTTTTCCTCTTGTTTTTGGCATAATCAGCTAAACATGCATTTAGCATAAATAAATCGTTGTGATATCTTTTTGCGTTGTGGATGCCCGGAAGCTGATCGTAGACGGTGCAGTTGGTATGGTAGAAATGGCGCTTGAAAGACTTGCCGAAAAACAGACTGTTGATCTGGATGAGGAACGTAAGGCGGCTATGGTTTCAAATCTATTGGTGGTTCTGTGCGGCAATAAGGATGCACAGCCCATCGTAAATTCAGGGAGCCTGTACTGATGACTGAAAAAAAACAGGTCCCGCTCAGTTTGTATATATCCTTTACTCGTGAAACATATAATCCGTATCCTCATCTATGATCTGCAGCATTGCTCTTGCCGGCTGTTCATCAAATTGGGTACCGATGTTTGCTTCAATCTCACCCCTGACCACATCCTGGGGCAGATATTTTCGATAACTTCTGTTGGAGGTCATGGCATCATAACTGTCGGCTACGGAAATGATACGCGCAGGAAGCGGGATTTCCTCTCCTGTTTTATGATCCGGGTAACCGCTGCCGTCATACCGTTCATGATGCCATCTGGCCCCCGTTGCAAGATCCGGCCTTGTTTTGATCTCCGCCAGAATATCAAAGCCTGTCACAGGATGCTTTTTGATGACTCCATACTCATCATCCGTCAGACGAGCCGGCTTGTTGATGATCTCATTGGGCACACCGATCTTGCCGATATCATGCAAAAGTCCCATATAATACACATTCTCGCATTCTTCCGCATTCAGCCCCATTTTTTCAGCGATCATTTTGGAATATTTTGCCACCCGCACGGAATGGCCTCTCGTATACTCATCCTTTGCATCGATGGTATGGGCAAGGGCTTCCATGACTTCTACGGAAAGTGCCTTGATCTGCCCATGAGTCCTGATGGTCTCATTCATGTAAGTGATATTTTTTACGATAGTGGATACCGCGATGATCAGCACAATGGTCGTAATGATACTCGGATATACATAAACTACCGTCTGCGCCTCCATGCACTGTACCAGGATCCGCATAACTTCCTTTGCGGTTTCGCCTCGCGGATCGCTTTTCAAAAAATCATTCATCCCGCTTAAGCTCAGCGTAGAAAAATTAATAATGGACGATGTTGCCATAAACAACCCATACATGAGATTATTAAAGATAAATGCGATGACGGGCAGTGGTTCCTGCTGCATCAAACAAAAAAATGATCCCGGGTACGAGCATAGCGGAACACAGATAGATAAATACGGCTATGGACGGATTCTTCGCCCGAACCACTTTTATATAGATTACCAGAAAAACAAACTGAAGCAGCAGTTCGAACACGGCATACGCCGCAGACTTCAGCAGGGCCTGCTCCAAGCCGTCCTGTACGTTCTCAAACCACAGTTGTGTCATCATGGGTAAAAACACGCTCACCGACGGTGAGATCATAAACAATACCACCGCTGCCGCTTTGCTCTTTCCATGCAAAAACAGTTTTCGTGAGATCACCGCAAAATAGGCGGCGCTGAATATGTATAATAAACAATCTGCAACCATGAACAGACTCGACATCGATTGACCTCCGGATTAAACATTGGTAAAAACAAGGAAAAGTATAGCATTATGAATCAGCTCTTTCAATAGATTCATATATCAGAAAGGCTCTTGCTTTGTATGAATATATCTGTAATAATGATACCGATGATTTTTACACCTATTCGGGATCAGAGAGAAGTTCAGTATCCCTTATCTCCGAGTTATCAACCGTCTAACGAGTATGACTTTAATAGCTATGGTACATCCCATACCTTTTATGCCTGCCGGATCGATTCCGTTAAGATGACTGCTCTTCCCGACAAACCGGGCTTTATATTTCATGGCTGGGAATTGAAAAAAGGCAAAAAAACATATTCCAAATGGAGCAGGGTGCGAAAGATCCGGACGAAGTAACAGGTGGCGAAGAAAGGAAGAGACACCGTATGACAAAGGAACAGATACGTTTTTTTGAAAAGATCGCCGCAAACGGTTATGTGGGATTAGAGGAAACAGAATATGACGGATGGGAACTTCGTTTTACACAGGGCTTTACAGGCAGGGCCAATTCGATACAGATCAAAGAGCCCTCTAACTTAGCCCTTCCGGAAAAGGTTGCGTGGTGTGAGAAGGCGTATGCCGCTCATGGACTACCTTGCATCTTCAAGTTGACAGACGCAGATACAGAGTTTATCTCTTTTCTGGAGCAAAGAGGCTATCAGGCGGTAAAACCGACAGATGTAATGCTGCTTGCGCTTGACGATGTTCGTGCGTATTCTGATAACGATGCCGTTTTAGAAGATGTCAGATATGCCCGGGATACGGACGGCTGGTTTGAACCCTACTTTGCATATGAAGGGCTATCGGATGTTAAAAAACAGGAACTGACAAAAAAGATTCATGCAAAGGTCTCTGTCGATCAGATCTATATCAAAATCATGCAGAAAGACCGGGTAGCTGCAGTGGCCTCCCTGGCGATCGAGAGCGGGTACAGCCTGCTTCATAATGTGGTGGTTGCCCCGGACCTTCGCGGCCTGGGTCTCGGTAAAAAGCTTTGCCATGCAGCGATCCTGATCTCAAAGGAATGCGGCGCATCGCATATCTATCTCCAGGTTATGCAAAATAACCCGATCGCACAAAACCTCTATACAAGGCTTGGCTTTGAAAAACAGTACACCTATTATTATGTGATGAACCACGCAAATGAATTCAGGAAGCAAGTTGAAACAGCTATTTAGTATTGTATCAAATCACAGCCGAAATGGCTATATCTACGCTTAGGGATTTCAAAATAGCCGTCCGGTTTTTGAGGCCGGGACGGCTATCGTATAGACAACAGAATTGTATTTCGGCCGTGAATGAAGGAGAATCAATCAATATGAACAGAATTACAAAATGGATAGGAAAACTGGTTATAGTGCTATGCGCAGTTGGAATGCTTTGCGGATGTGGGGCCCCTACACAAGACCCGATTGCGGAGGATTATCTGGTAAAGATGCTTGATGGCATCGAAAAAAAGGATTCGGATACGATCGCTTCCCTGTTCTGGAAGGAAGCAGTGTCACTTGACGAACTGATGAGAATCGAAGGCAATTTGGATAATAAAAGGGCTGTACAGATCGTATAGCCCTTGTTTTTTGCTATCACAGATCATCTATGAGAGGATTCAAGGGCTGTCGGCATGACATCCATAGATACCTCGTTGTGTGCGATTCTGTCGGAAATGGCCAGATACACATATCCGACCAGCATCAGAAAGATAAACAATGCCAGGATCCACCATGCACTCCCCATATACGGCAGCTCGTTTGAAAAGCCGAATGCGCCGGCACTGCTTCCCCAGTTCAAAAAGAAATACGGATAGTTGTAGCCCTCGGCAAATTCCCAGCCTCTGACATATCCGATCCCGGCATAGATCGCATACAGGATCGGAGGGATGATGACAAAGAACACGTTCCGTTTCTTCATCCCCACGCCGGCTGAAACAACAAAGAAATCCACTACAGATAATACCGGAACGACCACATGTGTCAGTATATTCTGAATGCTCCAGGCACGCGGACCAAGTGTGGGCGCCAAAAGCACCACAAAAACAACACCGGTTAGTGTGATGGAAACGGTTCCGACAAACTTTATAACATAGAATGCATCATGTATCTGTTTTTTTCGCATCGTCAGAATGCATCCCGCCAAGCAGATCAGCGCGATGGCAATATTGGACTGCGTTGTAAAGAACATGAAAACACGGGATCCTCCCATAAACCCGTCCCTGCCGGAATGAGCACTTAACACCGTTCCGATGATGGCGGATAGTATTACAATACTCTTCAAAACGTAGCTTATGCTTTTTCTTTTCTGCGTCAGTTCCTTCATAGTCATTATCCCCTTTCGGTCATCATTTTTATGTTTATTGTAAAGCTATATTACATTTTGCTATATTATATTGCGCGCAATATATTTTGTCAAGAAGATAAATGAAAAAAGGTATCATTTGACCATTATCTGATACCACCAACCGAAAAAGTGTAGTATACTTTGCTTTGTGAATGACAGGATACGATGTTCAAAAAGGAAAGAGCGGACCAAGGGATGAATGAAAAGAAGTTTTTATTTGAAGAAGACAGCATCTGGCATGCACTTGCCGTGATGGCATTGCCGGCGATCGCCAGTCAGCTGATCGCACTGGTGTATAACATAGCCGATACCTGGTTTGTCGGCCGTACCAACAACCCGTATATGGTGGCGGCCTGCTCTCTTGTGCTTCCGGTTTATATGATCACGATCGTGATATCGAATATCTTCGGAACGGGAGGCGGAACGCTGATCGCAAGACTGATCGGCTGCGGACAGGATGAAGAGGCATCCAGGGTATCGGCAGCCTGTATCAGGATGTCCATCCTGTGGGCTGCGGTTTTTTCTCTGCTCTGCCTGCTCCTGATGACACCGCTTCTCCGGTTTTTGGGCGCATCCGATCAGGTGCTCGAATATGCAAAACAGTACATGCTCTTTGTGGTGGTGATCGGATCCCTTCCGGTCATTCTGAGCAATACCCTGTCCTCCATGCTAAGGAGTATCGGACTGTCCTCAAAGGCGTCCTTTGGTCTGAGTATGGGAGGGCTTTTGAATATCGCGCTCGATCCGCTTTTCATGTTTGTGATCCTGCCTGACGGAAAACAGGTCATGGGCGCTGCGCTGGCAACGATGCTCAGCAATATGATCGTGCTCGTTTATTTCATTTACACTTATCTGAAGGCATCAAAAGAGACGATCCTTCGCTTTTCCGGAAAAGGGGAAAAATTGTCCACGCAGTCTATGGCATCCATTTTCGGGGTCGGTATCCCGGCGGCTATGGGTGTTTTTCTCTTCGACCTGTGCAATGTGGTGATCAATAAGCTGGCAGCGTCCTATGGTGACAGGCAGCTAGCAGCCATCGGGATCGTATCGTATATCATATATGAGCGGATCCGAAAGCAGGAGGGCTGGGGGTTTTCCCTGTAGCATCACTCCGGCCTCCCGAATCAAGCGCTCGCTGTTTTCCCTCTTTTAACAGAGTCTGAACGCATCCCAAGACTGCAAACGGACTGCACCGTTTGATGCAGTCCGCCCTGTTCGTTGTCTATTTGATCTTCACTTTCCTGCTGAGTCCCTTCTTTCGGAAAAGTTTCTCATAAGCGTTCTTTCTGCCCGCCGGTACTTTGATGATCACATCTTTTCCAAGTCCCTTGAAAGCGCCCTTTGCGATGCTTTTGTCTATCAGCTTCTTTGACTTTATGTTGATGTTCTTAAGGTTTTTACAACTCTTAAAGAGGTTCTTGCCAAGCTTTGCCACCTTGGAAGGTAATGTGACCTTGGTAAGTTTCGGACAGTTTGCAAAAGCGCTGTCCCCGATGCTGCTGACATTTTTACCAATCGTAACTGTCTTTAAATTCTTGCAGCCGCCAAATGCCTTGTTGCCGATCTGTATAACGCTTGCAGGAAGTTTCACGATTTTTAGATTCGTACAGCCTAAGAACGCTCTGTCTCCGATCCGGGCAACACTTTCCGGGATCTTGATACTCTCCATCGTCTTGTTATCCTTAAACGCGCCATCTGCGATCTTCGTAACTTTGTAGGTCACCTTTCCATCCTGAACCGTCTCCGGGATCTCCACGTTCTTCTCCCCGGAATCCGTTCCCTTGTATGCTACCGAAGGCACCTGTCCCTTATCATCAGTCACTTCATAGGTGGCTCCGGTTCCCTGATCGGTGATCACAGCACCTTCCTCTTTTGGCGTATCTGCGCCGGCCTCTTTTGGATCCTGCGTAGCCGGATTCTGCTTTATCGGATCCTGCGTTGTCGGATTCTGCGTTGTCGGATCATTCGGTTTAGTGTCTGTATTCGTATCACCGGATGTTTCTGCCTGACGGATGGTAAAGTCTGTTGTTACGCTAGCCCCTTCGTAGTTTTCCGTAGCGGCAATCACTGCTTTTACCGTATAATCACCGACTGCCGTAGGCACTGCAGCGCTATATTCTCCGCTGCCCTTAACCGCATAGGTATAGGTCACCTCTGCGTTACCGCTGTTTCCGGTTACGCTTGGAGCATTTGCCGTGCTGCCGTATGTCCAGCCGGTCATGCTGACGATAGGCGTGATCTTTGCCTTTGCGATGGTTACGGTTACTTCTTTGGTCACCTCTGCGTAAGGCTGATTCTTAGCCGCCGTCACAACAACATAGGCTTTGCCATCAGCAGGAACTGCCCAGATGGTAAGCGCGCCGGTAGAGGCGTCCACATAGATATAATCCTCACTGCCGGCCTTGACGGCATAGGTAATCTCGCCGCCGCCCTCGGCCGGGTCGGTAACACCGGCACTAACGGCCTTGTCCGTATCGCCGTAGGTAACTGTCACATCATCGGCTGTGATGGTCTGGGGTTTTCTTTCCTTATCCGGATTGACAAGATGCAGCTCATTTTCGTAGCCGCCTTTTATTACGGTACAAGCATTTTCATCATCGCTGTTTATGACGTTATATGCATTCCCTTCTTCATCGTAGAATTTCCCGGGAAGCTCCATGGGTGATGTTAAGAGAGGCATCCCGGCAGGAAGATAGATTTCATACAGCCCGGAAGCACCCTGAAGCGAGCTGGGAGAGCCGGAATTTAATACTCCTTCTCCCGCAAGTGCATTGGTGCCCATCGTTACATTCCTGAAATCGAGCGAATACAGCTCCGGCGCATTGATCATAAGCTGACCCTTAGGCGACAGCTTCGAAAGATTGATCGAATCCTTACCAAGCACCAGTTCCGTTGCCTGATTCAGATTGAACATCTCTGCAGGAAATACCCGCGAATTCGCAAATTTAATATTGCTGAATTTGCGTCCCGTAAGATCGAGTTTTTTTATAGAAGCAAGGGTAAACATGCCTCCGGCATCCGAAAGCGACTCGAATGTGGTACTTTCTCCCCACTTTATCTCGGAAAGCTTTGGCATATAGAACATACCGTTTGCATATTTTACTTTTCCTGTATCAAAGCCTGTCAGGTCAAGGCTTGTGATCGCGGGGCCGTCATTCACATTGTAAAGCTTTACAGTGACCCAGGTCGGGCTGAATACGGCAAATCCATCCAGGAACTTGTCATATTGATAGCTTCCCGACCAGACCTCGGGATCCATATACACGGGAATCGTTTCTATTAGCTTTTTATTGCACTGATGCGCTCCGAACATGCCGGACATATCCGTCACGCTGCCCGTGTCCATTGCGGTTAAATTGCCGATCTGCGAGAGGTTGTAATCTCCCGCGAACATAAAGCTCATGTCCGTAACCTTTGACGAGTCCATATCAGCAGGAAATGTAATGCTCTCAAGGTATTCGATAAAGGTGAACATTCTTGACATATCAGTCACCTTTGAAAAATCGAAGCCCGACAGATCAAGTGCGGAAAAGGTCGAGCCTTCAAACATTTCGGACATATCTTCCGCACTTTCCGTGTTAAAATGCGAAAGATCCAGAGCTGTGTTAGGCTGGAATAATCCGCTCGGGACATGATAGCTTCTGAACATTCCCTTGAAATTTGTAACCTTCGAGGTGTCAAGAGTAGTCACGTCAATGTTTGCGCGGTTTGTCATGGTAACATCAGCGAACATGAAGCTCATATCAGTCACATTTGAGGTATCAAGGGCAGCAAAATCCAGAGATGCATATTCAGTAGCATCAAAACCCTGTCTGCCTGTTTTCCCGAGAAACATGTATGACATGTTCGTTATATTGGACCCTACCGATCCGGTCTCTCCTTGTATCACAATTTCGGAAAGCATTCTCACACTGAGATTTCCCAAACTTGAAAACAGATACGAGCAATCATCGGGAAATCCAACGCCGTCCTCTATGATAAGCTTTGATGCATACTGGGGAACGATATTTCCTCCCTTTGCAATGCGTACATTATATACAGTTCCACTCAGAGGATCGGTATAGGTTGCGGGTATCTCCCAGGTGTCTATAAGCAGGTTCTCCTGGCTGTGATCCGCCGCCTTCCAGTTATCGTAATCTATATGATAGTTTTCCTGAATTCTTCTTGCGAACAGAAAATAAGGATACACATTGTATAAAGTAAGCGTATGCTCATTACCTTTATCCGTAAACCTGTACATATAGGGCTGGAGCGAAAAGCTGCCCATACTTGATGCATAATAGGGCTCATCGCTCCAATATTTGGTATAGGTGACTTCACCACTACGACCATAATAATAGCTATCATCGCTTACTGCAAAAGTAAGGGCGAATCCTTTATTGTTATGCCATGAGTATTCGTTATAAGTATATTCGCCCGTGCTGTCAGCGGATACGGTTTTATAAAGATCTTTCTCTTCGGTTGCTGTAGCATCATAACACATCGCCGCTATCGCTATGGGATTCGATGAATCCTTAAATTTCGATCCGTCAAGCCTTACCAGTCCCGAAAGAGTCGGAACATGCTGATAGTAATCCTTCTTCATATCGGGATGCTGTGAAAGATATGAACGAATCCGGGTAATGGTGTATGTGGCGTTGTTTGGATCTGAAGCAAGTTCATCAAACTGGTCTAATCTATATTTCGTTGTATCGATATGTCCGAGCCCGAGATTTACATACATTGTGTCACTGTCATCATTGATCTCGAAATCTTCAGCGGTTATGGGTATGCTACGTACCCTCTTATATGTCCCGTCCTTCTGTTTCTCATATTCCCATGCATATAAAGCTGTGCCCTCAACTTTTTCAAGATAAGAAACAACTTCGTCATCCGGATTACTTGAATAATCCACATAATCCACAAAAAGCCTATAATTTTTGCTCATCTCAACAGGAATCTCATTCAGGGCAAAGACCATTGAGGAATTAAAATCGGACGGGTTTGTCTTTGGCTCGGCAGTTGTAGCATCATTTCCGTCAGTCAGCGCTTCGAAGTTTCCCTTGTCATACACCGTGCCGTCTTCGAAATTCAATATCTCATGTCCCTTGAAATATCTTCCTCCCTGGATCTCAAGGTTCAGATCAGAATAAAAAGCCGTATACAGTTCCATACGGTCATCTGTAACTTGGTCATAGCCTTCCATTCCGATCTTATCGATCACGGTGTTGGCACCTACTACATAATCATCGTTATCCCCCATCAAGGCAGAATCGGGATCTGCAGCAAAGGTTATGGCAGGCAAGCCAAATATCCCTGCTGTAATCAACAAAAACCTCAACATGCAAGTCGCAATCTGCAGTAAACTTTTTCTTTTCTTCATCCCAGTTCTCCTTCCATGGTTTCCGTAACCGGTCTTATTGCATGAGCGAGTCGTGGGAAATGCACCCCCTACTCGCTTGTCGCGTTGGCCGTCAAATGGTCACTCACGCAAGCGTGGTGCCCGCTTGACGGCCTTATCGCGCAAAAAAAAGATGACAAAACGTCATCTTAATTTTATAGTATATAGTCTTTATTGCACAGTGCCATGTTTGTGACACCCTATGTCATATTTATGACAAGCCGCCTATTCAAGGCGTATCCACGCCGTTTACATGCTGAAATACTTCTTGATCAGAGCCGTCCGGTTCTCGCTCTCCGTCTTCTCATATATTTTCTTGGAATAGCGGTAAAGCGAGCGCTCGGTGATACCGATCTCAGCTGCTATCACCTTCATCGGCTCATCACTCTGTATGAGCAGGCTTGCTATTTTCCTCTCCCTGGGTGACAGATCATACCTGTCCAAAAATACATCCGGATCGATCCTGCTTACATCCACCGCCTCTCCCTGTGGTGTTATCGCTGTCTGCTTCATTGTCCTGAAATCCAATCCCGGCAGATTCATAAATACAACAATGACAAAAACCGTCAGAAAAACAAAATATCCCCCATAATAATACAGATCGGAAACTCTGATAAAGTGGTGCGAGAAAAAGACTGCCAGATTATAAAACAAAAATTCCGACAGATCCGCCAAAACGCGCCCGAAACCTGCTGTCAGCTCAGGATACTTCGTGTCTGCGGCCAGACTCACAAAAGCGTAGGTATAAAAGAATATATATACTGCGGTGGATATATAATAGATGCTTAAAAAGGCATTCCCGTAAGAAGCCGAAAACAACGGCAGCATCATATGGACTGATGTCATCAGAATGCCGGCGACCACCGCGATCGGGAAATAATTCTTTTTCACCAGATCCGCAGCATATCCCATGATCACATATCCTACCGCAAGAAAGAGCCTTGTATAGGAATAGAAATTCAGCTGCCCGTTATAGTTGAGTTCAAAGAATATAATATCTGTTCTGACGGATATCATGGCTATGATCAGCAAAATGGTACAGATCAGGATAAAACGGTGGTGCGTGGAGCTTGTGACAAAAAACCTTCCGGTTCCGGCATTTTCTTCGTCCGGCTCCGTTTTTTCGGAAATCGGCTGATCAAAATATGTGTAGATCACGGTCGAAATGATAAATGCCATCGCAGCTACAAAAATAATGTACCGGGAACTGATCAGTATGCTTATGACATATTGGATCAGGACCGCACCGCCGCAGGCTGCTCCGATCACCTTTCCCCTGTTCTCACTTCTGCCGAGTGCAAGTGACAGCCGGTAGTAGGAATACCCTCCAAGATACCCATATGCCAGGGTAAACAGAAGGGCTGCGACAGTTATCATCATACTCTGCTTTGCATAAAGCAAAAGAGAAATACTTGCCAGCATAACAGCTGTATCCGCATACAAGGCAAGCCTGTGTCTTCTCTTTTTCCCCATAACGCAGGCGATCAGCGGAAAGCTCAGAAACCCCAGGGCTTTGAAGATATCTGTCAGATAATGAACTCCCAGTCCGTTGATTCTTGAGATATGATCATCGCAAACAGCCATCATCTCCATATAGCCCAGCAAAAACAAGCAAAAGCCTGCTGCTACTGCTACAGCTTTCTTTTCAATCTGCCTGCTGTTTTCCATAGTTCCTGTTTGACCTCCAATTTTTCAAAAATCCGTAGCGCTTCTGAGGAGCTGATATGTGTCGCGATAATTGAGTTCCCGTGCATGCGTCAGCAGGTATTCAATATCATGAAATACTTCTTCCCGCTCAAGAAGCGTAGAAAGCCAGGGCGCATAGCGGGTTCCTGCATCTTTTTTCAGCTCTTCCAGGAAATCCTGCAGCGTTTTTCCCTTATTGTAGCTGCGGCCCACAGAGTCGGTAGCTGCATCCATATAATCTGCGCATAAAACAATATCAATGATCGTTTTATACGGACTCGCTGATTCAAGCTCCTATCCGCAGCTTCGACGCATCTCTTTGTCTTTCGATCCTCCCCTATAACCCCCGCTTATCACTCATTATACCCCAATACAACAGCTTTATCCACATAAAATGGACCGAGGGGACGGAGTCAGGGGGTCATTTTATTCGAAATTAAAACGCAGACAAAACAAAACCGGGATCACATGCAAGCATGCGTCCCGGCCTCGTTTTTCTTCGCTGTCAACTCAAACAGTACTGCTACAGTACTTTGAATTATTAAACGCTGATCACTTTTAATTCATCCCTGACTGACTTTTCAACAAAACTATTCAACGCAAATATATTTTTTGAGCCACATGTTTATGGTAGTTTTAAGTTTGTTCAACAGTTCATTTCTGAACGGTTTGAATGTATCTACTATACTTTTTTAAGTTTTTATTGTCATTTTATTGTCACGAGTGGTGCGCATCTATATTTTACCCCGCATTGCCACAATCAAAATACTTCGGAATTCTCACAAAGAAGTGCCCATCATCCTCCCCGACAATCTTCCCGCCATTATTCTGCATAACCTTCCGCGAGGCAATATTATCTTTATTTACCCTAAGATATATCTCGTCCTCCGGTATTATTTTCTTTGCTTCAAGAATAGTAAGTTTCAGACCCGCTGTTCCATATCCTTTTCCACGTTCTTCTCTCTTGATACTGTAACCTATATGCCCTGCGCCGCTCTTAAGTGCTTCTGTGAGATGATGCCTGATACGGAATTCTCCAACCAAACGACCTTCATCCCATAGATAATAGTATGTTTCCGGCACAAACCAGTCAGGCATATTAACCGGGTGTTCATAAGAAATCAACGTCGGTAAAACCTTCTCGATATAATCATCGTAAGAAACTCCGTTATATGGATTTGTTAAACCATTTTCGTCTGTTGGAAGTGCTGTAGTGTATTCCAACTGAGCTTTAGCATCATTCTTGTTTATTTTCCTCAGTTCCATGTTTTTCCCACTCTTTTCATCTCAGATCTTATCTGTTCAACCATGCAAACAGCGTAGTTCTCTGCATTGTTCATATCGTATTCCGTATCTATCCCCTCTGCATATTCCTTCAGTGCATTATGCAACAGAGAATGATAAACCTCC
>JAILHW010000157.1 GCA_024695605.1 Lachnospiraceae bacterium | reverse complement strand
GCACAGGTTTCCGAATGTCCCTGGAACAAAAGCAGCAAGCTGATGATCCTGGGTGTGAATACCAAGGAGCTGAAGGATACCAAAAGGCCTGCATCCAATATCGTATTCCTTCTGGATGTTTCCGGATCCATGAACAACGACGATAAGCTTCCTTTGCTGAAGGATGCCCTGAAGATCCTGGTGGAGGATCTCGGTAAAGATGACAGGGTCTCCATTGTAACCTATGCAAGCGGCGTCAATCTGGTGCTTGACGGTGTAAAGGGAAATGATTCGAGAAAGATCCTGCGCGCCTTTGATAACCTGCGTGCAGGCGGCAGTACAAACGGAGAAGGCGGGATCGAGCTGGCATATGAGATCGCACAGGAGCACTTTATCGAGGGCGGCAACAACAGGATCATCCTTGGAACCGACGGTGATTTCAATGTGGGAAAATGCTCCGGATATGAGCTTGAGGAGCTGATCAGTGAGAAAAAGGAGTCCGGGATCTTTTTATCGGTACTCGGATTCGGTATGGGAAACTACAATGACGTTACGGCAGAGACACTGGCAGATGCCGGAAACGGAAATTACTCCTATATTGACTCCATGAAGGAGGCTGAGAAGGTTCTGGGCAAGGAAATGAACGCAACCATCTATACCGTGGCCAAGGATACCAAGCTCCAGGTGGAATTCAATCCGGCTATGGTTTCCGCTTACAGACTGGTAGGGTATGAAAACAGAGCATTGAATGCGGCCGATTTCAGGGATGATTCCAAGGATGGCGGTGAGGTTGGTGCAGGTCACCAGGTGACGGCAGTCTATGAGATCCTGCTTGCCGAGGATGAGAAAACAGATACCGGCCTGAAGTATCAGGACAGCGTGATCTCCGAAAAAGGGAAACAGGGAGATGAGTGGTGTACACTTTCCATCGCCTACAAGGATCCTGATAAGAATACCTCAGAGTATGCTGCATTCCCGATCGATGCAAGCAATTATACGACAAAGCCTTCGGATGACTTCATTTTCGCAACCAGCGTAGCGGAGTATGCCATGGCTTTGACCGACAGCGATCATCTGAAGGATATGACAAGAGAGGAAGCACTTGCTCAGGCAATCAAAAACGTGAAAATGACGGACACTCGTGACGAGTACAGAGCAGAATTCCTGGAGCTGATGGAACGGGTAGCCGGCAGCGAATGGGCAGGAAATGTGTGGTATGAGTAAAACAGAGCATCAGACAGGACGATGAGCTGTATCAAAGGGGCGGAGATCTCTCCGCCCCTTTTGTGGTTTTTTATACGATCCTGATCCCGCCGAATTTGCGGATGCCAAGGACGCTGCAGGATCCTTCCCCAAAGAATGCATCCATTTGGGTGCGGTAAGCTTCGATGGCATCTTTTTTAACAAAGGCCTGGATCGTGCCGGCAAAGCCGCCGCCGTGTACGCGGCAAACGCCGTTATCACCCAGGAGATGTTCGGAGAGCATCAAGGCTACGGCCACATTTTGATGTCTGAGGTCATGAGAGGTATAGACATTTTGCAGATACTTGTAGGAGGAATCTCCCGAGGCCCTGACAAGCCTTAAGAAGCCATCCATATCCTTTGCCTTCAGAGCGGCAGCCTCCTGCTGCACCCGCTTGTTTTCCGCATAAAAATGCATGGCTCTCAGAAAAGCCCGGTCTCCGCACGTCTCTCTGATCCTTGTGGCCTGCTGCAATACCTCTTCCTCAGTCACCTCGATCAGAACGTTCTTACCGAAGAGGGAAGCGACCGCCTTCATTTCTGCGGGAACGGCGGCATAGTCATCCGTCAGATCCGCATGAGAGCCCTTGGTGTCCGTGATGCAGAGGCTGTACCCGGCAGTTTCCAGGTCAAATTCGATCCGCTCGATGACCGGATCCGAAGGGTTTCTAAAATCGATATGGCAAAGACTTCCCACGGAGCATGCCATCTGGTCCATAAGGCCGCAGGGTTTTCCGAAAAAGACATTCTCGGCATACTGTCCGATCATAGCATTTTCCACATCCGTAAGCTTCATATCGTTGTATAGTCCGGACAGGATGCAGCCGATCAGGGTTTCAAAGGCAGCCGAGGAGGACAGACCCGAGCCGGAGAGTACATCGCTGGTCACGAAGGCATCAAAGCCGCCGATACTGTAGCCGCGGTCCTTCATGCCCGCAGCAACGCCTGCGATCAGCGCCTCGGTTGTACCGTCCGGATAGGCATCCTTTTGCAGATCCTCGATGGAAATAGTTAGCATAGGGTAACCTTTTGAAAGCAGACGGATCCTGGGAGCATCGGCCCTGGAGGCGATGGCAATGGCATCATCCGTAATGGATGCGGCCAGCACCTCACCCTGCTGGTGATCGGTGTGATTGCCGCCGATCTCACTGCGGCCAGGAGCGGAATAGATCTCGATCTCCTGGTCTTCGGGAAACAGAGAAGAAAACTCTGCGATGGAGGAGATTAGCCGTTTTCGCTCCCGGGAAAGCCGATCCTTTGTCTGATAGATCTCCAAAAGCCTTTCGTCAAGTTGTCCGTCATTGATGCGCTGTATGATATCCTGAATTGTGTTCATAGAAGTCTCCTTTGCGTGGCATAACTTATTTGCAACATTGTATCACATCTATGATATACTGAAAAGGAACGAAAAGGGAAAGGAAACAAACCAAATGAAAGACATTCAAAACGATAAAGATCTGATCTGGGAAGAGGTGGAGTGTGAACACCTTGTCACGGATGAGTGGATTGATTTTCGAAAATCCAAATACCGCTTTCCGGACGGCAGTGAATTTGAACCCTTTTACAGTTACAGCCGAAGAGATTTTGTGGTGATCCTGGCGCAGGATGAGGCGGGAGAGCTGATCTGTGTCAGACAGTATCGTCAGGGCATAGAAGCCGTGACTCTGGAGTTTTGTGCAGGTGGGATCGAGAGAACGGATGGCTTGGAATACCGCAGAAAAGGTGCAAAGATCGATGATGCTAAGGAAGCGGAGGCTGCCTTGGAAGCGGCGAAGCGGGAACTGGCTGAGGAGACCGGATATGAATCCGAAGATTGGACACACCTTTTGACGGTTCCGTCCAATCCTACGATTGCAGATAATTACGCGATTCTCTTTGTAGCGAAAAACTGCAAAAAAGTGGCAGGGCAGAGTCTGGATGATACCGAGTTTCTGAATGTAGTCAAGCTTTCTCCAAAGGAGTTGGAGAGCAGGATCACATCCGGCAGTTTCCAGCAGCCCATTCATATATTGGCTTGGTATATGTCTAAGATGCAGGGCGTCATTTGATATTTTTATTTGTCTTCATTGATGATAAAACAATTTTATACACCTGAGATATTGTCAAGATAAGGATGACTTGATGAAGTTTATCGATTGGTGCTGATCCGGATAATTTTGTCCGGATGATATTGCTCATATTGTTTTTGACCGGGATGATTTTGCTCGGATGATTTATGTATTTGTTGAAGTATGTACTACGCCGGCGGAAGGTGGAGGATGACTTCCGGAAAGCGAACCGGAAGTGCATCCGCACCGTAGCCGGCAACATAGGAACAAGAGGATCAGAAATGTCAGGATTCCTACCCATCAACAGAAAAGAGATGCAACAGGCCGGTATCAAGCAGCCGGACTTTGTATTCGTAACGGGTGATGCCTATGTGGATCACCCGTCCTTTGGTCCTGCCATTATCAGCCGTGTGCTGCAGTCCCGCGGCTATTCGGTTGTCATGCTTCCCCAGCCGGACTGGAAGAAGGATGAGAGCATTACCGAGTACGGAGAGCCGAGGCTGGGCTTTCTGGTCTCTGCCGGCAATATGGATTCCATGGTTAACCACTACAGCGTCTCCAAAAAGAGAAGGGAGAAGGACAGCTACAGTCCCGGCGGTGTCATGGGCATGCGTCCGGATTATGCGACGGTGGTGTATTGCAACCTGATCCGCAGGACCTATAAAAAGACCCCGATCCTCATCGGCGGCATTGAGGCAAGCCTTCGGAGACTGGCCCACTATGATTACTGGTCGGATAAGTTAAAGCGCTCGGTACTCATGGACAGCGGTGCTGACATTCTCATGTACGGCATGGGGGAAAAGGCAGTGGTGGAGCTGGCGGATGCCCTGGCTTCCGGCATTGATGTAAAGGATATCAGCTTTGTGGCGGGAACCGTATTTCGGACAAGCGATCCGGATGTGCTTTCCGATGCCCAGGTATTGGAATCCTATGAGGATATGCAGGCGGATAAAAAGCTGTATGCCAAAAGCTTTTTTACCCAGTATCAGAACACGGATCCTTTTACGGCAAAGCGGCTGGTAGAGCCCTATCCCAACAAGCAATATATTGTCCAGAATCCTCCCTCACTTCCTCTTTCGCAGATGGAAATGGATGATGTCTATGCCCTTCCTTATATGCGGGATTTTCATCCCTCCTACAGGGAAAAGGGCGGGATCCCGGCCATAGAAGAGATCAAGTTTTCCCTGGCTTCCAACAGAGGGTGCTTTGGGGGTTGCAGCTTCTGTGCCCTGACCTTTCACCAGGGACGAATGATCCAGACAAGAAGCAGGGAGTCTCTTTTGCAGGAGGCAGAGCTTTTGACAAAGCAGCCGGGCTTTAAGGGCTATATTCACGACGTGGGAGGCCCCACCGCCAACTTTTACCATAAGGCCTGTAAAAAGCAGGAGAAATACGGCGTTTGCTCCCACAGACAATGCCTGTTTCCGGAGCCTTGTGAGAATCTCATTGTGGATCACAAAGAGTATGTGCAGCTGCTTCGCTCCCTTCGAAAGGTGCCCGGTGTGAAAAAGGTATTTATCCGGTCCGGTATCCGATTTGATTATCTCATGTATGACAAGGACGATACCTTTTTGCGAGAGCTTATCACCTACCATATCAGCGGGCAGCTGAAGGTGGCACCGGAGCATGTTTCCGACAAGGTTTTAGAGAAAATGGGCAAGCCGAAGAATGCGGTCTATCGCCGCTTTTCGGAGCGCTATGCAAGGCTCAATGAAAAAATGGGGAAGAAGCAGTATCTGGTTCCCTACCTTATGTCCTCCCATCCGGGGTCGGATTTAAGGGCGGCGATAGAGCTTGCAGAGCACATCCGGGATATGGGCTATATTCCCGAGCAGGTGCAGGACTTTTATCCCACGCCCTCCACCCTTTCGACGGTGATGTATTACACCGGCATCGATCCGCGGGACGGGCGGAAGGTTTATGTGCCGCGCAATCCCCATGAAAAGGCAATGCAAAGGGCCCTGATCCAGTATAAGAAACCGGAGAACTACGATCTGGTAAAGGAAGCACTGATGAAGGCCGGAAGGGAAGACCTAATCGGCTTCGGGGAAAAGTGTCTGATCCCGCCGCGAAAGATCGTGGGAAAGGATAGGAAAAAACAGTCCGGATCCGGGAAGAAAAAGGGAAACCGATCAGGGGGCAGAAGGGGAAACAAGCCGTTGTGATAACAGGCCTTTTATGGTATGATTTTCTGTAGGGTTATAGCTGATTATGGCTGAAAATATGAGAGGGTAATATGGGACAATTCGATATCGCTACTGTGATTGATGGGGCTGGATTTCAGATCTCAACCATCCTGATCTGTATCTCCTGTTTATATTATGCATTGATCCGGCATCGGCACAAACGACTGCAGAACATGCTGTTTGTTATGATGCTTTTGAATGTGTGTATTACCGCCCTTTGCAATCTGATCACGGCTATGATCAAGCCGGTCATCACCGGGCCGGGCTTTCTCTTTGATGTACTGGTTCTCATGCAATATATCTATTTCATTGTCCATCCCTTATTGGCGCCGATCTTTTGTTTCTATGTTGCCATTATCACAGGCGCCAACAAACGATTGAAACGTTCCCATCGAAATTTCTATCAGGCACCGATGTATGCAACGACACTTCTTGCCATCATCAATCCCCTGACTCACTGGATCTATTACTATACCGAGAACTGCCAGTATCACCGCAGCTGGGGTGTCGGTGTGTTGTATGTAGTCAGCATGATCTATTTCCTGGCAGCTGTAGTGATCCTGTTTTTCTTCTGGTCGGCAGTGACCCCCAGGATCCGTCAGGTGCTGGTATTTTTCTTTGTTCTGGTAGCCATCGGAACGGTGATCCAGATGTTGATCTCCGGCGTACATACCGAGCTGGTCTGTCAGGCTCTGGCATTGACGGCAGTGATGATCGTGGTAGAAAACGAGGATACCAGAAGGGATCAGAGGACGGATATTTTGAATCATACCGCCTGGATGCAGGATCTTCAAAGGGCCTTAAAAGCCGGTCAGCCTTTTTCCATTATCTGTATCAAAATGCAAAATCCCCTGTCTCTGATGCAGATCATCGGTCAGGCCAATATCGAGAGGCTCACCATTATGACAAGCGGATTTTTAAAGAGTGTGGGAGATTCCGAATCTCTGTACTATGTAGGACCCGGAACCTTTGTACTTCTTCGGGACAGTGCAGATGAGGAAAAGGATCTGGAGCTTGCCAGAAAGATCCGTGCCCGCTTTCTGGAGCCTTGGGATTTTCAGGGAAGAAACAATACCTTTGATGCGGCGGTTCTCTTTGCCAAGATCCCGGAGGATCTGCATGGGGTGGAAGATATTATGATGCTCCTTTCCGCCCCGGTTCCCAAAGGATATGGTTCGGGTGAGGATCTGTGCAAGGGCAGCGGACTGGATTATATCATTCGGCAGTCCAGACTGGAAAAGAGCATATTGGGAGGACTGAAGAACCAGTGCTTTGAGGTGTATTACCAGCCCATCTATTCCAGCCAGACCATGAATATCTGCTCCGGAGAGGCACTTCTTCGATTCCACGATGAAAAACTGGGAGATATCTATCCCGGGGAATTTCTTCCGGTGGCGGAAAGGGGAGGACTCATCTTCGATCTGGGTGATTTTGTCATTGAAGAGGTGTGCAAATTCCTGAACAGTGGTATCCCGGTGGAGATGGGCATCGAAAATCTCCACATTAACCTGTCGGTGGTACAGTGCATCCAGCAAAACTATGCATCCCATATCATCGAAATAGTGTCCCGCTACACCATCGATCCATCTCAGATCGTGTTTGAGATCATGGAATCGGCAGCGGCTACGGATTTTAAAGCCCTGATGGAATTTATGGGCACCCTTCGGGAATACGGTTTTTCCTTCTCGGTAAATGATTACGGTATCGGCTACTCCAACATCCATTCCATCTTCCATTTGGATATCGATTCCGTAAAGATCGATAAGTCAATCCTTCGAGAGGCGGAGACCTCCGAAACCGGACGGATCATTTTGGAAAGCTCCATCCAGATGATCCGCAGAATGGGGAAAAAGATCATTATCTCCGGTGTGGAAAATCAGGCACAGGTGGATATGGCAAATGCATTTTCCATCAACTATATGCAGGGCTTTTTCTTCTCCAATCCGGTATCCCAGAATGAGTTTATCAATGTGCTGAAAGCATCCCGCCTTGCCAGGATCGAGGAGCAGAAGGCCATCGCCTCCAATGAGGCCATGAGCAGTTTTCTGGCCAATATGTCTCATGAGATCCGCACCCCCATTAACGCCGTGCTGGGCATGGATGAGATGATCTTAAAGGAGAGTAAGAACGATAAGGTGCTGGGCTATGCCAAGACCATAGAGAGCGCCGGAAAGACCCTGCTTTCCCTCATCAATGATATTTTGGATTTTTCCAAGATCGAATCCGGAAAGATGGATATCCTGAACCACGAATACGATCTGGCGTCGGTGCTTTTGGATGTCACCGCCATGATCCGGATGAAGGCAGCGGAAAAGGACCTGGCCCTGGAGCTGGATGCGGATCCGGCTCTGCCCTGTCATCTCATGGGAGATGAGGTAAGGCTGAGACAGGTATTGCTGAACCTGCTTGGTAATGCGGTAAAATATACCAAAAACGGTTCCGTTCAGCTGAAGGTGCGGGGAACCTTTGAAGGGGATCAGGTGCAGCTGAAGTTGAGCGTAAAGGATACCGGAATCGGTATCAAGCCTGAGGATCAGGAAAAGCTCTTTGAGAAATTCAATCGCCTGGACATGGCCCAGAATAAGACCATAGAAGGCACGGGCCTGGGCCTTGCCATTACCAGACAGATCATTACGCTGATGAACGGCGATATCAGTGTGGAAAGCGTTTACGGAAAGGGAAGCACCTTTACGGTAACGCTTCCTCAGAAGGTGGTGGGAGGAGAAAAGCTGGGAGACCTTTCCAAGCGTCAGGTTTACGGCGATAAGGACAAGGAGACCCAAAGACCCTTCTACGCCGGGGATGCAAAGATCCTGCTGGTGGATGATACCCCGGTGAATCATATTGTGGTACGGGAGCTGTTATCCAGCACCGGCATTCAGATTGATGAGGCCAGCAGCGGAGAAGAGTGTCTTGAGATGGTTGCAAAGACCAGGTACGATCTCATTCTTTTGGATTTCAGAATGCCGAAGATGGATGGTATCGAGACCCTGCACGCCATGAAGGAAATGGAAGGAAACCTTTCCTCCGGAGTTCCCGTCATCGCTCTGACTGCCAACGCCATTTTCGGCGCCAGGGAGCGATTCATTCAGGAAGGGTTCCACGACTATATTACCAAGCCCGTTTCCGGAAAGCGGTTGGAGCAGGTGATGCTTTCTTATCTGCCTCCGGATAAGATCCGCTGGGTAGAGGAGGCTCCGGATACAAAGGAGGAAGCCGTTCAGGCCAAAGGCCTGGAGCAGTACGGCGTGGATGAAGAAGCCGGTATCAAATATTGCGGAAGCAGGGAAAGCTTTCATAAGGTGCTGGAGGTTTTTGTAAAGGATATTTCCGTAAAGAGCGGATATTTAAAGGAGGCCTATGTCTCTGAGGATTGGGAACGCTACGGCATTGAAGCCCATGCCATTAAGAGCTCCGCAAGGATCGTAGGTGCCCAGCAGCTTTCGGATCTGGCCCTGAAGCTGGAGACGGCTGCAGAGGAGCAGGATATCAGTACCATCACGGAAAACCATGAGAGCTTTCTTTCGCAGTATGAAGGTATGCAAAACCTGCTACAGGTAACCGATACCGAAAAGGAGCAAAAGAAGGCACTGCCCGAAGAAGAGTTTACGGAGGCCATGGCGCTGCTGAAGGAGTACTGCTATCAGATGGATGCCGACAATGCGGAAATGATCCTGACATCCCTTCAGGACTATGAACTGGATGCAAAGAAGCAGGGTGTCGTAAAGCAGCTGGAGGGATATCTTTCCCAGCTGGAATGGGACAGAATGGAAAAAGAGTTGGAGGATAAGGTATGAACAGGGTTTTACTGATCCGCGGGGACAGGACCTTTATGGTGAATGCACTTGTGCAGAATATGAATCAGAACGGCTTCGAGGTACATGAAATTTCCTATCAGATCAAGGAGATCGAAAAGTATCAGGCGGATGTGGATCAGATTGTGATCTATGCGGATTTCAAGATGCTGGAAAACCAGGGGGTACTCATCTATCTGAAGGATCTTTGTATTGAGGAAGGTCGTATTCTGATCTTCATCGGCAGCAAGCAGCAGAGGGATGACATCGAACCCTTCCTGCCCAGCCATCTGTTTACGGAGTTCTTTGAGCGTCCTCTGGATATGAACCTTTTCATTGAAAAGCTTTTGAGCTTTTCGGATAAGCATGAAGAGGAGCAGCGCAAGAAGAGCATCCTTCTGGTGGATGATGATGTAAGCTTTTTGCAGATCCTGAAGGAGTGGCTGAAGGACGATTACCGGGTGGGCATGGCAAAATCCGGTATGCAGGCCATTACCTGGCTTGCCAGGAACAACGTGGATCTCATCCTTTTGGACTTTGATATGCCTGTAACCAATGGTCTGAAGGTCTTTGAAATGCTGCGAAGTGAGGATTATTCCAAGGATATTCCCGTTATGTTTTTGACGGGGAAAAGTGATAAGGAGACCATCCTTCGGGTGATGACCTTAAAGCCCGCGGGATATATGTTAAAAGACATCTCCAGAACCCAGCTTTTGACAAACCTGAACAATTTCTTTATCCGTCAGCGCTACGATACCATTTCGGGCCAGTAAAAAGGCGGAAAATTCACAAAATCCCTTATTTACCAAGGGAAGGGTTTGTGGTA
>JAILHW010000137.1 GCA_024695605.1 Lachnospiraceae bacterium | reverse complement strand
TAATCCGGATCCTGTTTCTTTTTCAGGATCTGTAGGGGCTTGGAAAAATAAAACTTCAGAGGCTCCATGCCGCGCCGAAGGCGCAGGGCGTTCAGATAGGCATCGGTAGGTGTCTCCTCCAGAACCATCTTGGCCTGATAGTAAGGGTTTTTCATATAGTCCGTGACGATATAAATGGCCGTAGGCTCGCTTTCCGTCCGGGGAAGGCGGGATATGGATACCTCACAGAAAATACGCTTGATCCCTTTGTGATCGATGGCATCATGGATCAGCGCATTGGTCTCCACCAAAAGCTGCCCTGTGGTAGCCAGGTTATACACCGACTCTCCCAGGGTATCCGTCATCTGCACTGCATCTATAAAATGCACAGAATGAGACGGTCCGACAAAGAGGATATCAATGGGGTCCGTCTCATAATAGTCATGGAAAGTGACTCTGCTCTGGGCTTTGGTATCATCCACCAGGGGATACTCCAAAAGCAGATAGATCACCACGATCCCTGCCGCAAACAAAAGCAGGGACAGTGCTCTTTTTCCGTATAGTTTTCTGGTTTCTGCATTCATAAAAAAATCCCGCTCCGAGAACACAACATATAGACCGATTATATCACAAGCAACAAGTGCTTGTAAATAATCGGCCTATGCGTGTCGTTATCGCGCGTTTTCGCTTTCTTCCTTCTGTTTCAAAAATGCCAGGATCCTGTCCGCGCAGGCGGAGGGCTCCTCCTCCATGGTCTTTACATGGATCTCCGGCGACTTGGGCGCTTCAAAGGGGGAGGAGATACCCGTAAAGTTGGGGATCTTCCCGGCTCTTGCCTTCTTATAAAGGCCCTTCACATCACGCCTCTCGCACTCCTCAAGCGGCGTATCCACAAATACCTCCACAAAGTCCTCACCGATGATGCTTCTGGCATTCTTCCGGTCTCTTGCAATGGGAGAGATGAAGGAGCAGAGCACGATGAGTCCGGCTTCGTTCATCAGATGCGCCACCTCGGCGATCCTTCGGATGTTCTCGACCCTGTCCGATTCGGTAAAGCCCAGATCCTTGCAAAGTCCCATACGGATGTTGTCACCGTCCAAAAGCATGGTATGGCAGCCCATGGCGTGCAGCTTTTTCTCGAGCACATTGGCGATGGTGGATTTTCCGGAGCCTGAAAGTCCGGTAAACCAGATGGTCTTTGCCTTCTGGCCCAGCGCATTTTCACGCATCTCCCTGCTGATGTCCAGCTCCTGCCAGAAGATATTGCTGCCCTGGGAATGGATCTTCTGTACCGTTCCGCAGGCACTGGTGGCATGGGTCACGCGGTCGATCATGATGAAGGCGCCCATGTCCTTGTTGCGTTCAAATAAGGAAACGGCAATGGGATTTCCCGTATGCAGGCGGCAGTTTACCAGATCGTTGCAGACTGCGTTTTCCTGCTGGGTATGCTCTCCCGTATTGACATCCACCCCGTAGTGGATCCTGGTGACCGTGACCGGAACCAGCGAGGATGCCAGCTGCAGATGATAGTTTCTGCCGCAGACAAGGGGCTGTTCATCCATCCAAAGCAGGTTGACGTCGATGGTATCCGTAACATGGATACCGGCAATTTCCTGATCGTCAGCTGCGCCGTCCTGCGTCTCCTTGTTGCCGCCGCTGACCTTGATCAGCACATCGCCGCGGGAAACATCGATCTCTCTGTCCAGACAGATGGTGACCGGCTCTCCGGCGGATACCTGTTCTCTTTTTTCATTGGTCATATACAGCTCGGAAACGCCGGCCTGCTGCATGCCCGGAAGAACGCAGATCTGATCTCCCACGGAAAGCCTTCCGGTAGAAATCTGGCCCTGGAAGCCGCGGAAGGTATGATCCGGACGGCAAACCCTTTGTACCGACATGGTAAACACGTCCGTCTCGGACCTGGACTGGCTTCCGGCATTGGAGCGCTCCAATACGGATAACAGGGGACGCCCCTGATACCAGTACATATTCTTCGAAGGCTCCGTCACATTGTCCCCGACGGTTGCACTGACGGGAAGGATGGTAACCTCCTCATATTCAAACTCTGCCATCAGGCTGCGGATGGCCTTTCGGATCTGATCGAAGGTCTTTTTGTCATAGCCCACCAGATCCATTTTATTGACTGCGAAAACAAAGTACCGGATGCCCATCAGGCCGCAGATCCTGGTATGTCTTCTGGTCTGGGGCAGCACGCCCTTTTCGGCATCCACCAGGATCACTGCCAGATCCGCAAAGGAAGCACCCACCGCCATATTGCGGGTATATTCCTCATGCCCCGGCGTATCCGCTACGATAAAGCTTCTCTTTTCCGTGGAAAAATAGCGGTATGCCACATCGATGGTGATGCCCTGCTCCCGCTCGGCCATCAGTCCGTCCAAAAGCAGAGAGTAGTCGATCTGTCCGCCCGTAGCGCCCACCTTGGAATCCAGCTCCAGCGCCCTTTCCTGATCCGCAAAGATCAGCTTGGCATCATATAACAAATGTCCGATCAGCGTGGATTTTCCGTCATCCACACTGCCGCAGGTAATAAACTTCAGGAGTTCCTTTTCCATTAGAAATAACCCTCCCTCTTTCTTTTTTCCATACTGGCTGAGCCGCTGTCCGA
>JAILHW010000090.1 GCA_024695605.1 Lachnospiraceae bacterium | reverse complement strand
GAGAACAGCACTGCCAAAACCGCACCGATCTGCTTGCAGCCCTTTTTGGCTCCCAGACCATCCTTCAGATAATACATGGCGCCGCCGCACCACTCATCTCTTTCATTTCTGCGTCTGTAATAAATACCCAGTACATTTTCGGAAAAGTTGGTCATCATACCGAAGAATGCCACGATCCACATCCAGAAGATTGCCCCCGGTCCACCACTTACGATGGCCGCGGAAACACCAGCGATATTACCGGTTCCGATGGTAGCCGCCAAAGCGGTACAAAGACTCTGGAACTGGGTGATCTGCTTATCCTCTTTTCCCGTATGCTTGGTAACATGCTTATCGGAAAAAATACCGCCGATGGTGTTTTTCATCCAATGCCCGATATGGGAAAGCTGAAACACCTTGGTCAGTATCGTCATCAAGATGCCCGTTCCTACCAGCAGGATCAGCATGGGAAGCCCCCATACGAAGCCGTTTACTTTACCGTTTACCGATTCAACAATGCTCAAAAACCCTTCCATAACTCCTCCTTCAGTCTGTAAATGATACTCTCAAAAAAAGGACAACAAGCAAACCTGTTGTCCTCTTTGACACCTGAGTCTTTTCAATTTTACGGGAAAATGCGGCGTTTGTCAAGAATTAATATTTATGTAAACCATTCACAGTGTCATACACTATTTTTTCACTATTTCCCATTATGCCCAAGATACTGCATCGCCCATTCCAGTTCATAATCTTCCTTGTCACAAAATATCTTCATCGCCGCATCATAGTCAAGGGGGATCCGTTCCTCAACCGGATTACGGCTGATACGGTCAGCCCGGGTATCTATGTTAGGATCACCGTTTCCATCCAGTACCAGACCGACAGGAAATCCTACATAGACACAGCCTCCCGAAAGAGCGCAGACACCGCCTGTTTCCTGATTACATCCGTATGGATCAGTCAGGCCTGCAACTGTGACATTCGGCAGATTGGAAAAATACAGCGAAGCACCGTCGCCTGCACTCATGCATCCGAAATTCGTAAGCGCTACAACCTTAAGGCCGGCAAATTCGCCATCGCCGTGTATGCCATGCATCGCAGTGCTCTTATAACTGCCGTTCCTGCGCAGACCTACTGCATAATGATCCAGATCCTCCGTCGCAAACAGATCGCAAAGGGCATTGGCGATTTCGTCATAGCCGCCATCGTTATTTCGAAGATCTATGACAAGATATTCCATTCCCTGCTCTTTGAGTCCACGCAGTTTTTCGCGGAACATCTCCCTTGCTTTGGCATGGTTGCCTGTCATATATCCCACAAAGATATCATAAAAACCGTCGTCTGTTGCTTCTTCGAACACCCTGAGATAACCGCATTTATCATCCAGCATCTTTGCGCTGAAATTATCAGCAACCAAGGACTGATATGCATCCTCGTCTCCGAGTTTTTCAAAATGTCTGTACGATCTGAATGCCTCCAGCTGTGTATGCGGCTCGCCGAGATCTGCAAGTGTTACCGTCTGCTTTGCGCCGCGTTTGTCAATGAACGATACATCAACCGTCTCTCCGCCGATTCCCGAAAGCACCATTGCCGCAACACGGTCAGCATTCGCCTTAACAGACATTCCTAGATCGGGAACGTCCTCTTCCAGCGCCTGCAGAATATCTTTGCCGTTCCACCCGGTTATGACAGTGCCGTCCTCTATCCCCGCCTTATGTACATCATCCGCCGTACATACGGCTATCACATCACCGTTATCCAGCTGAATCATTGCAAGCCCGTATTCACGCGGCTTATATGACGATGTGAATGAAGCGCAGCGTATCCTGTCCGGATCCCCTTCCATGACAGGGACATGACCGTCATGCAGCCGGCTGCAAAACATCATGATCGCATCTGTGAATTTTTCTATATTCTGCTCCTGCTCGGCTTCCCGTACCAAGGGCATGTATTCTTCTTCAAGCGCAGCAAAATCGACTTCCTTCCACTCCTTCAGAATATAGTATCTGTCCATATCCTGCACCAATGAATGGAAGGATGCTGTAAAAGTTTCCCGGGAATGATTGAAGTGAAACGGAGACATCCCCAGAAAATAAAAGCCAAGTCCGCAGGTCAAAAATATGGCAATCGCTGCCGTAACCTTATACCCGATTTTTCGTTTGGCAAACGGAACCGGCAACAATACGGAAAGAGCAACGACATACAGCGGTAAATATCCGAAAAGAAAATCCGGGACGCCTCTCAGATAGAGAAACGCGTGAACCCCCGCAATGACAGGCGGCAGCATACAAAGCATCCGCCACAGACGTATCTTCCTGTCATTGCCTTTCCACCTATGATGGAGTATTCCAAGTATGATCATCATAATGACAATCGCACCAAACCATATGAGGTGCTCTATATTGGCTGTATAGATCCGATGCAGAAGTGTTCCAAAAAAGATTTTCATGTCTGGTTTCTCCAGTTTTCTCCTGTTTAATCCAGTTTTCTCCAGTTTTCTTCAGTTTTCTCCAGTTTACTCCATTCACATATGTTCAAGCATCAATTTCACAATTATCAAGGATTTTCGATGCCTTTTTCTTTTTTCCCCATCGTGAAAAGCATCGAGTTTCACCATTTCTATGGTTATCGATGCTTTCACCCTCTTTTCTCATCCCAAAAAGCATCAAATATCAAGATTCCCTGGGTTTTCGATGCTTTTCGCCCTGAAGTCTCTTTAACCTGAAATTCCCTTTTCTTCCCCGAAACATCCAAATTGACCGAACTCTTTAAATCCGAGAAAAAGGGATGTCTTTCAACAGAATATAGCCAGTTGCAGGCATCCCTTTACTGTCATCAGCTTCCTGATCCTAATCAGCCAATCCTTTTAACCGGGACCAACTCAATATAGCCCCGCTCTCCCCTGGGCTCGAGCTGGATACGAGGGTTCGTGTCATCCCATTTAAATCCAATGAACTCGGGATCATACTTTTTCTCTGCTTCCCAGATCTCGCCGATAGCCGTCTCCAAGATCTCTTCTGCAAACGGTTCTCCTCTAAACAGAAGATATGTGGATGCCGGAAGATCGATCACATCAAATCCTTCAGGGATCACTCCCTTATAGTCAGGCTCAACCTCCACACCCTGAACGTATTCGTTGGTTACGGGATTCCGAAGCTGTTTCGGCAGGAACAAACAGACCGGCTCTCCGCTGATGGACTTAATACTGGTCAGAAGTCCCCAGATATCACATCCAACTTCGTTACAATAACTCCAATACTCTGTTGCATGAACCCCTCTTTTGATGATCACCTTTCGCGCAGGTTTCTCAACCACCTGAATAAAGACATTTCTGATATTGCTCATTTTACTTTTGCTCCTTTCTTTTTCGATGATGAATGAAGGAGTAAAAAGCCAGACGGGGATCGGACTTGTGGAGTACTCTTTTGGATTTATGCCGAATTCACGTCTGAATGCGCGCTGATATCCGTCGACACTTCCAAATCCCATATCCAGTGCTACGTCGAGGATCTGACAGGCTTCATCGCGAAGTCTCAATGCTGACTTGGACAGCTTAAGGCGCCTGATATATACTGCCGGGGTCATGCCGAGATACTTGATGAATATCCTCCTCGCGTACCAGGGAGAAAAAGATGACGCTTCTGCAAGATCGCCAATGGTTATCTCCTCCGAGATATGATCACTTATATAATCCTGCATCTTACGAACCGCTTTTCTCTGTTCTTCCATCTGCTCACCTCCTTGTGAGCTAATACTAACGTAAAGGGTATATTCATTTCTCGACTATTTTTGCCCTTTGGTTGTTTTCACACCTTTTCTCCGCTTCCCGGATCTTGCCGAAAGCGGATCTTGCCGATAGCGGCTCTTGCCGACAGCCGTCTCCAGGATCTCTTCTGCAAATGATTCTCTTCTGCAAATG
>JAILHW010000076.1 GCA_024695605.1 Lachnospiraceae bacterium | reverse complement strand
CTGATGGATAAGATGCAGCAAAAATTTGAGCAGAAAAAGGATGCGGGCACTCTGACGGAGACTTCGGTCAGACTTTGGGAGGATGATACCATTCCTCTCAAGCTGCGGTACAAGATCGGATCTGCCATGGAGCAGGCGCTTCAGAAAAAGGTCTGGCTCAAATCCGGAGCCTTTCTGGTGATCGAGCCGACAGAGGCTTTGACGGTCATAGATGTAAACTCAGGAAAGGCACAGTCCCGCAGGTTTGTCCCCGAAAACTTCCATCTGAAGATCAACCTGGAGGCGGCGGAGGAGATCGCCAGACAGCTTCGGCTTCGCAACCTGTCCGGCATGATATTGGTGGATTTTATCAATATGGACCAGGAAGAGAGCAGACAGGCACTCGTGCATGAGATGAGACGCCTTTTGTTAAAGGATCCAAACGGCGCCAACCTGGTGGATATTACGGCGCTGGGCCTCGTGGAGATCACCCGCAAAAAAACCATGCCCCCGCTTTCGGAGGTGGCAAAAAAGATCCGGCAAACGCCCAAAGCGGCCGCGGAGGATGACAGCATCCGAAAAGAGGATTGATAACACAGCAAGGAAAAAAGAAGATGAAACTGATCAAAATGGAGAAGGTCAGAGATACAAAATACCTGAAAAATTACGAACTGACCTATGAAAACAAAAGCGGAAAGCAGAAGATCTATGAAATCGTCAGCCACCGCGAACTTTCGGATCCGTCGCAGCTGGGCCAAAAATGCAGCGGACTGTCCATTGTGGCCAGGTGTCATGGTAGACTGTTACTGCTTCGGGAGTTTCGGATGGGCGTAAACCGCTATGTCTATAACCTTTGCGCAGGCATGATCGAAGAGGGCGAGAGCATTGAGGATTGTATCCGACGGGAGCTGTATGAGGAGACAGGCCTGTCCCTGAAAAAGATCGAAAAGATCCTGCCTCCGGCTTATGCGGCGGTTTCCATTACGGATATCGTCAATCAGATCGCCTTTGTGGAGGCAGAGGGAGAGATCACGGATGCGCATACATCCGACAATGAGGAGATCCGGGCTGCTTTCTATACCCCGCAGGAGGTAGAAAGGCTTTTGGAAACAGAGATGTTCACCTCCCGCTGTCAGGTCGTTGCTTACCAGTTTGCAAGGTCGGAATCAGATTTTATTTAATCGTTTTCGTGATTATCCTTGTTTTTTATAGCAAATTGAGTTATGATGAGTTAGGTTTGTCAAACAACCAAAAACCAAAAAACTTGTATGAGGTGATTAGTATGTGGACAAGAAGTGAACTGAAAAACAAAGCGAAGATCGCGCTGAAGAGAAGCTACTGGGGACTGGTACTTCTCGGTCTCATCTTTGGGATTATCTCCGGCGGTGGTGGCGGCGGATACTCAGGATTCAACAATGCCAGAAATACCGGAGACGGTGAATCCGCACAGGGAATCACGAATATTTTCTCAGGTGCGGCAAACGGAGCCGATATGGCTGAGATGCTGGCTCCCGTTCTCGGAGTAGTTGCCGGCGTTCTGCTGATGGCAATCCTTGTTGGTGTTCTGCTTGCGATCTTTGTATTCTATCCTCTTCATATTGGATGCTACAGATATCTGGAGGAAGCCAGCTACGAGCAGCGGACTGTTTCCGATCTCGGACTTTTGGGCTTTGCCTTCAAGAAGGGTCGTTATGGTAATGTGGTAAAGAACATGTTCTTAATGGAGCTTTTTGTGTTCCTGTGGAGTCTTCTCTTTATCATTCCGGGTATCATCAAAACCTACGAATATCGTATGATCCCTTTCATCCTTGCAGAAAATCCGGATCTGGATAGCAAGCAGGTATTTGCTCTGAGTAAAGAGATGATGACCGGTAACAAATGGGCAGCCTTTGTTTTGGATCTTTCCTTCATCGGCTGGATCTTCCTTACCATATTTACCTGTGGTATTCTGGCAATCTTCTATGTAACACCTTACATGTTGATGACCGATGCTTATCTGTATGATACCTTAAAGCAGAACGCTTCCATCGATTACTTTGATCGTACGCTTGGCGCACAGGCTGCTTATGCAGGCGGATACAGTGCTTCGACCGGAGATTATCAGACCTTTGATGATTCTGATAACACTCTGTAATCTGTAAGAGAACAATACGCATAAAAGGGTTTGCACAATCTGCAAGCCCTTTTGTTGACTATAGACCATGAAATAACAGGCAGCCCAATGGACAAAGACAGAGAAAAAGAAACCGATGAGGTTTTATACAAACGGTTCCTGGTTCAGCGAAGAGAAGAGGATCTGGCCATTTTGCTGGATCGTCACAAAGACGGGCTGATCCTGTTTTTGAACGGCTATGTACACAACCTGGATGATGCGGAGGAACTGACGCTCGATGCCTTTGCACAGGCAGCATCGGGCAGAAGTCTGTTTGCCGGAAAAAGCTCCTTTCGAACCTGGCTGTATTCCATCGGAAAAAATAAAGCGCTGATGTATCTTCGGAAAAAGAGGCCGCACGTGACATTATCCGAGGCAGGAGAGCTTTCCACCGGGCATCATCCGGAGCTGGAACTGATCCGGGAGGAGCAGTTCCGCGCTTTATATCTTGCCATGGAGGATCTGAAGGAAGACTATCGCAGAATCCTTTTTTTGCTGTATTTTGAGGAAGTTTCCTATGATGAAGCGGCCAGGATCATGGGAAAGAGTAAAAAGCAGGTGTATCACCTGGCGCAAAGAGGCAAGGATGCCTTGAAAACTACGTTGGAAAGGAACGGCTTTGAAATATGACACTG
>JAILHW010000074.1 GCA_024695605.1 Lachnospiraceae bacterium | reverse complement strand
CCATTTTTGTTCGATCGCTTTAAAATTGTACCGCATTTGCTTTTTTGTCTCCTTCCAAAAGCTGTTCTTTGCACAAAAATAAGAAAGGCCCTGTGCAAAGCCTTTCTTATTTTATCTTTTTCCCCTGTGGATGTCAACGATGGACACCAATTTCTCCCATTATTTGGCCTTGATATTCAATCTGCATCGTCCTTTCCGTATCATTTTCTTCATCATCAAAAATCAGAGACGCCGCTCCCTGATAGACCGGCATGGTAAGCTGCGGCATCGGCTGTGTATGCGGATCAAAAACCATTTCCTTCAGTTGCTTGATTTCCTTTTCATATCCCGGCAAAAGCTGATTCTCCTTTATTCATAGCTTTGGATGAAACCTGCATCCGTTCATCCGTTCTTGTGTTTTCACTCATAATAGGGCAAAATCCACCAATCCGTTGCGATCATCCCATAATATCGATCCGAAAACCGGCATGCTCTCTTTCCACTTCCATGGAAGCCTTTTGTTTTTTCAAAATCTTCAAAAGCACCCGGTCCTTTGTAAACCCCGCGATCAGCGCCTCCGTCCTTCTTTGGTCCTCTTCGGACGCGGCAGGCTTATCCATCTTGTGGTTAAACTGTGCATTGGTTTTGGCCCGGGACTCTCCTGCCTGTTCATCCTCCTCATCGGCAAACAGGTCCTCCTCCCGGTCCCGGATGACGGCATTCATGGAAAAATGCCAGAGTCCGAGGCCGCTGGCCAGATACAGCCGCACCTGACTGTTTTCCCTGCCTTCAGCCCATCCGAAGCATGCCGTTTTGGCACATCCGAGCAGATAAAACAGATCCGTAAGCCGTTCGGAAAAACAATCCGGAACCGAGATCCTGTATTGAAAGACCATCCCGTTTTGCTGCGCTTTCTCCTTACAGGTATGCAGAAAGGCAGCCAAAAGAGGGGACTGGGCAGTCTCATGAAACCGGATGCTGTCGCACTCTTTCAAATGCTGCTCAGCTTCCCATTCATCCGGCGGAAGGCTTCGCTGCAATCTGTCCTGCAGACTAAGTAGAACAGGGATCAGTGTAGGAAGCTCCTTTAGCTGATGCACAAAGTACAGCTTCATCTCTTCCCAGAGTGCAAACAATACCCTGTCCTTTGGCTTCATCTTTGGTTTTGGTGTCTGGGGCATCAGATAAGGATACTGATAGAAGCCGTCTTCTTCACCGGCCTGCTCCAGCGGCAGCTTATCCAGCCGCTCCAGGAGCGCATCCACCAGCTTTAACGTCTCTTTTTTGAGCATACGAAGACGGAGGATGAAGTCTTCATCCTCCGATTCGAATTGACTGCTTTGAACATAATTTGCAAAATCGTGGCGGATCCTGCGAAAATCCTGATACAGACTGTCATACAGCTTCATATCCGCCAACGCTGTCACCATCTCTCTGGTGATCGATCTTTCTATTGATGAGATCATACGTTTAAACCATATGTCTGGCCAGCTTTTCCTTTACACCCTTGTAATGCCTGCGGCTGACCGGGATATTGATACCGCCTGCGAGATCAATTCCGTCTTCCTTCGAGAAAGCCTTCACCTTGTGCAGATTGCACCCGAAGCTCTGGTGCGTGGCCACCACGTAGTCCGGCATCATATTGATCAGTTCGGACAACTTGCAGTTGATCTCTCTGGATACATCATTATCCAGATACACCGTGCAGTTTCTTCCGCTGGTCTCCACATAGATCAGCTCGTCCACCTTGATCCTAAAGATCTTGCCACCCACGCCTGTAACCGTCACTGCTTTGATCTCCTGACCGGCAACAATCTTCATGGCGCGGTCAACGGATGCATAGAGCTTGTTCGCATCAATGGGCTTGGATAAGAAATACACCGGATCGGCGTCAAACACATTGCTGGCAAGCTGTGCATATCCGGATAAAAGGATCACCTTGATCTCGGGAAAATCCGTCCGGATCTGCTTCGCCAGCTCTATGCCGTCCGCTTCGCCGAGGGCAATGTCCAATAAGATGATATTGGTCCGCCCCTTGTCCTTGCCACCGAGCCATTCATTCAGCTCCCTCGCAGAACCCAGCGTATCGGTTTGTGCTTTCTTTTTGTAATGCGTATCCAGTAAGCTCTTGCACTGCTGGCAGATCACCGGATCATCATCACATACTACAATATGAAACATACAATTTAGTCCTCTTCTGTGTCAGCAAGTTTGCTCTTTCTTGCTTCTACTTCCGCAGCCTGTACGTCTGAAGGTGCCTGCTCATAACGTACAAACTCATATTCATAATTGCCCTGGCCGCCGGTGATGGAACGAAGCACCGTACAATAACCGGTCAGAGAGCTGACAGGAATGTCCGCCTCAATGATCTGCTTGCCGCCTGCGATGGGGTTCATGCCCAGAACACGGCCGCGGCGCTTGTTCAGATCACCCATGATATCACCGGTGTAGGAATCCGGAACCGTAACCTTCAGGTTGGCGATGGGCTCAAGAAGGATCGGATCTGCCTTCATAAAGCCGTCCTTGAAGGCCTGGATCGTTGCCTTCTTGAAGGCCATTTCGGAGGAATCTACCGGATGATAGGATCCATCATAAAGAACGCCCTTAACACCGACTACCGGATAAGCAGCCAGGGGGCCCTTCAAAACAGCTTCCTGCATACCCTTTTCCACTGCAGGGAAATAATTCTTCGGAACGGCACCGCCGACAACCTCCTGCTCAAATACATAAGCTGACTCCAGATCTCCGGAGGGCTCGAAGCGCATCTTCACGTGACCGTACTGACCGTGTCCGCCGGACTGCTTCTTGTACTTGGATTCTACATCGGATTTCTTACGGATCGTCTCCTTATAAGCTACCTTAGGCTCGGAAAGCTCGATGGCAACCTTGTAATCATTGGCCAGGCGGCTCTTTACCACCTCAAGCTGCATATCGCCGATGGCATAAAGCAGCATCTGACCGTTCTCACTGTCGTTTACGATCTTCAGCGTCTGATCCTCATGAGAAAGCTTCTGCAGCGCCTGTGCAGCCTTGTCGATCTCTGCCTTGTTGGCCACCTTATAACGCATGTAGGTGTAAGGGATCGAAATATCAGCCTTGCTGAACTGGATCGGCATAGCCTTTGTGGATAACGTGTCACCCGTGCGAGCCTTGGACAGCTTGGCAAGAGCACCGATATCACCGGCATGCAACTCCGGAACCTCGATGGGCTTGGAGCCCTGCAGAACATAGAGCTTACCGATCTTTTCCTCCGTCTCCTTGTCCTTGTTGTAAAGCAGATCATCCGTCTTCAGAACGCCGGAAGCAACCTTGATCAAAGAATACTTACCGATGAACGGATCCACGATCGTCTTAAAGATGATGGCCGATTTTGCCTTAGAGAAATCATAATCAGCCTGGAAGATCTCATTCGTCTTCAGTGCGATACCTGCGATCGTACGGTTCTCAGGAGAAGGAAGATACTTGATGATATCATCAAGCAGCGTGTAAGCACCCTGACAGGTAACCGAGGATCCCATACAAACCGGAACGATGGAGCAATCCATTACATTCGTACGAAGCGCGGAACGGATCTCGGCATCGGAGAACGTCTCTCCGGAGAAATAACGCTCCATCATGTCCTCGCTGGTCTCAGCAACTGCCTCCATCAAGGTCTCACGATACTGCTCCAGATAAGACTGGCTGTAATCGGGGATCTCACACTCTACGACTTCCTTGCCCTGCCAGCGATTACCGGTCTCGGAAACCACATTGACATAGCCTACAAATTTACCGTCCTCACGGATCGGGAAATGGAACGGAGCGATCTTCTTGCCATAGCTGGCGGTCAGATCTTCAACGATCTCTCTGAAGGATGCGTTGTCCTGATCCATATCGGAAACATAGATCATACGGGGAAGATTATATTTCTCGCAGATCTCCCACGCCTTCAGGGCGCCAACCTCGATACCGGCCTTACCGGAGATCACGATCACAGCTGCATCAGTTGCGGAAACAGCTTCCTCTACCTCACCGACAAAATCGAAAAAGCCCGGCGTATCCAGCACATTGATCTTGCAGTCCTCCCACTCAATGGGAATCAAAGATGTGGAAATCGAAAACCCTCTCTTCTGCTCTTCCTTGGAAAAATCACTGACCGTATTACCGTCTTCCACCTTGCCGAGACGCGAGGTCAAACCTCCAAGATATGCAAAGGCTTCCGCCAAAGTCGTCTTACCTGCCCCGCCGTGCCCAAGCAATACCACGTTACGGATTTTGTCTGTTGTGTAAACCTTCATGTTGTAACCTCCACCATTTATTTTACGGCCAAAGCCGCATTCTATGTGCCCGGGCCCGGGCATACCCCTAAGCCGGGCGCTGCACACAGGTATATTTTACTAAATTATCTGACAGATTACAATCCTTTTCGACAAATTGCACTTTTCATTTTCCTTTTCATACTGTATTATCTTAAAGGACAAGTTTTCAGACAAATTATAGCACGTGATGCGTTATCGAATCCGCCTCCCGCCTGCGCGAGACACTCCAGCGCTCTGATGCGGCAGAGCCCGTAAATCGCGCTGAAGTGTCCCGCCTCCGGCTCGCGGCGGATACCTATATATACAATTGTTCAGGAACGTAGTAATATATAGCACTGAGCGCGAGGGTGAGTCGATTGTTTCCGGTACGACTTCCGCGAGTAGCGAGTCAAGCACAAAGTATTTGACGAGCACCGCGAGAGTCAACAGCGTGCTGGTACAGCAAGATGTTGACATACGGCCGCTAGGCGTATCGGAGCAACCGGAAATGATCGATCACCCGGGAGCGGATGAAAGGATATATACAGATGATAAATGAAAAAACAACTGACACAAAAAGTGAATTTGCCGTGGGCGGCGCCACTTTCAGCTTCATGGGCCTGGGCCTCATCGGCGGCAGCATCGCAAAGGGTGCAAGAACGGTTGCCCCGGACCTTACCATCAAGGCTCTGGAGCCGGACAGCGCATCCCTGCAGCCAGCTATGGAAGAAGGCGTTGTCAATCAGGGATTTACCGAGCCCGAAGACGCCTTCTTTGACTGCGACGTACTCTTTTTGTGCGCCCCTGTTTCCGTCAACGAAAAGTTCCTGCGGGAAAATGCAGACAGAATACAGGAAAAGACTCTGATCACCGATGTGGGAAGTGTGAAAAGCACCACGGTAAAAACCGTCAGGGAGTGCGGTCTTTCAAGCCGCTTCATCGGCGGGCATCCTATGGCCGGCAGCGAAAAGACCGGATTTAAGAGCGCCAATGCACAGCTTTTGGAAAACGCCTACTATCTCCTGACACCTACTGAAGACTTCCCGGAGGATAAGACCCACACCTTTTCCGCCTTCATCGAACGCATCGGCGCGATCCCGCTGATCATGACACCCCAAAAGCACGATCAGATCACCGGCGGCATCAGCCACCTGCCCCATGTGATCTCCGCTTCTCTCGTAAACTTTGTCAAAGAGCATGACGAAGAAGACGGCCTGATGAAGCTCGTGGCAGCGGGCGGCTTTAAGGATATCACCAGGATCTCCTCCTCCTCTCCTGCCATGTGGCAGTCCATCTGCATGACCAACACACCGGTCATAGAAAACATGCTTGCAGATTACATTTCTTCCCTGTCCGCATTTCAGGACGTTTTAAAGCAGAGAGATCCCGAAAAGCTCTACGACTTTTTCAGCCGCGCCAAGGATTATAGGGACAGCTTCCAGGCAGCGGACCGCGGCCCCATCAAGAAGATCTCCGATCTGTATGTCGATATTCCGGATGTTCCCGGCTCCATCGCCCAGACCTCTACGATCCTGGCCCTGCACGGCCTTTCGATCAAGAACATCGGCATCATGAACTCCAGAGAGTTCCAGGAAGGAGCCCTTCGGATCGAGTTTTATGATGATAGCAGTGTGGAGAAGGCCGCCGCTTTGCTAAAAGATCACGGCTACAAGATTTTCAGATAACCAAACCAGACAATGAGGGAGATAAACCGTTATGAAAGAACAAAACCAGCAGCCATCTAAGGCCGGTGCCCTGGCGATCCTTGAAACCGGGCCGCGCCCGCTTCGCGGCGAGATCACCGTTCCGGGGGATAAATCCATATCACACAGAGCCGTTATGTTCGGCGCGCTGGCAAAGGGCGACACGAGGGTGACCAACTTTTTACAGGGGGCAGATTGTCTCTCTACCATCTCCTGCTTTGAAAAACTGGGGATCCGGATCGAAAACAACCCGGGCGAGGTCATCATCCATGGCAAGGGCCTGCACGGTCTGAGCGCTCCGACCGAGATCTTGTACACCGGAAACAGCGGAACCACCACAAGGCTGATCAGCGGGATTCTGGCAGGACAGCCCTTCTCTACGACCCTGACCGGAGATGCTTCCATCTGTAAGCGCCCCATGAAACGCATCATCGATCCTTTGTCCATGATGGGTGCGGATATCAAAAGTGAAAAGGACAACGGCTGTACGCCGCTTCGCATCAATCCCGCGCTTCTTAACGGCATTGCCTACAACTCTCCCGTTGCTTCCGCACAGGTCAAAAGCGCCGTTCTGCTGGCAGGTCTGTATGCCAAAGGCAAAACCTCCGTTACCGAGCCGGTACTGTCCAGAGACCATACAGAGCGGATGCTGCGTATGTTTGGCGCAAACGTAACCTCCGAAGGCGTAACGGCTACGATCCAGCCGGATCCGGAGCTTTCCTGCGCCGATATCTTTGTGCCGGGCGATATTTCCTCAGCAGCTTACTTTATTGCAGCTGCTTCCATTGTTCCCGGCTCCGAGGTTTTGATCAAAAATGTCGGGATCAACGAAACCCGCGCCGGTATTCTCAAAGTGGCAGGTGCCATGGGCGCTGATATCAGGCTTTTGAACGAGCGAGGAGGCGTAGGCGAACCCGTTGCCGATCTTCTGGTGACCTATGCTCCGCTTCGCGGTACAATCGTATCCGGATCTCTCATTCCCACCCTCATCGACGAGATCCCAATCATCGCAGTGATGGCGGCAGCGGCTGAGGGCAGGACCATCATCAAGGATGCCGCAGAGCTGAAGGTAAAGGAATCCGACCGCATCTTTACCGTGACCGAAAATCTGAAAAAAATGGGGGCAGATGTCACGCCCACAGAGGATGGAATGATCATCGAAGGCGGCAGGCCGCTTATGGGTGCGGCCATCGACTCTTATCTGGACCACCGCATTGCCATGAGCTTTCAGGTCGCATCCCTCATTGCACGTGGCGAGACCACAATCAAGGATGCAGACTGCGTCAATATCTCCTACCCCACCTTCTATTCCGATCTGGCCGCGCTCATACAATAGCGCAAGCTATCATAACAAACAAAATCCCCGGCATCGCCGGGGATTTTTGAAATCTGCTTCTAAATCTGTTTCCAAATCAGCTTCTATATTCGCTTCTATATCCGTTTCTTAAGTGCTTACTTTACCATGGCCTGTTCATTCTTAACCACCTTCTGCTGCTTAGCCATCTCTGCTTTTTCCTGATGAGCGGCACGGTCCATCACACCATCGGTCACAAAGGCCATTTTTTCCACTGCTCCGAGACGCGCTTTTCCACGCTTGGTGACCGGCGAGAAGACCCTGCCCTGGCGCTCCTTGTAATAGTTGAGCGTTGCCTTGTTCAAGGCTTCCATTTTATCGATGGGAATCTTATTTCCTTCAATCTTATCCACACCCTCAAGTGCATCTGTCAGCTTCTGCATCAGATCGGAGGGATCCTTGCCCTTGTTGTAGATCTTGATATTTTTCAGGGTATCCTTGATAAAATTCCTTTCCTTATCCGTCAGCTCAACGGAATGTGTTTTTGCATACTCTTCATGGGCTGCCAGAGAAGCGGCATCCTTTTTCAGCTGACTTTCCTTAGTAGCCTGCTTTGTGATCTTTTTATTGACCTCTTTTTTCAGTTCATTCTGATAGGTCGATACGATTTCAGATTCCTTCACTCTCTGGGTCAGAACTCTCTGGAAAATGGGATCCTCAACCACCTGATTTCGCATCTCGACAATGCTCTTGTTCATCTGATCGATGCTGCATTCTCCCTTATCGTTCTGGAAATCCTTCGTGGCAAAGAAGGTCAGCTCGGCAGCTTTTGTCGTAAGTGCATTGGCTACGATCAGATTGGCTGCCTTGGCAAAATCCTTTTGCTCAACAACCTGTTCCTTTCCGTTTGCCCTGACATCATTTAACAACGTTTCCGCCTGACTCTTTGCTTCCTCATAGCTAAGATGCGTTGCTTTCTCCACATTGACCATTTCAAAGCCATGCTGATCGTTCCCCGGCACCGCCCGATTCACGGTTTTGAAAAAAGCAAGCTCCTCGGGAACATTCTCCGGATTCTCCCGAAATGTCTTGATCTGATCGTTATATGCATCCTTCGCAGCATACAGATCCCTTCTGTAATTTTGCCAGTGCTGCGTCAGCGCATCAGGCTCAAAAGCTTCAGCCTTCTTCTTTTCGATCTCTCCGCTCACAAAGCATCTGAAATCCGGATCCTGCTGCAGCTGCGAAATGGCATCTTTTCTGGTCTGCACCTCTAAAACCAGAGACTGCAGATCAAGCCCTTCCGTATCCTTTTTCAGTTGATACAGCTTCGATCCGATCACGTTGGCTGCGGCTTTATAATACTCTTCCTGCTGTTTTTCCTTGTCTGCAAAGGGCATTGCCAGATCGGCGCCGTTGTTTGCCGCCGGATTGGGAGCAGCTGACCGAAGGGTTGCAACGGAATTCTTCACCGTCTCAGTGATCCCGCTTCTGACAGTATCCAGATACGAATTCATCGCATTTGTACGGAAAGTCGTATAAAAGCCGCTCACGGTCACATCATTGGCACGCTTTATGGAAGCCTCAACCTCTTCATCTGTCGGCACCTTCACAGACTCGTCCTTCTCATGGTGCATCTGTGCCAGCTCTTTGCCGAAAAGTGCCTCGGTAAGAATTTCCTTTTCTCTGTAGATCGCACTTACATCCATGTTGTTAACGATCTTCGAAAACAGCTCCTGCTTCTTCTGATCCTGCGTTATCGCATTCTCGAAGGCCGAAAACTCAGCATCTGTCATGGACTCTCCAAACAGGTGCGTCACCAATGTTCTCTTAATCTTTATTGCCTCAGGAAGCCCTTCCGGATTATGCTTATTATAGGCTTCATTGATCGACGTATCGACATTTCTCAGTTTCCCTTCAAGTCCTGCATTTTCCCACGCACCCAAAAGCCCTTCGGAATGTCGGAACGCTTCCGGCACGCCAACGAGGTTGTTGTATTTTTGGCTTTCATTGATCAGTTTTCTGCCGAAAAGAGCGGTCTTAAAGGTATCCTCATGTCCCTGAACTTCGGAAAAACTCGTGTCGACCAGTTTATCCATAGTCTCTTTGGTCTGGGGATCCTGTTCGAGATTCTTTTCAAAGGTATCGAAGGCATCCTCATCAAGCTCCATGCCGAAATAGTACTTTAACAGATCGCGCTTGATCTCGCGGGCCTCCTGAAGCTTTTCCTGCTGATCAGCGTTGCCGTAATTGACGATCAGCGTATCGACCATATGCAGCTTGGTATCGATCGGTGCATTCTGCCATATATCATTCCTGTCCTGTGCAATATTCGAAGTATAATCGGTGGGTGTTTTGACCAACTCGTTAAGGTTTTCAAAATCGGGCATATGATCCTCCTGCTCCGCCGCAAGTTGCCGGCTATGTTTGTTCTTTTACCCAAAATAGTCTTCTCTGCATGATTTGGTTGCAGACTATGCTGTTTTATATGATTTTTTCATGCGATTCTCTTGTGCTTTCCTGACGATTGCGCTCGCCATCCATATCAAAAGATACCCCGCCACAACACCGAGGGTATTGTGCAGCATATCATCCCATTCAAACAGGCCCTTTCTGAAAATCAGCTGCATCAGCTCGATCCCGGCCGAGCACAGAAAGCCGAACAGCAAGACCGCCCACAGTCTGAAATACTCATACGCCACCGGAAACAGTACTCCTATGGGCAGCAGCATCACCAGATTCATCAGAATCTCCTGGAGCATATAGGAATGCGGGTAGGCTTTCATAAACCGATAGCTCCAGAACAGCTGCAGCTCATAGTGATAGTCCTCGTAAGTGCTGCGGCACAAAACGCACGAAGCCACCACCCAGTACAGCCAGGTCCAAAGAAGTACCGTCGCAAAAAAGGGAAAGGCTTTCACTTTTCCCTGCAAAAGTCCCAGCAGCTGCGGAAAACAGATCGCACCTACCAGAACTACCCCTAAAAGGATAGTGGCCGGCGTCCAGTTCGGCCAGTAGATCCGCCAAAGTTCTACAAAATCCATGTTAACCTCTTTATCATCAAATTTGTGATCATCCCATAATATGATAATGTGCCAGTATCTCAAGTACCGGCATTTGCAGCAAATAGATCGGCAGGGTCGCTCCGGACAGCACCTTGATAATGTCCTGCAGTCCCTCCGGACAGTTATCCTTTTGTGTCAGCAGCAAAAAAAGGCTGACAAAGCACACTGCGATGACGGCAAAATCCATCCGCGAACGGTGTCCCACGTTGGTAAAAAGAAGCACCCATACAAACAAAAAGTTTGCGATCAGCCAGGTGAAAAAATCCACAACCTTCCCTTTGGAAAACAGAAATCCTCTGCATTTTCTGGCCAACGCTCCGAGAAAGATTCCCATGCAAAGGCCTGCGATGCCTCGTAAAAAAGCATGGTAGGAAAAGATCACATCGATCTTTCCGATGAGTCTGTAATAATACGCATAGATCCCGATTCCGATCACCGGGCAAAACAAAAGAGCTCCCACTTCCCGAAACAGAAGTAAAAAAGCCAGCAGCAAAAGACTTCCCCAAAACAGGACCGCCACATACCAGTTGGCTGAGATCATTACCTCACCGCCCAAGGGAGAGCATTGCAACATCAAAAATTCGGCCCAGCACTTTTTCGCATATCCCAGAAAACCGTTCATGGGAAGCTGATGGGTGATGAACACCTTTACCAGCATCATAAACAGCATACTGCAAAGATACAAAGGATACAATCTCGAAAATCTCCGGCCCGTCTTGGCAAAAAGGTAATTGATACGGTTTTTCTTATACCCCTTATCCTCATAATAACGATAGCTGCGATAGATACCATAGCCACTGAGCAGGAAGAAAAACTCCACTGCCAGATACCCGATATGAAAATATGGCAGATCAAACTTGGCACAGAAATGAAAGCCCAGTACCACCAGGCAAAAGATCACACGCCAGATCTCCACCATATAGTTTCTTTCGCTCTTCATATTACCCTAATCCTCAAATCCCCTTGCCTTAAGTCCCATCAGATCGGGATAATGATCCCGCCGAAATATTCGGGACCGCCATTGTTGTCCGTCAGAATAAATCCTCTGGTGGTATATACCCCATATGTACCGTCCGCCTTGCGTGCCCGGTACTTGATGGGCAGCACCTCACCATGTCCTGTGACTGCGGAATCCACAGCACGTCTGTAGATCTCCAGATCGTCCGGATGGATGTGCTTCTGCCACAGATCCCCCGCATGATACATATACTGGGATTCCATTTTAAAATCATCCACCAGTGGAAGGGACCAACGGGAATAATCATACCGCAGGTCATTCAGATAGACATAGCCTCCGCCCGCCACCGTATAAAGTGCTCCGAACAAGCCATCCAGCAGGCGCTTTCGCTCCGGAGAAATGGTTTCGCTTATTTTCCCAAAATTATGAATGATGCCTCTGGCCTGCGCGTTCTTGATCAGACTCTTTTCTTCATACATATGCTTATCAGCCCGTTCAAAAACCGACTCAAATTCGCTGTCAGTCTCCGGATCATATTCCGACATTCCTCCGGCAACCACCGGACCCGTACGGGATTTCCCATTCGTTAAGGATTCTTCTTTAAGCCTGGAAAGCAGCTGCTCACGGTTCTCATAATCACGGCCGAACAATATCACAACGAACTCATCACCGCCGATCCTGAACACCGGACTGTGCTCAAACACCTCGCAGATCAATCTGCTGGCTTGTTGTATGGCCTCATCGCCGAAGCTGTGTCCCCGGGTATCATTGATCTTCTTCAGATCATTGATATCGCACATCACAACGGCAAATCGGTAATCCGCTCTGCCTTCCTTTATTTCATCGTTGATGGACTGTGCATATTCCTCAAAAGCATTCTTATTGCGGATCCCAGTCAAAGCATCCCGTCTGGCCATCCTTCTGGCAGATTCCAGATTCTTCTCCTGCTCCGCATTTCGCTGATACTCTTCCTCCGTATTTTCCAGACAGCATAAAAAATGCTTGTCGTCCTCACACATGATCTCAATAAGCCGCATATGCACGATCCGCCCGCTGAACACCAATCGAAAGCTGACAGAAAAGGTACGACTACGGTAAAGCCTGCGTATCATCTCATCACGTTCAAAGGTTCTGTTGATCTCTTCCAGATCATCGGGATGAACGTATTTGGCGGCGATCTTCTTGGCTTCCGCAAAAAAATCATCCCCTTCTCGGGGAATTTCGATCTCACCAAACTGCCTACTGGTAACGTGGGTGTAATAATGACCCGTTTCCAGATCCACATAGTAAAGGTTGTCAAAGAGCTTTCCAAGTGTGATCGCGATCTGGTTAAAAGCTTCCTGTTGCTGACTCATATTTCACCTCCGTTGGCGAACGATCATAGGCTGCAAGATCCTTTAACTGCTACTTGACACAATGAATCAAAACCGATAAAATAAAAAAGCTTGATGCAGGATTAGTACATCGGTAGTGCGCCAGCTTCCCAAGCTGGATAGGCGGGTTCGACTCCCGTATCCTGCTTACCCTGAGAAAAGTAAAACCGGATATAAATGCGCTCGTATGCTCGCATACAGGAGCACATTTATATCCGGTTTTATTTGGCGAAGCCAAACATCCTCTGAAAATGCAAAGCATTTTTAGAGGATGCTTTTTCTCAGGGTAAGCAGGTATAAATCTCTTTCTTTTATAGCCCCAACTTCACCTTCTCCGCATCATACTCAGCCTGCGTCAAAATTCCGCTGGTCAACAGTGCATTCAACTTATTCAGCTTATCCTGCTTTGCGGGATCCAAAGCTGCAGGTGCTGCAGCAGCCGGCGCAGGAGCAGCCGGTCTGGGTGCCATAGCCGGTCTGGGCGCAGGCGCAGGTGTGGGCGCTGTAAATACAGGTGCTGTAGCAGGCGCTGCGATCTTGTTGCTCTTTGCCTTTTCAATCGCACTCCTTACACCGCTGATATCATCCAGCTGCGGGAAGATCAGATAACGCTCCATACCACCGGGAACCTTGATGTGCACATAAGGAGCGGGCTTGCCGTTATAGCTGCTCTCGCCGATCTCCTCAACTGCACCGATCCAGTGATTAAAGTTATCCACCTTTGCATTCATACCGTTGGCATAGGGACTAACCACTGCGATACCGTTTACACGCGCATTGGTGATATTGATGCGGAAGTCCTCTTTTTTCTTTACCAGAAGACCTTCCTTGTACTGATAATCTCTGTTGTAAAAGCCCTGCTCGTCACGAATACAGGAGTTGCAAACCTCACCGACTGAATCTTTTCCGCAGATAAAACACTTCATAGCCTTGCCCTTTCTTTCTTAAGAATTCTTTTTCTCTGATTCCTGTACCAGATCGTAAACCGCGATCCTGGCAGCGTCCATCTCAGGCATTCCGATAAAGATACCGCCATAGGAGAACGTATCCTCTTCCTTGATGATGCGCACGATCTCGATGAATGCGTGGATCGTCTCCTTGGTCCAGATGGTCAGATACCCCTCATATACTGCGCCGATCTCCAGAGGCTTGTCACAGGTAAATCCGATGCCCGTTTTGGAAACGTCAATGATCCGGATGGAAACCTCTTCGGAAAATGCATCCCCGTCGGACAGCCTCTTCATCACGAGCTTGGCTTCAAGCTCCAGACGCTTGCTTCTTCTTCTATCATCCATTTTGCTTCCTCCGTCCAAAAGATGCCTTTCCTATCCGGATATCAACTTTTTCGTACGATAGTATTCTATCAAAATATGCCCTTTTTTACAAGCAATTAGGCAAAAATGAACGAAATTTTGACATATTCGGTAAAAATTTTAGGCATTTTGTGTAAAAATTGCCAAAACAGATCAAAATTACAGGATCAACATAGCATCTCCAAAGGAGAAAAACCGGTATTTTTCCCTGACCGCCTCTTCATAGGCGTGCAATATATGCTCCCTTCCTGCCAGCGCACTGACCAGCATGATCAACGTGCTCTCCGGCAGATGGAAATTGGTGATGAGCCCATCAGGGATCTTAAACTCATAGCCCGGATAGATAAAAATGCTGGTATCTCCGCTTTGGGCCTTTACCCTATAGCCGATCTTCTCATCCGGCTCAGCGGCGCTCTCAATGGTACGAACCGAAGTGGTTCCCACGCAGATTACTCTGCCGCCTTTCTCTTTGGTGCTGTTGATCATCTCTGCTGACTCCGGAGTGATCTCATACCACTCCGTATGCATATGGTGATCCAGGATGTTTTCCTCCTTTACGGGACGGAAGGTTCCCAGACCTACATGAAGGGTGACGTAGCAGATCTTTACCCCCATCTCTTTTACCTGCTCCAAAAGCTGTGGCGTAAAATGCAGTCCCGCCGTAGGCGCAGCACTGCTGCCTTCCTCCTTGGCATAGACGGTCTGATACCGGCTTTGATCCTCCAGCTTTTCGGTGATATAAGGCGGAAGGGGCATTTGACCGATCCTGTCAAGCACCTCTTCAAAGACGCCGTCACAGTCAAACCGAATCAGGCGGTTGCCCTCCTCTACGATATCCACCACCTCGGCCCGAAGCTCTCCCTCTCCGAACACGAGCTTCATACCGGGTCTGGCTTTTTTTCCGGGTTTGACCAAAACCTCCCAGAGCATCAGCTCCCGGCGCCTTAAAAGCAAAACCTCCACCACAGCACCGGTATCCTCGCGCCTTCCGTAAAGCCTGGCGGGAAGCACCTTAGTATTGTTCAGCACCAGGCAATCCCCCGGCTTTAAAAACTCCACGATATCACGAAAGTGGAGATGCTTTAGATCTCCACTCTCTTTGTTTACATACAATAGCCTGGAACTGCTCCGATCCTCTAAGGGATGCTGCGCGATCAGTTCCTTGGGCAGTTCATAGTAAAAATCCGATTTTTTCATGCTCTCAGCTCAATTCCCATAGACTCAAGACCGTTCAGGATCTTCTTCATTGCCGCAGAAACATCCGCATCCTCCAGCGTTCTGTCCTTTGCTCTGAAGGACAGCGCATAGGCGACAGACTTAAAGCCTTCCTTGATCTGGTCTCCTTCATAGACATCAAAGAGTCTGCACTCCTCAAGGAGCTTGCCGCCACGCTGGGAGATCATCTTTTCGATCTCGCCCACGCGGATCTCGTGCGGTACGACCATGGAAAGGTCTCTGGTAACCGCCGGATACTTGGCGATGCCCGCATACTTGCGGTCGAAGGTAACAAACGGAAGCACTGCCGGCAGATCGATCACTGCCACATAGGCTCTGGTTCCAATCTCATAGGCATCGAGCACATTGGGATGCACCTCACCCAGATAGCCCAGCTTTTTGCCTTCATATACAATATCTGCCTGTCTGCCGGGATGCAGGTAAGGCTTTTTGTCGGAGGGATCATATTCCTTTGTCTTTTGCATGCCCAGCTCATCAAACAGCTGCTCCAAAACACCCTTCAGCGTGAAGAAATCACCATCTCCGAACATTCCCATTGTCAGGGTGGAACGCTCATCCGGAAGCTCGGTCAAAGGCAATTCCTTCGGCAGATAAACATTGGCGATCTCAAAGAGCCGAACATCCTTGTTTCTTCTGTTATAGTTGGTAGAAAGGGAGGTCAAAATCCCGTTCAGAGAGGTGGTTCTCATAATGGAGAAATCCTCTCCCAAAGGATTGGCGATCTTGATCGCATCCCGCAGCACATCTCCCTCGGG
>JAILHW010000072.1 GCA_024695605.1 Lachnospiraceae bacterium | reverse complement strand
ATTCCGGGAAGCAGACTCTGCTCGCCGCCCATAACAATGATCACAGCTCTGTCGCTACTTTTATACGGTTCTGCGAGATGCCCCACAAAACCGTGCTCTTCCATTCTGAAATCTTCGTACTTCATTCTAAGCCCGTTCTTCACCTGCTCCATTAACCTGTCTCAAATACTTCACTCGCCCGTTTTCAATGCATAATACATAATCACAGCAAAGCTCGATCAGTTCAGGATCGTGAGTTGCCACCAGCACGGTATTGTTTTCTGCCGCAAGGCTTTTTAACAGCCCGCCAACCTTTTCCATATGGCAAAAATCCAAGCCGGATGTGGGCTCGTCAAAAAGCATCAGCTTTGCATCAGCTGCGATGGCTGATGCTATCGCCACTCTCTGTTTCTGTCCCCCGGACAATGCCATGGGATGTTTTCCCTTAAACTCCAGAATTCCGAGGCCTTCAAGTATCTGATAGCAACGTTTTTTATCCTCTTCCTCCATCGATAACAGCACTTCTGCTTCCACACTGTCTGTAAACAACTGATGATTTACATCCTGCATGACCATGTAGCAGATTTTCAGCCGATCCTTGCCCTTATATTCCTTCCCAGCCGCTTCAATAATCCCGTTGCAATCTTTTTCGAGACCGCAAACACATTTCAAAAACGTGGACTTACCGGTCCCGTTATGACCTATCACACCGATCACAGTATTTTTGGGCAGTGTCAGCCTTGGGATACACAGACTCAGTCCCTCATCATTTTCCCGGAATCTCTTTTTTCGTATCAGGTAAGGTTTTTTGTTATAAGAAAAATAAAAATCCTTCAGCGTGATTCCGTCCGATATCTCCTGTGTTTGTATATCACTGTCTTCCCCCGCAAAATCAGACGACAGCATGTCCGAAACCGCTAACGGACGCATCTGAAGACTCCTGACCTTATCTCTGTCCATGGACGCAAATTCCGCTCCGCTCCACTCGTGGCATATCCTGCCGGCTTCCATATAGATCACCCGGTCCACAAGATCCTTTAAGTACCACAAGCGGTGTTCTGAAATTATAATGGTCTTCCCCTGTTCTTTCCATCGCCTGATCACTTCTCTCAAGTTTCCGATAGCACCCTGATCCAGATTCGAAGACGGCTCGTCCAAAAGAATAACCTCCGGTAAGAGCGCCGCTACCGACGCACAGGCAATGCTCTGCTTTTCACCTCCGGAGAGTTCAAACAGGCTCCTCCCCATAAGTTTCTCAATATGCATTTCGCCGACAATGTCTTGCTTACGCTCTCTGATCTCCCCGGCATCCATACCGATGTTTTCCGGTCCAAACACGATCTCTCCATCGGTATCCACAGAAAAGAACTGGCTTCTTGGATTTTGAAATACAGTGCCTACCACACCTGCCAATTCGTACAGTTCCGTCTTAACGATATCATAACCGGCCACGTCGACACTGCCTTCCAGTTCTCCCTGGTAATAGTGTGGGATCAGACCGTTGATCAGACGGATGATCGTCGTCTTTCCGGATCCGGATGCACCGGTCAAAAGCATAGTTTCACCTTTATTGATCGTCAGTGACAGATCGTCCAATAATCCCTTGTCAGAACCCTTATACTTGAAATTTACATGTTGTATTTTAATAAAATTCTCACTCATAGCACGTATTTAAATATCACGAAAACACTTGCTGCAGCCGTAAATCCCAGGATCAGTATCCAGTCAGATACACGCAGGCGCAGCTCCTCCACGCTGGTTCTCTTTACCTTTCCTCCCAGCCCTCTGGTGATCGCAGCTGCAGATAATTCATCTCCTATATTGACGCAGGAAAACAAAAGTGGGATCATGCGGTATTCCACCATTTTAGACGGCCTTCCCCCGCCAAATGAAATGCCCCGCATCCTCATTGCATCCGTGATCGATGCATACTCTTCCTTGATAGTCGGAAAGAAACGCATAACCACCGCTAGCGAGATCGCTATTCCATCCGGTACATGCATGCGCTGCATCGCAGACATGAATTCATCAATTTTAGTTGTCCGAACCACATACCATGCAGTGATCAATGCAGGCAGAAACTGCACAGCGATCCCGCAATATCCGATTAAAAGCGACTGCAGGATCCCCGTTGATTCTTCCGATAGAAAACAAAACGTAAGCACAAGCGCGATGGCATACAGGATCGTAAAACGAAGTGCGCTCGCATATCGTTTCTCCGCCACCAAAAGAATCAGCGGTATCAATGTCATTGCGATCCTGACCACCCACAGAAGGGGCGTGGTCGCACTCATCATGACTACCGCCGAAACGATCAGGATCATATAAAGTTTTGTCCTCGGGTCAAGCTTTGCGCTCATTATGCAATACCGGCTTTCTCGAAATGCTTTCTAACAGCAGCCTTACCTATAAATGCACCAATACAGCCACAGATAAAGCAAACAATCAGAAGAACAGCTATCGTGCGCGGATTTATCGCACGAAACAGATTGTCACAGTATTCTGCAGAATATCCCGCATCCACCAGATCCTGGCGATATGAATCCGCTGTAACAAGGATCGGGAAATAGTTCGCACAGATCCAAAGGCAGAATACACCATAACTCAATACCGTCTTCGGGAATTTCTTATAATTTCCGGATTTTGCGATCAGGTCTGCGATTAGACCGGAAGCGATCGTGATCGGTGCCCCCAGATATCCCATACCGGTAACAAACATTATGATCGCGATCAATACAGACATGATCGTCAGCATACCGAACTTCTCCACCTTCGTATAGAACAGCATCATTGGGATAGCACCGGCTAACGGCAGCATCACCACATACGCTGCCACGATATACGGATGAATATACCCCAATATACCAAAAGCAAATTCTACCACAAACCAGATTGCAGTAAATATACCTATAGAAATAAAGTCCTTTGGCGTCAATCCTTTTTTGTCCATTTTAAATATCCTCCGGTTTTAATTTTGTGTTTTGCGTTAGCGTTTGCTAACCGACGTATAAATATACAGCAATCGGCGAAATTTGTCAAATACATTATTCTGCTTTCATTTTTTCATTCTTTTCCATTTCACGTCTCCTTATCATTTTATCTGCCAGCTTCCCGCATGGCTCTGCTCATCCCATAGTTTTGCATAGATTCCGTTATGTTGAATCAAGCTATCATGATCTCCCTTTTCAGCAACGCTTCCGTCCCGCAAAACTATTATCTGATCGGCATTGCTCACAGATTGAAGTCTGTGCGCAATAACAATAACCGTCTTGTTTCTCACAAGCTCAGATATTGCCTGCTGGATCAGCACTTCGTTCTCAGGGTCCAGAGATGAAGTTGCCTCATCAAGAAGAATAACAGGTGCATCTTTAAGAAGCGCTCTGGCAATAGATATCCTCTGCTTCTCTCCTCCCGAAAGCGTAGAGCCGCCTTCTCCGACCATCGTGTCATATCCGTTTGGG
>JAILHW010000054.1 GCA_024695605.1 Lachnospiraceae bacterium | reverse complement strand
CATGGTTACCAGCGAGGATGTTTACACCTCGAACAACCAGCTGGTCGTACCCAAGCGGACGACGCTGACGGATAAGCTGATTACCAAGCTCGAGCTCTATGATGTCTTAAATGTCAGGATCGATGAGATCGAGACGGAAGCGCGCAGAAAAAAGGCCGAATCCGGCGATCCCACCGCAGCCCTGGTATCCGCGGCAGAAGCGGCAGCCGGAGCAGAGAATCAGGAACCGGAAGGCAAATCCTATTCCGATATCATCCGCTCCTCACCGGAATTTATCCAATTTCAGGCGAATTTTGATCAGGCCATTGATGGATTCAAAAGCTCCATGAATGCGATCCTGGAGCAGGGCGAGCCCATCGATGTCAACGAAGTATTCCACTCCACCATCGATACCTTCGATATGAATTCCACAACCTCCTTCGGCTTCTTTCACTTTCTGCAGAACATGCGCCAATACGACGATCTGACCTATGCGCATTCCCTGAATGTGTCTCTGATCGCTTCTCTTTTGGCCGGCTGGCTGCACTTTTCACCGGAGGAGCAAAAACTGGCAACGCTTTGCGGCCTGTTTCATGATATCGGCAAGCTGACGATCCCGGATTCCATCACCAAAAAGCCCGACAAGCTGACGGATGAGGAATACAAGATCATGAAAAACCACACGATCTCCGGTTTTCAGCTTCTGCAAAAGCAGGATCTGGACGATCACATCAAAAACGCGGCTCTGATGCATCACGAAAAATGCGATGGCAGCGGCTATCCGCTTGGACTGACCGGCGATAAGATCGACAAGTTCGCCAAGATCGTGGCCATCGCGGATGTGTATGATGCCATGACCGCTGCGAGAGTTTATCGCGGACCCCTGTGTCCCTTTACCGTTATCGAGATCTTCGAAAAGGAAGGCCTGCAGCGCTACGAGACGGAGTATATTCTCTGCTTTCTGGAAAATGTGGTCCAGACCTTCATCAACAACCGGGTGAAGCTGACCAACGGACTGATCGGTGATATCGTCTATATCAACAAGCAGCATCTTTCCAAGCCTATGGTAAAATGCGGCAACCAGTTCATCGACCTGGCAAACGAAAAGGATGTGTCCATCGAATCATTTGTATAAGACGGGTGGATGCATAAAAGAAACAGAGAGAGAATACAGGAACATACAGAGAAAAAACAGAGGGACAGGTATCTGCCTCTCTGTTTTTTGTTTTCTTTTGTGATCGATCGGCGATGCTGCAATCAGCCGGTCTTTAACTGGAACTTCTGGATCTCTTTTTCCGTCGAAGCCTTTTCGATCATCGCGCCAAGGCCCCTGAGCTTCACATCAAAATCCTCGTAGCCGCGCTCTACATAGTAGATATCATCCACAACGGTAATGCCCTCTGCTGCCAGTCCTGCGATCACGAGGGCCGCGCCTGCACGAAGGTCCGGGGCCGAGATCCTGGCACCCGTATATCTGGATATACCGTCAATAATGGCGGTATTGCCTTCCACCTTGATATTGGCTCCCATCTTGGCAAGCTCATCCACATATTTAAAGCGGTTTTCAAAAATGCTCTCCGTCACGATACTGGTGCCTTCGGAAAGGGCCAGCGTTGTGGTAATCTGGGGCTGCATATCCGTAGGAAAACCGGGATAAGCCAGCGTCTTTACATGGGTATGGGTCAGCGGACCCGAAGCCACCACTCTGACCTCATCATCGGATTCCCTGACCTCACAGCCAAGCTCGATAAGCTTTGCGGTGATGGACTCAAGATGCTTGGGGATCACGTTTCTGACGGTCACATCTCCCTTGGTAGCCGCAGCCGCAAACATAAAGGTTCCGGCCTCGATCTGATCGGGAATGACGGAATATTCGGTTTTATGGAGCTTTTCAACGCCGCGGATCCTAATGACATCGGTTCCGGCGCCCTTGATGTTGGCTCCCATACTGTTCAAAAAGTTGGCAAGGTCAACGACATGGGGCTCTTTTGCCGCATTCTCGATGATGGTCCTGCCTTCGGCAAGTGCTGCTGCCATCATAACGTTGATGGTAGCTCCGACGGTCACCACGTCCATATAGATGTGACGGCCGGTCAGCTTTTCAGCCTCTGCGATCACTCTGCCATGGGCGATCCTGACGTTGGCACCAAGTGCACGGAAGCCCTTGATATGCTGGTCAATGGGTCTGGAGCCGATGTTACAACCGCCCGGAAGAGCAACCTCTGCTCTTTTATATTTACCAAGAAGCGCTCCCAGTAAATAGTAGGAGGCCCTGATCTTTTTGATGTACTCATTATCCACCAGCAGATCCTGGATCCCTGCTGCGTTGATAATGACTGTGTGACGGTCTGTTCTCTGAACGGAAACGCCGATCTCCTCCATGGCCTGGATCAAAACATTGATATCCCGCACATCCGGAAGGTTATCGATCCTCACTGTCTCATCCGTCATAACGGATGCGGCTAAAATGGCAAGCGCAGCATTTTTGGCTCCGCCGATATCCACTTCACCGACCAGAGGATTCCCGCCTCTTATCACATACTGTTCCATGGTTTACCTCTTATCAGTTTCCATAACTTGTACAATTATATACCCAAGTTCTTGTGTTTGTAAAGTCAGTTTATGATATTCAGCGGATTTACCGCTGCACCGTTGACCAGAATCTCAAAGTGGATATGGGGTCCGGTGCTTCGTCCGGTGTTTCCGGAAAGGGCGATCTTCTGGCCCTGGGATACCCGATCTCCCGGTTTGACAAGGACCTTGGAAAGGTGCCCGTATCTGGTCTGCTTGCCGCCCTCATGATTGATATATACGACGTACCCATAGCCGCTGCCCCAGCCGGCGCGCTCCACAACACCGCCACTGGAAGCCACAACCGTGGTTCCCACGGGCGTAGCCCAGTCAATTCCCTTATGATAGGTAGAGGCTCCCTTTTTCGGTGCTTTTCTTCTGCCAAAGGGCGAAGAGATCCGTCCGCCCGGAATGGGCTTGATAAAGGTGGGCGGTACCTTGGTCCCCACCTCAACGATCTTGGGCACGGCCGGATAGGTGACCTCCTCCATCAAAATCTCGGTATCCGTCTCCTTGTCATTCCAATAGGTCTTTCTGGCAGCCACCTTCCGATGTCCCGCCGAAGGCGCCTGGCGGACCTCTTTATCCGTGGTGTACCAGTTATCATTGTAAATATACTCGATCTCAGCCTCGTAGTTTTCTTCGTAATAAAGCTCCTCCTGCCTGCCTATGGAAAGCGGTGGAACAGGGGATGTGATGATGAGCTCCTGCCCTACACGGATGGTGGAATTTTCATCCTCAAGGTCCTCATTCAATGCAATCAGCGTATCCAGCGGGGTTTCCGTGGAAAGTGCGATCTCTGAAAGGGTATCTCCGGACTGCACCTCATAGATCTTCTGCTCCTGGGCCGGATGGGTCAGGATCTCGGCCGCACTTGCAGGATCCGTAAGCTCCTGATCGGACAGATAGGACTCGACCACCTCCACCTGATTGGCAAAATACAGGTTTTTGAGGCCATAATCAAAGCCGGCAAAGCCTTCTCCCACAGCCTTCAGTCCGGCCCTTGGCGCATCCAGCACATCCGAATCTCCGGCCTGTGCAGAAACCTGATCCAGCTCTCCTGCGGTATCCTGATCGATGGTCTGTGCCTTGAGCACATTGATCTGACGATCCTCATCATTGGTCAGCGTCACCACAAAATCCTGTCCATCCTGATACCCGTCAATGGCCGACTGCAGCAGCTCTCTGACCTGATCGAGGCTCCTGACATTCACAAGGGTGGTCCCCACCTTCACGGAATAAGCGGGCTGATCCACCGTGATCTGCGTGCCCCTTAGCACCTCCTCCATCCTGTCTGTCATCTCTTCATCGGAGGAAAAGTGCGCAAAGCTGTCCTCTCTGGGCTCCACATACAGATCCGCACGCGCATAGAAAATATCATCCTTTTCCTTTGCGATCCTGCGCCTTGCCTGCATCAGCAGACTCTCCGGATCCTGTCCGCTGCGAAGGCGGCCCACGGTCTGTCCATTGACCATGACCTCAAATACCGTATCTCCCTCGGGATGATACATGGTAAAATTCGGCAACAAAAACAGGGCTATGACAAAGGTCAAAGCCGCTGTTTTCAATCTGCATATTCGCATTCTTCTGTGATAACGTGTAAAATAGCCCATCTTATAAAATGCCCAGCATCTGCAATACGGTGATCGCCAGCGAGGCGAGGGAGAACAGGCAGGTAAGTACCATAAGTGCCTTCAGTCCCTTTTGCTTATCCGTTCTCTTTTCTATATGATCCAGTCGTTCCAGAACGTCACGGTTTCTGGCGCTGACGGTTTCCATCACCGCAGCCTGCACGTTCCGATATACCTTGACATCTTCCTTATGAACAAAGTCCTCGACCTTTTTTTCAACCTCATCCAGATAGACGCGAAGGCCTACCACAAGCTCCTTGATCTGGGACAGGGTTTCGGCGCTCTGCCTGCCGTCCTCCTTCAGCAGCTCGGACAGCTGCGTCAAGATCTTATCGGTGCTGCCCTCGGAAAGCGCATCCCGAAGCTGGTCCATCTTGGTCCAGGTCTCTTGTCTGCCGCGTACGGCGTTGTTTTCGATCTCACTCAGGGAAGCCTCGATCTCATATACGAAATTGGGCTTTACGTCCTTGCCCAGATTGGCATCCATTTTTTCGGCAATGGCTTCATACTGGGATTCCATCTTCTGCGTGAACTCCACATAGGTGGATTGCATCTGCTCCTGCACGCTCATCTGAGAGCCTGCGCTCTGCTCTAAGTTCTGGAGCTGCTGCTGCATCAGGGACATGCTCTGCCAAACCTCGGTCTGCCAGCTGGTCGGCTTGTTCTGATTGTCCAAAAAGTCCTGCATCAGGGATGCAAGCCTTGCATTATGCTCCGTCTGGTTTTCCTGGAAGGCAAGAAGGGAGCTTTCCAGAGATTCCACATTCTGCAGCTCTGTATGCAGCTGGCTCATGCCCTGATACATCTCCAGCTCCCAGCCGGTTCCGCCGTCAATGGCATTTTCCGCGTTCAGATTCTGCTCCTTCTCTTCGGCCTTAGCAGCGTTTTTGAATACTTCCTCAAACTCCTCGAGACGTTCAATGGAAAGCGCTGCCATCTGGGATACCTGCTCGGAGATCTCCACCGTCTTTAGATTCAGGCGGCGGATCTCGGAAAGCACCTGCGTCTGCTCATCATTCTGCTCCTTGAGCTTTTGCATCTGTCTGGCCTCTGCTTCCCTGTTGGCCTGAATCAGCTCTCCTGCATGAAATCTTCCTGAAAGCCTGTCCATAAAATTGTCCATTCGAAAAACCTCCCTTTTTTAGGCCCGATCTTCCCGCTTTGCTCCTAATCTGTCCAATGTCGCTGTCTGTTTTTGTGCAATTTGTACAGAAAATCAACTTAAACGTTTTAGAATTTGTCTATATTAACTAAACCTTTACATCGTGTTCATATTTTATTCATATATGGATGATACTATAAATACAAGTTAAACAACAGTTTAAACAAGTCCTCTTTTTAGAAATACTCAAAGATATTTTTTCATAATAGCCGCGGGGCCGAAAGGCTTCGCGGCACTCCTCATTTTATGGGGAAATTCCCGTAAAAACCTTCTTTGCCGTATTTGCTTAGTCCACCTTCAGACTCTGGATCTCTTCGTTCAGCGACAGCATCTTGGCATCCAGATCCGATACCATCATGGCACACTCCACCAGCTCTTTTTTGATATGCTCGGGTGCATTGCCCTCGAACTTGTAGTGGATCTTATGCTCCAGAGAGGCCCAAAAATCCATGGCTACGGTTCTGATCTGGATCTCCACCTTGACATCCAGAATGCGGTCCGACAAAAAGACCGGAACCGTGACGATCAGATGATAGCTCTTATAGCCGCTGTCCTTGGGATTTAAGATATAGTCCTTGACGGAGACCACCTTCAGATCGCTCTGATTGATCAGCATTTCCGCGATCCTGTAGATATCCGAGGTAAAGGAGCAGATAACCCTGATCCCGGCGATATCGTTGACATATTTTACCATATTCGGGATCGTGGTCTCATATCCGTTCTTCTTCAGTTTTTTGACAATGCTCTCGGAGGTTTTGATCCTGGCCTTGATGTGCTCAATGGGATTGTACTGGTGTACATGCTGAAACTCATCATTCAAAATCTCCAGCTTGGTATTGACTTCTTTCAGTGCCGAGTTATAGACCAGCTGCACCTCCTGCCAGCTGTCTACCTCGTCCTTCATCTCAGGTATGTATTCCATGTTTCTTTTCCTAAGTTGTTTTCTTTGTTGTGTTCTCTGTTGTTTCTGTTGTGTTCTCTGCTTTTTCTGTGATGATTACTGTATGTTCCGTATCTGTTTGCTGTATCCATTTGTTGTATCTTTTTGATCAGCTTTCCGGATACGCAGGCTCCGATTTTACAAATTTGCCCAGTTTCCGTTATATTGTACCATATTTCACGGATTGTTACAATCAACGATCACATTCCGGCCGGTCGGACTGCAGATTATCTCCTTCCGGCCCGGATACATTTGTCGCCGCCAGAAGGCCGTCCTTCGAAATCGTCTCTTCTATAAAGCTGTCTTTGAGCACTCCTGCTTTAAGGCTGCCTGCTCTGTCATCTGTTATGTCATCGGCCAGGACATCTGCTATGGCATCTGCTACGGCAGGGTAAAACTCCTGTCTTAGTCTGTATCCGTCAGAGGTGCTTACCAGAGAGAGCTTTCTCGGGTAGCAAAGGACGCCCCTGAAGCCTTCCTTTTCAGTCGGGATCTTCATGATCTTTTCCGAGTTTCCAAGCCAAGCCATAAGGATTGGCTCCGGTGTATTATGAAACAGCGTACCTGCATAGAATTCCAAGCCTGCATCCACCAGCAGGGGCTTGTCGTTCTCCTGTGCATTGGTAAATACGATTCCGTCAAAATCTCCGACAAGATACTGCATCAGCCTGCTATGAGGCGCAGCCCCATTCGGAAACTTCCCATATTCAGATTCGGGGATATCCATACTCATCAGCAGGACACATTTTCCCTCGCTGAAAAAAACAGACGGACATTCGATCATCCCATGAAAGGCGAAATCCGGCAGCACATACTCGCCGGGTTCCTTCCAGGTCAGTAAGTCCTTTGTGTGATAAAACCGGATGCTCTTTTCCGTGGTAAAGCACATGGAAAAGCCGCCCGATATCGCATTTTTGAAAACAAACGGATCCCTTGCAGGCGTATGGTCCGCGCCGGGTATGACCGGGTTATCCCTGTATTTTTCAAAATGCACGCCGTCCGTGCTATAGGCCATGCATTGCTGTTCTCTCATACTGACCGGATGATGCGAGGTATAAAACGCCAGCAGCGCCGGGTGC
>JAILHW010000047.1 GCA_024695605.1 Lachnospiraceae bacterium | reverse complement strand
GGCGTGGTGTTTGTGGAGCGGGAGACCTATCGCAAGCAGCAGCCGCTGTATGATGATCAGCCGTTGATCGCAGCCACTGACGGATATCTGGCATTTGAAATCGAATATTAATCGTAATATTTTCTTAACAAAGTCATAATTTTGTAAAATATCAATGACAGAAGATCGAATCGGTGTTATAATGTTGCCGTTGTGAGAAGTTTTAAAGGAGGAGTCATTCATGAGAAAAGCTTTGGGAGCGTTTTTGATCGCAACCCTTTCTATGTCGATGATCGTAGGATGCGGTAAGAAGGAAGAAGAGCCCGCACCGGAACCGGTCATTGAGGATACACAGCCGCAGGTGGCTGAGGAGCCCTTAGAGGAGATCGTTACCGATGTGGTGGAGGAGGGACAGCCCCTTCCGGATGGAAAAGAGTATTCCCCTCTGACAGGAGAGATTGAAGATAAGAAGATTTATAAGCAAAGACCCATTGCCATCATGCTGCCGACGGATAAAGCAGCTCAGCCCCAGTACGGACTTGGCAGGGCCGGTGTATTGTACGAGTGTATGGAAGAGGGGGACATGTCCCGTCAGATGGCGATCATCGAGAACTGGCACAAGATCGAAACCCTCGGAAATGTCAGAAGCTGCCGTGACTACTACGTTTACTGGGCAATGGAATGGGATCCCATTCTGGTGCATTTCGGCGGTCCCTACTATCTGGCAACCGTGACCAACAGAGACGATGTGCATAACATTACCGGATGTGCCGTAAACTCTACCAACAGCGCACCGGGAAGCAATGCATTTTATCGTACCAGTGATAAGGTGGTTCCCCACAATGCCTACACCAGCGGTGAGAAGCTTGTGGAGCAGTGCAAGAACCTGGGCTATGACTTAAACCATGACTGGGATGTATTCAATGCACAGCACTTTTTATACAACTACAGCGGCGGCAATGATCTTTCCCAGGCAGCAGGCAGCTTTGATGCCAATGAAGTCAGTCTGGCAAAGGCATTCCCTTATACCAAGTCCTCTCTGACCTATGATCCGGAGAGCGGTCTTTACAAGAAAAACCTGTATGAAAAGTCCCAGATCGACGGTACCACGGGTGAGCAGCTGACCTTTGAGAACATTCTGATCCAGTTCGCACATTATGAGGTCCGTGATGCCAAGGGATATCTGGCATTCCAGGCACATGACGATCAGCACGACGGCTATTACATCACCAAGGGAAAGGCTGTCCATGTGAAGTGGGGTAAAAACGGCGATTACAGCCCGACGAGATTCTACTATGATGATCTGACCCAGATTGAGATGAACCCCGGTAAGACCTACATCGCAGTCGTACAGGACGACAGAAGCGTAAACATCGGTGGCACCGAGTATTCGAGCCAGCACTGAGAGGTGCAAACCTATACGGAATACAGAAAGACCGTTGCAAAAGCAGCGGTCTTTTTTTCATTTTATGTGTATCAAGCTATGCTATGCATCCTGTCCTGCGATTGTTTTGGGGATCCCATGCCAGTCGGCAGCGATATCCGTAAAGGAAGAAAAGAAGCTTCCGATGATCTTCTCGGTTTCCGATAAGCACAGAAGATCCAGGAGCGCATCCTTGATGCCGGATACGGTCTCGCGGGATAGATCCCGTCCTTCGTTGGAGAGGATCTTGCCGGGGAAGAGCTCCCGGAGCCTTGCCTCCTCGGACAGATCATCCGTTGCCAGATAGAACATGGTCTCGGGATGGGCCGACAGCTCGGCTTCTATGGATTTTATGAAGGCATCCGTTGAACTGCCGTTGATGGAAGGCTTGTTGTCGGTACGGCGGATATGCACGCCCACGCAGCGGGGGCCGTAGTTCTTTTTGATGGCTTCCATCCTGTTTCGGATCTCTTCGTTGGGCTGAAAAGCGCTGTAGTCGTGGTTGGGGAAGAAATGCTCCTCCGTTGCGATGTAAAGGCGTTTGCCAAGGGTTTTCCAGTACAGCTCCAGAAGGCCGTTCTCGTCTCTGTTACTTCGGATCTCATCGTTGCCGATCCGCTGACAGGTGGCCTGAAAAAACACCTTTCCCGGGTCCAGCTTATTGGAAAAATCACGAAGCGAAAAGGACTTTGTGGGAGCGAAAAGCTCCTCGAAGGGACAGCCCAGCTCGGCGTTGACATTCCAGAGTACATGGAGCTTTTCACCCCGCTTTTTTGCAAGGATTAGGGCGGAATTGATTGCCCGCATTCTATTGCACAAACCTCCGATCGGTTGTATGATTAACATAGTATGTTCTCCTTCTAAACTGATACAGACAGTATAACAGAAAACGCCTGAAAAGGGAGAGTTTTTATTCATGAAAATT
>JAILHW010000044.1 GCA_024695605.1 Lachnospiraceae bacterium | reverse complement strand
AAAAGACGTGAAAATTCTGTTGGCGGAGGATGAACAGGACCTCCGGGAGGTCGTTACCGCTTATCTGGAGCTTCAGGGGAACCACGTGGTGGCCGTGGAGGACGGCGCCGCAGCGGTGGAAAAGGCCGCCGGGGACGCGTATGACGCAGTGGTCATGGATATCATGATGCCGGTGATGGACGGCGTTTCCGCCATGCGCAGGATCCGGGAAACCGGGAACCCTGTTCCGGCCATCTTCCTCACTGCCAAAACGGAGGTGTCGGACCGGGTGGAGGGACTGGATGCCGGAGCGGATGATTACCTGACCAAGCCCTTTGCCTTAAAGGAGCTTTTGGCAAGGGTACGCTCCATGACCAGAAGAAAAGGAGAATACATGCCAAAGAGCATTACCCTCGGACGCGTGACACTGAAGATCGAAGAGGGAGAGCTGTCGGCGGAAAATGCAGTCCGGCTGGCAGGCAAGGAGCTAAAGCTCATGGAGTTTTTCATGAGAAATCCCGGAAAGGAGTTTACCACAGAGGAGCTCTTTTCCCATATCTGGGCAAATGAACCGGACCAGGAGATCGGGATCGTCTGGATGTACATCTCCTTCCTTCGCACAAAGCTGCGGTCTGTCTATGCGGATCTGGAGATCACGGGATCGGAGGGAGAGAGCTTTTGCCTGAAGATAAGTGAGGAAGCGGTATGATCAAAAAGCTGCAGTACAAATTCATCGGGATCGCCACCGCGTCCGTGTTTGTCATGCTTTTGATGGTGCTGGGGCTGATCAATATCATCAGCTCTGTTCGAAACAACCGGGAAACAGGCCTGCTTTTGGAGTACATCGCATCCAATGACGGATACATTCCCTCCGTTGGCAGTCAGAATATACAGCATGGAGATCTGGACAGCCTGCTGACTCCCGAGACCCAGTTTGAGACCAGATACTTTTCCGTCTGGGTCATGGATGATCAGGTGGTGGATGTCAACATTGAGCATATCGCGGCCCTGGAATACCATGAGGCCGGACAGTATGCCCTCGATGCGATCCGCAAGGGACAGCACCGCGGGAAGGACCTTTGGAACAACAGAAGCTACGACTATCTGATCGAGGACAGAGGAGCCACGGGCAAGCTGGTGGTGGTACTCGACACCAGCAAGCTTTACTACAGTACCGTTACACTGGTGCGGTTTTCCGCCTATTGCGGTCTGGTGATGATCGGGATCTTTTTTTTGATGGTATCGGCACTTTCAAGAAGAGTGCTTCGCCCCATCATCGACAATATGGAAAGCCAAAAGCTCTTTATCACCAACGCCAGCCATGAGCTAAAGACACCCCTTGCGATCATTTCCGCCAACACCGAGGTGCTGGAAATGACAGCCGGAGAGTCGGAGTGGACGGCAAGCATCCGCAACCAGATCGAGCGCCTGACGGGACTGATCAACCGCCTCATTGCTCTGGCAAGACTGCAGGAGGGCGGAGAGAGCAAGCTGACCAATGTGCCCGCCTCGGCCATCGCAAAGGATGTGGCAGCCTCCTTTGCACCGGTCTTAAAGCAGCAGTCCAAGGACTATGTCTATGAGGTGGAGGATGGCATCGAGATCCTGGCAGAGGAGCGAAGCTATCATGAGCTGGTCTCCATCTTGCTGGACAATGCAGCCAAATACTGCGATGACAACGGCAAGGTGGAGCTGCATCTGACCAAGAAGGGAAAGCAGTCCCATCTGACAGTATCCAACAGCTATGAAAAAGGTGCCGGCGTGGATTACGAGCGCTTTTTTGACCGCTTCTACCGGGAGGACCAGTCCCACAACAGCGAGAAGAAGGGCTACGGGATCGGACTTTCCATGGCTGCCGAGATGGTGAAGCAGTTCAAGGGGCGGATCTTCGCAGGATACAAGGACGGGGTAATTACATTCACAGTGATCATTTGACGGACCGGCGCATAATCAGCGCATGGCGATGGGACGGCCGAGGGGCGTGACCCTCCGGCGGCGGGTTACGGACGGCGCGAAGCGTCCGCCCGAACTGTCTGAGCTAATCCGGAGGGTGCAGGTCCGATGGCTGTTCGGTCGCCATGGGCTGATCATCAAACCCCGAATAGATAGCCTGCAGCTGCAGATAGATAAGGAGCGATATGAACGAGATTCGGCTGAGCAGGATCGCCACGATCCACACGGACTTTCCGGACAAATTCGGCATCCCCAGACAGAGCGGCCTTGCGGATTCATTGAAGGCTACGATCACCTTTGAGGAGGGCTTCGGCTTTCACGAGGCAGTCAGAGGCCTGGAAGGATACTCCCACATCTGGCTGCTGTGGCTGTTTGAGAACGGCAATGATACCTGGCATCCCACGGTGCGCCCGCCGAGGCTGGGCGGAAATACGCACATGGGCGTTTTTGCCACCCGCTCCCCTTTCCGGCCGAACCCCATCGGCTTATCCTGCGTCAGGCTGGAGGCTGTCGAGATGACAAAGGACGGTCCCGTGCTTCATATAGCCGGAGCGGACCTTCGGGACAAAACGGCGATCCTGGACATCAAGCCCTATCTTCCCTACGCGGACGCCCATCCCGAGGCAAAGGGCGGCTTTGCCCAGGAGGCTTATACGGCCCGCCGCCTTTTGCAGGTGGAGATAGATGATGGCATTCTGCAGCAGATAGAGCCGGGTAAGCGAAAAGCCCTTTTGGAGATCCTGGCCGAGGATCCACGCCCTGCATACCAGTCCGATCCGGACCGGATCTATGGGGTAAGTTTTGCAGGATGCAACATCCGGTTTCGTGTTCAGGCAGATACCCTGATCGTCCTTTCGGCAGAGAAAACAGACAACGCAGTTCCATCGAAGGCAGACACGCTGCCTGACTGAAGAAGCTTATGAAAAAAGAGACTACACAGACAAAACAGAATATGCTAAGGCGCCTCCGGCTTTGGATCTACCGTATGGTGTCCGTGAAGGTGGTGGGACAGAAGGCAAACCAGATTTATGATGGAGTGACCATTGTGGCACTTCTTTGCAATCTGATCGTGATGTTTTTGTCCACCTACGACAACCTGTCTGCCAGATACGGAGAGCTTTTTTCCCTGATCGAGGCGGTGACCACCTTTGTCTTTGCGCTGGATTTTATCCTTCGTCTGGTAACGGCCCGGTTTTTGTACCCGAAGCTGACGGAGGCGGGAGCGATGCTGCGCTACACCTTTTCCTTTACGGGGATCGTGGATCTGCTATCCTTTTTGCCCTACTACCTTCCCTTCTTTTTCCCGAAGGGAGCAGCGGTCTTTCGGATGTTCCGCGTGGCAAGGATCCTTCGTCTGTTTCGGATCAACGCCTACTATGATTCCCTCAATGTCATCACGGAGGTCATTGTCAGTAAAAAACAGCAGCTTCTGTCCTCTGTGTTTATCATTGTGATCCTGATGATGGCATCCTCCCTTTGTATGTATTCCGTAGAACACCAGGCACAGCCGGAGGTCTTTCAGAATGCCTTTTCCGGTATCTGGTGGGCCACCTCCACCCTTTTGACGGTGGGATACGGTGACATCTATCCCGTCACCACCATGGGAAAATTTCTGGGGATATTGATCTCCTTTTTGGGCGTCGGCATGGTCGCCATTCCTACAGGTATCATTTCCGCCGGCTTCGTGGAGCAATATTCCATTTTGAAAAAAGCCGGTGAGATGGCAAATGACGAGGATATCCGGTTTGTCAAGATCCAGCTGGAAAAGCGGGATCCCTGGGTGGGAAAGACCATCGCGCAGACCAATCTTCCGCATGATCTGATGATCGCGCTGGTGATCCGCGGCGACAAGCATCTGATCCCGGGAGGAGAATTAAAGCTGCAGAATCAGGATGTTTTGGTGGTCGGTGCCTATGCCTCCCAAAAAACCGGACAGCTTCTGAACATGAAGGAGGTTGTGATCGCATCGGAGCATCCCTGGAAGGGCCGGAAGTTAAGGGAACTTGGACTTTCCAGACAGACCTTTATCGTCATGATCAAAAGACAGGGAAAGACCATCCTGCCGGACGGAGAGCTGGTGCTGATGGAAGCCGATAAGGTCTATCTGTATTCCAAGAGCCAGATCCAGATGGCGGCGGAGGATTATCAATACTGACAAAAAAGCAAAATCGGGAGGCTGCTTTACGCGATCCCGGATGAAAGGATAAAAGAACATGCTGTTGACAAGTGATATCACAATCGATACCCAGGCATTGGAGGAGGCGGCCCAGAATGCCGTTCAGGTCGCAAAGGAGGCCGTACCCGAAGATGTTTCCCAAAAGATCAGTCTTTTTCAAAGGTACTGGGAGCAGCTTCCGGAAAAGGCACTGGGACTGGGGATCCGGATCGTGCTTGCCATTTTGACCCTCATCATCGGGATCTGGGTCATTAAGATCCTTCGCAAGATCCTGAAAAAGTCTCTGGAAAAGAGCAAGGCCGATATCGGCGTGGCGCAGTTTCTGGACTCCTTTGCCAAGACCGTGATGATGATCCTGCTCATCTTTATGATCGCTACCAATTTCGGCGTGGATGCTGCCAGTATCGTAGCGGTTCTGGGCTCTATGGGTGTGGCCATCGGTCTGGCGCTGCAGGGGTCTTTGGCCAATATCGCCGGCGGTGTTTTGATCCTTTTGATGAAGCCCTTTAAGGTGGGGGATTTCATCCGGGAGGACAGTCATAAGAATGAGGGAACCGTTACCAAGATCGAGCTGTTTTATACCAAGCTCATCACCGTGGACAAAAAGGTGGTGGTACTGCCCAACGGTGCGCTGGCCAACACCTCGTTGATCAATTATTCAACGCTGGAATACAGACGCGTGGATATGGAGGTTGGGATTTCCTATACATCGGATATCAAAAAGGCAAAAGAGGTGGCCCAAAAGGCCATGCTGGACCATAATCTGGTGGTGGATTTTGAACCCTACAGCGTCTATGTGAAGGAGCTGGCTGACTCAGCCGTGGTGCTGGGTATGTACTGTCATGTCAAGAGCGCGGATTTCATTCCCGCAAGAGAAGCACTTTTGGAGGAGGTAAAACTGGCCTTTGACAAAAACGGGATCCATATTCCGTTCCCGCAGATGGATGTACACATGTCATAAAGGAAGCAGGGATTAAGCATTCTTAGTATAGCAAACTATAAAACAAGGAGGTTTACAATGGAAAGAGAAAAGATCAGAGAATTGATCGCAAAGATGACACTGGAGGAGAAGGCAAACCTTTGCTCCGGTGCCGATTTCTGGCATACGGAGAGTCTGGAGAGACTGGGCATTCCCGCCAGTATGGTATCCGACGGACCGCACGGTCTCCGTAAGCAGGATCAGGAGGGGGACCATCTGGGTGTCAACGACAGCATCACCGCGGTCTGCTTCCCGGCGGGCTGCGCTACTGCGGCCAGCTTTGATACGGCGATGATCGGCAAGCTGGGAGAAACGCTTGGAGAATGCTGTCAGGCAGAGGATGTATCCGTGATCCTGGGACCGGCCATCAACATCAAGCGGTCTCCTCTTTGCGGCCGAAATTTTGAGTATTATTCCGAGGATCCCTATCTTGCGGGAAAGATGGCAGCGGCCTATATCAATGGGGTACAGAGCAAGCATATAGGCACCTCCGTGAAGCACTATATGGGCAATAACCAGGAAACCAGAAGGCTTTCCGTGGATGCAAAGATCGATGAGCGTACCCTCAGAGAGATCTATCTGCCGGCCTTTGAGGAAGCCGTAAAAGGCGCGAAGCCCTGGACGGTGATGGCCTCCTACAACAAGGTAAACGGCGAGCACGTATCCGAGAGCAAAAAGTTTTTGACGGATATCCTCCGAGACGAATGGGGGTTTGACGGGTATGTGGTAAGCGACTGGGGTGCAGTCTGCGACCGTGTGCAGGGTATCCGCGGCGGAATGGATCTGGAAATGCCTGCCTCCCACGGCCTGCGGGATGAGCTCATTGTACGTGCGGTGAAGGATGGAAGCCTGGACGAAGCACTTGTGGATAAGGCAGTGGAAAACATTCTGAATATCGTATATCGGTATCAGGAGCACAGAGATCCCTCGGCTGTTTTTGACAGGGAAAAGGATCATCAGCTCTCCGGCAGGATCGCCAGGGAATGCATCGTGCTGCTCAAAAACGAGGGCGTTCTTCCCATCGACTTCAAGCGCGCCGAAAAGGAGTCTGTCGCCTTCATCGGAAAGTTTTCCAAAGACCCCAGATTCCAGGGCGGCGGCTCAAGCCACATCACCTGCTATCAGAAGACGGGTGCTTTTGCCGCAGCTAAGGCGCTGGGCTTTGAAGATAAGATCATCTATGCCAAGGGCTATGAGGATGATCGGGATGTCATCGATGAGACGCTGATGCAGGAGGCGGTAGAGGCGGCTAAGAAGGCAAAGGTTGCCGTGATCTTTGCGGGACTTCCGGACGCCTTCGAATCCGAGGGCTTTGACAGAAAGCATATGCGGATGCCGGATTGCCAGAATCGTCTGATCGAAGAGGTGGCAAAGGTGCAGCCCAATGTCATCGTGGTACTGCACAACGGATCTCCGGTGGAAATGCCCTGGGTAGGTAAGGTCAAAGGGATCGTGGAAAGCTACCTGGGAGGTGAAAATGTAGGAACGGCGCAGATGGAGATCTTAAGCGGTATGTTCAATCCCTGTGCAAAGCTTCCGGAGACCTTCCCGAAGAAGCTGTCGGACAATCCTTCCTACCTGAACTTCCCCGGCGTCGGCAATGAGGTGGAGTACAAAGAGGGTATCTTTGTGGGCTATCGCTACTATGAGAAAAAAGAGATGGACGTTCTGTTCCCCTTCGGACACGGCCTTTCCTATACGCAGTTTACCTACTCCGATCTGAAGATCGATAAGGACAGGATCCGGGAGGATGAGCCGCTGACCGTCACCCTGAAGGTGACCAATTCCGGCAGTATGGCAGGCAGCGAGGTGGTACAGCTTTACGTTTCGGATAAGGAAAGCCGCGTGGTGCGTCCTGTCAAGGAGCTCAAGGGCTTTGCCAAGATCTTTTTGGATCAGGGTGAGAGCAAGGAGGTTTCCTTTACCCTGGATCAAAGAGCCTTTTCCTACTACGAGACTGCAATCTCCGACTGGTTTGTGGAAAGCGGTGAGTTTGAGATCCTGGTAGGTGCATCGAGCAGCGACATCCGTCTGCAAAAGACGGTCTATGTGGAAGGAACCAAGAAGCTTCCGGTGGTGTATGATCTGGATTCTACCATGGGGGATGTCTTAAAGGATCCCAGAGCCGCAAAGCTTGTAGAGCCCATCCGCAAGGCCAGCACCATGGAGGAGCTGACCATTACGGAAGGAGAAGGCATGGGTGCGGGCGCCGATGAGATGGCAACGGCCATGGAGGAGTTTGCGCCGCTTCGCAATGTGCTCAGCTTCGGAAACGGTACCATGACCCCTGACAGACTGCAGGAGATCGTTGATGAGATGAACAGGCCATAGGAAATTCACAGATATCCGGTTGCTTTTGCAAATTTTAAGAGCTACAATAGAGTCTGCGGATTATACGCAGATGGAGGAACTATATGAATAACGAGAATTATCAGGGCTCCGATTCCGGCGGGAACAGGGGTCCGGGCAATAACGGCGATCGGAATAACCCATCCGGCGGGCAGGGAGGCAACGGAGCTCCCGGCCGCCAGAGCTTTCTGCTTCTGTTGGTGGCTGCACTCGTAACTTTGGTGGTGATGAGCTTTTTGATGCGGTCCCTCGGAGGGGATGCCAGTCGTGAGATCACCTACGACGAATTTCTGAAGATGGTAAAAGAGGGGAAAGTAGAGCGTGTTGTCATTACCGACACGGAGATCGACATCATTCCCAAGACGGAGAAGGAAAAGGAGACGCCGACGGGCAGTGCCCTGCAGTATCTGTATGGCATGAACCAGCGCCAGCAGGATGTGACCTATTACACCGGCGTTGTGGCGGATGATAACCTTCCCGCCTTTTTGAACCAATACGGTGTCAGCTACAAGCAGAAGATCCCGGACAATTCGGGATGGCTTTTGTCCATTTTGCTGACCTATGTTCTGCCCATTGTACTGGTCTGGCTGATCCTGTCCTTTGCCATGCGCAAGATGAGCGGCGGTGGCGGATTTATGGGTGTGGGCAAATCCACGGCCAAGGTGTATGTACAAAAGGAAACGGGAGTCACCTTCAAGGATGTGGCCGGAGAGGATGAGGCCAAGGAGTCCTTGCAGGAGGTAGTGGATTTTCTGCACAATCCCGCCAAATATACGGGGATCGGTGCCAAGCTTCCCAAGGGTGCTCTTTTGGTGGGCCCTCCGGGAACCGGAAAAACCCTGCTTGCCAAGGCGGTTGCAGGAGAGGCACATGTGCCCTTTTTCTCCCTGGCAGGCTCCGATTTTATTGAACTTTATGTAGGCGTGGGTGCTTCCCGTGTCCGGGATCTGTTCCGGGAGGCCAATAAGAATGCGCCCTGCATTATCTTTATCGATGAGATCGATGCCATCGGCCGGAGCCGTGATTCCAAGTACGGCGGCGGCAATGAAGAGCGCGAGCAGACCCTGAACCAGCTGCTGTCCGAGATGGACGGTTTTGACACCTCCAAGGGTATTTTGATCTTAGGTGCAACCAACAGACCCGAGATCCTGGATAAGGCCCTGCTTCGTCCGGGGCGCTTTGACAGACGGATCATCGTGGATAAGCCGGATCTGAAGGGTCGTGTGGATATTCTGAAGGTGCACGCCAAGGATGTGCACATGGATGAGAGCGTGGATCTGGAGGAGATCGCACTTGCGACCAGCGGTGCGGTGGGCTCCGATCTTGCCAATATGATCAATGAGGCAGCCATCAACGCCGTCAAGGCGGGACGCAAGGCGGTATGCCAGAAGGATCTGTTTGACGCTGTGGAAGTGGTCCTTGTGGGAAAAGAGAAAAAGGACCGCATCATGAGCAAGGAGGAGCGCAGGATCGTTTCCTACCACGAGGTGGGTCATGCCCTGATCGCAGCCTTGCAGAAAAATTCCGAGCCGGTGCAGAAGATCACCATCGTGCCCCGTACCATGGGTGCCCTTGGCTATGTGATGCAGGTACCGGAGGAGGAAAAATATTTAAACTCCCAGGCAGAGCTGCATGATATGATCGTAGGCCTTCTGGGCGGAAGAGCTGCCGAGGAGATCGTCTTTGATACGGTCACCACAGGTGCTTCCAATGATATCGAGCGGGCGACGAAGATCGCAAGATCCATGGTCACCACCTACGGTATGAGTAAAAAGTTCGGCCTCATGGCCCTCGAGTCCATGGAGAGCCGCTATCTGGATCAGCATATGGCCTTAAACTGCGCGGATGTGACGGCAGCAGAGATCGATATGGAGGTCAAGCAGATCTTAAAGGACTGCTACAAGGAAGCCAAAAAGATGCTCAAGGACAATCGCAGGATCATGGATAAGATCGCTGCGAAGCTGATCAAACAGGAGACCATCACCGGTAAGGAATTCATGAAGATCTACCGGAAGGAAAAGGGCATCGAGGAGCCAAAGGAAGGTAAGCAGTCCAAGTCAGATAAGGCAAATAAGGAGCAAAAGCTTCCCAAGACCGCTGCCGAGGCAGGCTATCTTCCGGAGAAGGAAAAAAGCGATGAGACGCCGAAGGAGACCACCCAGGTCCGGGTAACGGACAACGGCAGGGTTCGCTTCGAGGCAGTCATCGGGCAGGAGGATTTTCAAAAGCCGCTCCCCGAAGAGGCGCCTTCGCCTGCTTTGCCGGATCAGGAGAATACCGATCCGGAACCTGCCGGACAGGAGACGACCGAACAGGAGATGACCGTGTCAAAGGATACAGACAGCACCGGTGCGGATGCGCAAACAACCGGTGAGGAGGCCAAGAGCCCCGATGCGGAGCTTGAAAAAGCCGAGCAGGCACTTTCAGAGGGTGCTTCCCTGCTCGATCATTTAACTGACAGGATGCCGGATGATGATGAGGATATCTGACAGATGTTTGACATTCAGGAAGAGTTAAAAAAACTCCCGGATCTTCCGGGAGTTTACATTATGCACGATGCCTCTGATGCCATTCTCTATGTGGGAAAGGCCATCAGTCTGAATCGGCGCGTGCATTCCTACTTCCGTGAAAGCACCAAAAAGACACCGAAGATCCAAAAGATGGTGTCCCTCATCGATCACTTTGAATACATCCTGACGGATTCCGAATTGGAGGCCCTGGTCCTTGAGAACAATCTCATCAAGGAGCATCGGCCGAAATACAATACCCTGCTGAAGGACGATAAAACCTACCCTTACATCAAGGTGACTTTGGCGGAGGACTTTCCGAGAGTCCTGTTTTCCCGCACCATGAAAAAGGACAGATCGAAATACTTCGGGCCCTTTACCGGAGCGACGGTGGTAAAGGATACCATTGAGCTTTTGACAAAGCTGTACAAGATCCGGACCTGTTCCAAAAAACTGGTCTGTGAGAGCGGCAAGGAAGGCGGCTTTGCCCTGCCTACGGGAGAGCGTGCCTGTCTGAACTATCATATGCACCAGTGCATGGCGCCCTGCATCGGACTGATCAGCAAGGAGGAGTATGCAGGGAACGTGAAAAAGGCCCTGGATTTTCTGGGTGGAAACTATGCGCCCGTTTTGAAGGATCTGGAGACCAGGATGCAGGCGGCTTCGGAGAATATGGAGTTTGAGGAGGCCATCCGCTGGCGGGATCTGTTAACCTCTGTCAAGGCGGTGGCCCAAAAGCAGAAGATCACGGACTCCGGCGGTGAGGACAAGGATGTGATCGCACTGGCCGCGGATGATGCGGCAATGGTGGTGCAGGTCTTCTTTGTCAGGGACGGAAAGCTCATCGGCCGGGAGCATTACTACATGAAAAATACGGATAACGAGAGTCCCTCGGAGGCGCTGGGCAGCTTTGTGAAGCAGTACTATTCCGGCACGCCCTACCTGCCCAGGACGATCCTGCTTTCCGAAGAGATCGAGGACATTCCGCTCCTGGAGCAGTGGCTTTCCCAGAGAAAGGACAGCCGCGTCTATTTTGAGGTTCCCAAGATCGGACAGAAGGAAAAGCTGGTGGAGCTTGCCAAAAAGAATGCGGCCCTGGTGCTTTCCCAGGATAAGGAGCGTATCAAGAGGGAGCAGGAGCGCACCCTGGGTGCCGTGGCCCAGATCGGTGATCTGATCGGCCTTTCGGGTATCAGCAGGATGGAGGCCTTTGATATTTCCAATACCAGCGGCTTCGAATCCGTGGGCTCCATGGTGGTGTTTGTAGATGGCAAACCAAGAAGGAGCGACTACCGGAAATTCCGGATCAAGACCGTGGAGGGCCCCAACGATTATGCCTCCATGAAGGAGGTTCTGACCAGACGATTTGTGCACGGCCTTGAGGAGCGCGCAGAGCGGGAGGAAAAAAAGTTAGACATCGCTTACGGAAGCTTTACCAGATTTCCGGATCTTTTGCTCATGGACGGCGGAAGAGGGCAGGTCAATATCTGTCTTCAGGTGCTTTCTGAGCTGGGTCTTTCCATTCCGGTCTGCGGGATGGTAAAGGATGATCACCACAGAACAAGAGGGTTGTATTATAATAACAAAGAGGTGCCCATCGATACCCATTCCGAAGGGTTTTTACTGATCACGCGGATCCAGGATGAGGCACACCGGTTTGCCATCGAGTATCACAGATCCCTTAGAGGGAAGGCGTCTGTAAAATCCATTCTCGATGAGATCAGATCCGTGGGACCTGCCAGGAGAAAGGCGCTGATGCGCCGGTTTGATTCCCTGGAGCAGATCCGTCTTGCAGGCATTGAGGAGCTTGCGGCCATTCCTGAGATCACGCCGGCCTGTGCCGAGGAGATCTATGCTTATTTTCATAAGGGGGAAACAGACGAGGGAGGAGAACACGCATGAAGAAGGAACAGAGCGTCCGGGAATTTGAGGACTTTCTGACAGAGAATCGCAGCAGGGTCAATAAGTCCCTGAATACGGCGTTGTGGCTGTTTGCCATCATGGGGCCGGCGCTTGCGGTGGGAGTAAAGGCAGGCTTTTTTCAGGATGTCACCTACAGATCCTGCGCCATCATCACAGGGCTCTGCCTGGGCCTTGCACTGCTGCATTTTATCTTTTACAAGCTGTATTCCAAGGAGCGGCGTACCGCTTTGTTTGCGCTGATCGCATTGGATATTCTGCAGGTTTATATGTCCTATACCCATGTCAATATCAGCCTGGGCTGGTGTATCGTGCCTGTGCTGAGTTTATTATTCTGCGATACGGGGATTTACTTTTATGCATTGATCGTCAACTATGTGGTGATGTTCATATCGCTGCTGATGACGGCTGCCTATGATGCATCCGTGCGCAATGACTTTGAACATGCGGGTGCCTATTTTGCCAGCGTGGCAGCAGGCTATACCATTGAGACCATCATCCTGTTTGCAGCCACCTTTACCATGCTCCGTCTGATCCGTGCCTATTTCAAGGAGATCTTTACCCAGAATGCGCTGATCCGTGCCCATGAAAAGAACATGGAGGAAAAGATCGAGCTTCTGGATTCCATGTCGCAGATCTATGACCACGTCAATCTTGTGGATTATCAGAACAGTACCGAGATGTCTCTTCGGGATTCCAACAGTACGAAATACCAGATCGATCTGGATGCCCAGCGGCATACCATTATGGACCAAAAGCTCAAGGGCCGGGTGGAACCGGAGCAGTACGACGAGTTCATGCGCTTTACGGATATCAAGACCGTCAGAAGAAGGCTTGCCAAGAAAAAGAGCATCAGTGCCGATTTTGTGGATGTGGTCAGCGGATGGTTCCGGGCCCAGTTCATTACGGTGGATGCCACCATTGACGGGATCCCCAACCGGGTGATCTATACCATTCAGAATGTGGAAGAGGAAAAGAGAAGGGAACAGCAGCTGATCAGGATCTCGGAAACCGATGAGATGACAAGGCTGTATAACCGCCGAAGCTATGACGAGGATCTGGACACCTATCGCGGCAGGATCCTTTCCAAAAAGCTGGTGATCTTCTGCGTGGATGTCAACGGCCTCAAGACCGTAAACGATACCATGGGACATGCCGCCGGGGATGAGCTGATCTTAGGTGCGGCAAAGTGCCTTAGGGAGGCCACCGAAAAGTTCGGAAAGGTCTATCGTACCGGCGGGGATGAGTTTATGATGATCCTGCACACCGAGGTTCCGGAAGCCGTTCGGGAATCGATCCTGCAAAAGGCGGCTGCCTGGAGGGGTGAGAACATCGAGCAGCTGACGATGTCCGTCGGCTATGCAGCGGCGGCAGATCATCCGGGAGAGAGTGTGGAGAGACTGGAGCAGCTGGCGGATGCCGAGATGTACAAAGAGAAGGACCGCTACTATAAGGAAAAGGGGATCGACCGCAGAAGGTAAGGCATTTGCGGGCAGGTTTCAAATATGGTATCATTACAAACATAAATACGCAAAAGGAGAACAGCCATGGCAAGTATCAGTCTGACACGTATCATTGAGAAATTCAAACTGGAAAACGCAACGCCCGAGATCGACATCAAGGGCATCAAGGTTACCCAGCCCGATATCAACCGTCCGGCCCTGCAGCTGGCGGGATATTTTGAGCACTATGAGGCGACCCGTGTACAGATCATCGGTTTCGTGGAGTACACCTATATGAACGGACTCCCGGAGGAAAGAAAGGAAGAGATCTTTGAGCGTCTTTTGTCCAATCCCATCCCGGTGATCATCTTCTGCCGTGAGCTGCAGCCGGATCCGCTGTTTCGGGAAAAGGCCGTAGAGCATAAGATCCCGCTCATGGTCACCAAGAAGGCCACCTCCACCTTTACGGCGGAGATCATCCGCTGGCTCAATGTCAAGCTGGCACCCTGCATTTCCGTGCATGGCGTTTTGGTGGATGTATTCGGTGAAGGCGTTCTGATCACGGGTGAGAGCGGTATCGGTAAGTCCGAGGCGGCGCTGGAGCTGATCAAAAGAGGACACCGTCTGGTGACCGATGATGTGGTGGAGATCCGCAAGGTTAGCGATGATACACTGATCGGATCGGCACCGAGCGTGACCAAGCACTTTATCGAGCTGCGCGGTATCGGTATCGTGGATGTCAAGACCCTGTTCGGTGTGCAGGCCGTTAAGGATACCAGCAGCATCGATCTGGTCATCCGCATTGAGGACTGGAGCAAGGATAAGGAATATGACAGACTGGGTCTGGAGGAAGAGTATGTGGACTATCTGGGCAACAAGGTTGCATCCCATACCATCCCCATCCGTCCCGGACGAAACCTGGCGCTGATCTGTGAATCCGCAGCCGTTAATCACCGTCAGAAGAAGATGGGCTACAATGCCGCACAGGAGCTGTATAAGAGAGTCCAGGAGGGACTTGCAAAGGGTCGTGATGATGACGACGAATAAAACAGGAGGAAGGAAAGCATGGCAGAATTTGTATTTGGAGTAGATGTAGGAGGCACCACCATTAAGATGGGTCTGTTTGATACAAACGGACAGGTGCTGGATAAGTGGGAGATCCCCACAAGAACGGAGAACGGCGGGGAAAATGTACTGCCGGATATCGCAAAGGCAGTGGCGGATAAATGCGTAGAAAAGAGCATCGCAAAAGAGGCGGTTGCCGGGATCGGCATCGGCGTTCCCGGTCCTGTTGACAGCAAGGGTATCGTGCACAGATGTGTCAACCTGGGCTGGGATGTATTCAATGTCAACGAGACCTTATCCGGGATGACCGGGATGAAGGTAAAGGCCGGTAACGATGCCAATGTAGCGGCACTCGGCGAGATGTGGCAGGGCGGCGGCAAGGGCTTTGACTCCCTTGTGATGGTAACCCTGGGAACCGGCGTAGGCGGCGGTATCATCAATGACGGACAGATCCTGACCGGCAGCTCCGGTGCCGGCGGCGAGATCGGACATATCCATGTACAGGACGGAGAGCCTGAGGCCTGCGGCTGCGGCAATCACGGATGCCTGGAGCAGTATGCATCCGCAACGGGCGTGGTCAGACTGGCAAACAGAGAGCTGGCTAAAAATTCGGATCCCACGGTTTTGAAGGCCGGTGAGTGCTCCGCTAAGGATGTCTGGGATGCGGTCAAGGCCGGCGATCAGGTGGCGATCCGCGTGGCAGAGCAGTTCGGCAAGTATCTGGGTGAGGGACTTGCAGCCATCGCAGGCGTGGTCAATCCCCAGGCCTTTGTCATCGGAGGCGGCGTTTCCAAGGCCGGAGACGTGCTGCTTTCCTATATCGAGAAAAACTACAAGCCGGTCGTATTCCATGGCAGCAGGGATGCAAAATTCGTCCTTGCCACTTTGGGAAATGACGCAGGGATCTTCGGTGCAGCCAAGCTGGTTTTGGATTGAGAGGGAAGGAAACGGTTTTGAGAGAACATCATGCGCTGCTGGAATTCCTTGAAGAGCGGGTTGCGGCGGAAGATATTTTAAAACATGAGCCCATGAGCAGACATACCTCCTTTCGGATCGGAGGGGAAGCGGATCTCTTTGTCAGGGTTCCGACGCAGCAGGCGCTTTCCGAGATCCTGCGGTATTGCAGCCAGGTGGGGCAGGAGTATTTCATTCTCGGAAAAGGGACCAATCTTCTGGTGGGAGATAAGGGCTACAGAGGCATGATCCTCCAGCTTTCGGGGCAGATGTCAGACATCCGGGTGGAGGGGGATACCCTCTTTGCGCAGGCAGGGGTCTCTTTGCCGCTGGTGGCAAAGGTGGCTGCCGAAAACGGTCTGTCCGGTCTGGAGTTTGCCTCCGGGATCCCCGGTAGTCTGGGAGGTGCCATCGTGATGAATGCAGGCGCCTATGACGGAGAGATGAAGCAGGTCGTTCGCTATGTCAGGGTTCTGGATCAGATGGGCGAGGAGCTGAATCTGGATAACGATACCATGGAGTTCGGGTACCGCACCAGCATCATCAAGGACCGTCCCTTTGTAGCGGTAGAGGCCGAGATGCGCCTTAAACCCGCGCCCCGGGACGAGATCTTTGCCAGGATGGAGGAGCTTTCCGCGCGCAGAAAGGAAAAGCAGCCTCTGGAATACCCCAGTGCCGGCTCCACCTTTAAGCGGCCGGAGGGACATTTCGCAGGCAAGCTTATCATGGATGCGGGACTGCGGGGCCTTCGCGTCGGAGATGCGCAGGTTTCGGAGAAGCATTGCGGCTTCATTGTCAACATCGGCAATGCCACGGCAGAGGATGTGGCAGAGCTGATGGAGGAGATTCAGTACAGGGTAAAAAAACAGCTTGGCGTTCGCCTTGAGCCGGAAGTGATCCGGATCGGCGAATTCTGATGCGGCTGTCCTAAGGGATATTTCATATGCGTTTTATTGTAGTAACAGGAATGAGCGGCGGTGGAAAGGCCACTGCCATGAAAATGCTGGAGGATGTGGGCTATTATTGCGTGGACAATCTGCCTGTACCTCTGATGCCCACCTTTGGTGCGCTCCTTGCCTCTCCCGGCAATGAGATCCAGAAGGTGGCTGTGGGACTGGATGTACGCTCGGTCAAAACCTTCGGGGATATCCGCAAGGTATTGCAGGAGCTCGAGGACCAGAACCTTTCCTACGAAGTGTTGTTTATGGATGCATCCGACGAGACGCTGATCCGCCGGTATAAGGAGACCAGACGCAAGCATCCCATTGAGGTGGAGAGCGGCGCTTTGGTTGACAGCATTCATAAGGAACGGCAGATTTTACAGGATATCCGCAAAAGGGCGGATTATGTCTTTGATACGTCTTCTCTTTTGACCAGGGATCTGAAAACCGAATTGGAGCGGATCTTTGTCAAGAGTGAGGATTACAATTCCCTGATGGTTTCCATCGTATCCTTCGGTTTTAAACACGGACTGCCCACGGATGCGGATCTGGTCTTTGATGTCCGCTTTTTGCCCAACCCCTTCTACATCGAGGAGCTGAAGCATAAAACGGGTCTGGACAAAGAGGTTTCGGATTACGTACTGTCCTTTCCCGAGGCAGAGGCTTTTTTGGACAAGCTGGCGGATATGCTGACCTTTTTGATCCCCAACTATGTAAAGGAGGGGAAATACCGTCTGGTGGTAGGCATCGGCTGTACCGGCGGAAAGCACCGCTCGGTGACGCTGGCAGGCAGGCTGTATGAGCGCCTGAAGGACGGGGCAAACTACGGTCTTACCCTGGTCCATCGGGACATTGAAAGAAGCAGGTAGAGAAAAGGATGTCTTTTTCAACACAGATCAAATCAGAGCTTATGGACCATACCCCCAGGCAGCGGCATTGCCAGCTGGCGGAGCTGGCTGCGATCCTTACGGCCCTGGCCAGATGGGAGATCTTAGAGGGGGAAAGGGCCCTTGTTTTACCGACCGAAAATGTATTTGTGGTAAGAAAATGCTTTACATTACTGGAGAAAAGTCTTAAAGTAGAGATTGGTGTGAAAGTCCGCAGCATTCACAAAAAGCAGCAGGAAGGCAGATCCGGCGCTTTCTATCAGCTTTCTGTTACAGGGGAAAAACAGCTTTCGGAGCTTTGCGGCGTCTTAAAGCTGACGGATCCCTTAGAGCAGTGTGTTGATGAAAGACTGATCAAATCCGGCTGTTGCAGGCGGGCGGCACTGCGGGGTTATTTTTTAGCCTGCGGCTCCATGAGCGACCCTTCCAAGGGATATCATCTGGAGCTGGCTGCAGTCACGGCGGAAACTGCCGGACAGATCAAGGACCTGATGGGGGATTTTGATCTGGAGGGCAAGCAGATCCTTCGCAAGAAGCATGAGGTGATCTATCTCAAGGACGGCGAGGGGATCGCGGATTTTCTGAAGGTCGTGGATGCGGGAAAGGCACTTTTGGAATTTGAAAACACAAGGATCTATAAGGATATGCGGGGGCGTATCAACCGGAAGGTCAACTGTGAAGCAGCCAATATCTCCAAAACGGTAACGGCTGCCGCCAGACAGGTGGAGGACATCCAGCTGATCGAGCGGACGGTAGGACTTTCAAGTCTGTCGCCGTCTCTTCGGCAGATGGCCTGTATCAGACTGGAGAATCCGGAAGCATCCTTGGAGGAGTTGGGGAAGCTGGCTGACCCGCCGGTGGGGAAATCCGGCGTCAACCACAGATTGCGTAAGCTTTCTTTGGCAGCGGAGCGGTTAAGATAGCAGAGACGATAGCAAAACGGGTAATGGGTTTGGGAAAGCATGATTTGACGATGTAGGAGGAGCTATGACTGAGAAAACTGTTACCATTCAGCTCGAGAAAGGACTGGAAGCCCGTCCGGTCGCTATGCTGGTGCAAAAGGCAAGTATGTATGAGAGTACGATCTATCTTCACTCGGAAGGAAAGAGAGTCAACGCAAAGAGCATCATGGGAATGATGAGTCTCGGACTGAATATGGGAGAAGAGGTCAAGGTAGAAGCGGACGGACCCGACGAGGGTCAGGCTGTGGAAAAGCTGGAGCTGTATCTCTCAGGTCAGGAAGCATAAATTGATAGCAGCAGGTTGATACTACCGAAACTATGGGCCGCACCCGGAAGGGAGCGGCCCTTTCCAAAAGAATCATTTCCAACAGAGGAAGCAGCGTGAAAGTCAGTAAAAAGGTTTTGTTCATCTATAATCCCCATGCGGGCAGAGCCATGATCAAGCAGAGCCTGGCAGATATCCTGGATCTGTTTGCCGCGGCGCGTTTTGAGGTTACGGTCTTTCCGACCCAGAAGCCCAGGGATGCCATAAAAAAGACGGCGGAGGATGCGCCGGAGTACGATCTTCTGGTCTGCAGCGGCGGAGACGGCACGCTGGACGAGGTCGTAACGGGAATGATGAAGCGTAAAAAAAAGATCCCGATCGGCTACATTCCGGCAGGCTCCACCAATGATTTCGCAAAAAGCCTGGGGATCCAGCCCAATATGCTCCAGGCGGCAAAGACCGTGATAGGAGGCGTGCCCTTCCAGACGGACATCGGAAGCTTTCAGAACGATCCCTTTGTCTATATCGCGGCCTTCGGTCTGTTTACGGACGTCTCCTACGAGACGGACCAGCAGATGAAAAATATCTTAGGGCATATGGCTTATATCCTGGAGGGTGCAAAGCGGGTGGGAACCTATCCCTCCTACCGCTTCCGGATCCGTGCCAACAACATGCTCATCGAGGATGAGTTTCTGTACGGGATGATCACCAACTCCGTTTCCGTGGGCGGCTTCCAGAATATCACCGGGAGCAATGTGCTTTTGGACGACGGCGTTTTTGAGGTGACGCTGATCAAAAAGCCCGCCAATGTCATGGAGCTGAATGAGATCATGGTCGCTCTGGTCAGCGGCCGGATCGATACCCATATGATCTACTGCTTTAAGACGGGACGCATCGAGTTTGAATCCGAAAGACCGGTGGCGTGGACTCTGGACGGGGAATACGGCGGAGACCATACAAAGGTTACGGTCGTAAACAACAGACAGGCGGTCACCATCATCGTTCCGCCGAAGAAAACAAAAGGATAGGGTTTTAAACAAAAAAATCGTGAGCAGGCGTCACCCTGCTCACGGTGAAAGGAGATAATGAAACTCTATCTTGGGAGGAGATCCGGGTGAAAAGGGGTTTTCACCCGGTATCTTTATGAAAAAGTATAAAGTACAAATCGTTCTATGTGTATCACTTTAACAGGGGTTCGTGTACAAACCATGTTATGTGAATTAAGTTTTATTAAATAAAATGTTAACAAACTTTGAACGATGGGACTTTACGCCTTTTCGGGTTCGGGATAATCTACCCCGAAGGTATCTACGGTCATGGAAGCGATCTTCTGCTCTTCTAAGGGCCTGTCCATATAATCCGTTGCGGTTTCCGCGATCTGATCCACAAATTCCATTCCCTCGATGACTTTTCCGAATGCGGCATAAGCACCGTCTAAATGCGGTGAGGTCTTATGCATGATAAAGAACTGGCTGCCGGCAGAATCCGGATGCTGGGCTCTTGCCATGGATAACACACCCTCCGTATGGCGAAGGTCGTTGGCAAAGCCGTTCTGTGCAAACTCGCCGGGAATGCTGTAGCCCGGTCCGCCGGTACCGATGCCGTCGGGACATCCGCCCTGGATCATAAAGCCGCGGATCACCCGGTGAAAGATCAGTCCGTCATAAAAGTGCTTATTGATCAGACTGATAAAGTTGTTGACGGAGTTGGGCGCGATCTCGGGATAGAGCTCTGCCTTGATTACAGTTCCGTTTTCCATGGTTATGGTAACGATGGGGTTTTGTGCCATTTTGTTGTCCTCCTGTGAGATGATTTGCGGCTGCCGAAAGCTTCGGGAGCCGATGTTCCTATGATAGCATTTAACTTGCTGAAAAAACCCACAAAAAAGGTAAAAATTTTTGTGCATTGTGCCAAAATTATTAACGTGCGCGAACACGGTTTGTCTGTTATACTAATAGAGTATTGGGTTCTTAATTCTAAGCGCCTTAAAATCTTTATTTAAGGGGGACATTGTTATGTCTAAATTTGTGTATCGTTTTGAGGAAGGTAACGCTAACATGCGGGAGCTTCTCGGAGGAAAGGGAGCCAATCTGGCCGAAATGACGAATCTCGGTCTGCCGATCCCCCAGGGCTTTACCGTAACCACACAGGCTTGTACGGATTATTACAAGCAGGGCAAGAAGATCTCAGAAGAGATCCAGAAGCAGATCTTTGACGAGCTGGTAGTCCTGGAGGAAAAACAGGGCAAGAAGTTCGGTGATACGGAAAATCCCCTTTTGGTTTCCGTTCGTTCCGGAGCACGGGCATCCATGCCAGGTATGATGGACACGATCCTGAACCTGGGTCTGAATGATGTTTCCGTAGAGGGCTTCGCAGGAAAGACGGGGAATCCCAGATTTGCTTATGACTCCTACCGCAGATTCATCCAGATGTTCTCTGACGTGGTAATGGAGGTACCCAAGTCTCTGTTTGAGAGAGTTCTTGATGAGATCAAGGATGCAAAGGGCGTAAAATATGATATGGATCTGACTGCCGAGGATCTGAAGGAAGTGATCGGCAAGTTCAAGGCCATTTACAAGGACAAGATGGGAGAGGACTTCCCCCAGGATCCCAAGGTACAGCTGATGGAAGCCGTAAAAGCGGTATTCCGTTCCTGGGACAATGAAAGAGCCATTGTATATCGTCGTATGAACGATATCCCGGGCGACTGGGGCACGGCTGTCAACGTACAGTCCATGGTATTCGGTAATATGGGTAACACCTCCGGTACCGGTGTGGCCTTTACCAGAAACCCCGCCACCGGCGATAAGGGAATCTTTGGTGAGTACCTGATCAATGCCCAGGGCGAGGACGTGGTTGCAGGCATCAGAACCCCGCAGCCCATCACGAAGCTGGAAGAGGACCTTCCCGAGTGCTTTGCGAAGTTCATGGAGATCGCAAACAAGCTGGAAGATCATTACAGAGATATGCAGGATATGGAGTTTACCATCGAGGAAGGCAAGCTGTACTTCCTGCAGACCAGAAGCGGTAAGAGAACCGCTCAGGCAGCCCTGCAGATCGCCTGCGATCTGGTAGATGAGGGCAAGATCACCGAGGAGGAAGCAGTACTTCGTATCGAGGCAAAATCCCTGGATCAGCTGCTGCATCCCACCTTTGATCCCGAAGCACTGAAGAACGGCGAGTGCATCGGACAGGCGCTTCCCGCTTCTCCGGGAGCTGCTGCAGGTAAGGTATACTTTACCGCACAGGATGCCAAGGTTGCACATGAGAGCAGAGGCGAGAGAACCATTCTGGTCCGCCTGGAGACCTCTCCCGAGGATATCGAGGGTATGCACGCTTCCGAGGGTGTTCTGACCGTACGCGGCGGAATGACCTCCCATGCAGCCGTAGTTGCAAGAGGAATGGGTACCTGCTGTGTATCCGGCTGCGGCGAGATTTCCATCAGTGAAGATGACAAGGTATTCGAGCTTGGCGGAAAGACCATCCACCAGGGCGATTACATTTCCCTTGACGGTTCCACCGGTAAGATCTACTACGGCGATATCAAGACCGTAGAGGCTTCCGTTTCCGGCAACTTCGGCCGGATCATGGAGTGGGCCGACAAGTTCAGAAGACTGCAGGTTCGCACCAATGCGGATACTCCCGAAGATGCAGCCAATGCTGTTCGCTACGGCGCAGAGGGTATCGGTCTTTGCAGAACGGAGCATATGTTCTTCAATCCCGACCGTATCCCCAAGATCCGTCAGATGATCCTTTCTCAGACCGTAGAGCAGAGGGAAAAAGCACTCAATGCACTGATCCCCTTCCAGAAGGGCGATTTCAAGGCGCTGTACGAGACCATGGAAGGCCGTCCGGTCACCATTCGTTTCTTAGATCCGCCGCTGCATGAGTTTGTTCCCAGCGATCCTGCCGATATCGACGATCTGGCAGTACAGATGATGATGAGTGCCGAGCAGGTACAGGAGATCTGTGATTCCCTGCATGAGTTCAATCCCATGATGGGACACCGCGGATGCCGTCTGGCAGTCACCTATCCCGAGATCGCAAAGATGCAGACCAGAGCTGTAATGGAAGCAGCCATCGAGGTAAAGGAAGAAAAGGGCTATGATATCAAGCCTGAGATCATGATCCCGCTGGTAGGCGAAAAGAAAGAGCTGAAATATGTCAAGGACGTTGTGGTTGAGACTGCAGAGCAGGTAAAGGCGGAAAAGAATTCCGACATCGAATACCACATCGGTACCATGATCGAGATCCCTAGAGCAGCCCTTCTGGCTGACGAGATCGCTGAGGAGGCAGAGTTCTTCTCCTTCGGTACCAATGACCTGACCCAGATGACCTTCGGCTTCTCCCGTGATGATGCGGGCAAGTTCCTGGAAGAGTACTACAAGAAAAAGATCTACGAGTCCGATCCCTTTGCAAGACTGGATCAGAACGGCGTAGGACAGCTGGTTGCCATGGCTGCCAAGAAGGGACGCAAGGTTCGTCCGAACATCAAGCTTGGTATCTGCGGCGAGCACGGTGGAGATCCTTCCTCCGTAGAGTTCTGCCACAAGGTAGGTCTGACCTATGTTTCCTGCTCACCGTTCCGTGTACCCATCGCAAGACTGGCAGCGGCACAGGCAGCGATCAATGAGAAAAGAGAAAAGAAGAGCGTGATCGATGAGGATCTGAAGGAAGGCCTGAAGGATGCAGCCGATAAGGCACAGGCCATCGCCAAGGATCTTGCTGATGCAAGCGTGGAAGCGGCAAAAGCAGGTCTTGCAGGTCTGAAGGCAGGAATTGAGGAAGCCAAGAAAGCATATAACGCAAGCAAAAAAGACTGATGTGACAGCATCTTTGATAAACTGACAACAACAGGATACAAAGACAGGGCGACAAGTGGCGCCCTGTCTTCGTTTCATAAGAACAGAGCAGACAGGCTCTGAGAACGGACGGATCATAATGGCATTATCGAAAGCTTTGACGGATCTGCTCATCCCGTTGTGGGAGGCATATCGAAATGCCCGCCTTTCCGGCGGCATGATGACGAATACCGTTGCCGATTTTAATTACAACTTCAAAACGATCCTGCAGGCCCGGATCGATGCGCTGGTGTCTCAGGAAAAGGAACAGGATCAGGAGATGCGGGAGTGTCGGTTTATGCTGCGTTTGAATGAGAACGGGTGGACTGTGGGGGATATGGAGTTTTTCGCCAAGCTCTATGAAACCATCGACAATCTGGAGCCGAAGGATGAAAAGGGGCTTGCACTGCTTGAGGAGCTTTCGCAAAAAAAGATCACAACCCGCGATGAACGTGCCGATTGCATGAGCATGGTGGGAAACTATGTTTCCACCCTGCAGAGCAGGCTGAAGGATCCGGCCCCTCTGGTCACATCGATGAATGAAGTTCTGTCGGCAGATCTGACCTATGGAGAGTATCCCGAGGACAAGGACTTTGAAAAGATCCTGAGGAAGGAAGGCACCTTCAGTTCCAGGGTGGTTGTCGAGAAGGGAAAGCGTCTCGATGCCCGCAAGGGGCTCTTTCTGGAAGCGGGCTACCGGCAAAAACGGTCGGAGGACAATAAGCAGAAGAGCAGAGACCTGGATACCTATGTGATGGAGGAGCTCTCCGACACGGAGATCGAGAGCGTCCCTCTCAACTATGCGCAGAAGGTTTTGAACTTAAAGACGACCAACCGACAGGCCATCAAGGAGGTGTTCGGCGAAGAGATCTTTGACGAGATCGATGAAAAGCATATAGGCACAGAGGAAGAGCGGACGATCAGGATCCACCACGCCCTGGGCAACCAGCTGATCAAGGACGGACATTCGGTGCTGGAGTTTGATCTGGCGGGAACCGGCTACATGATGCCCAGACGCGAGCATCAGGGACAGCACGGAAAAGAGAGTGCAAAGGAACTGACCGCGGAGGAGATCCAGGGGAGCCTCAAGGATACCTACGGAGAGGTCGTGGAGGATAAAAACGGCAAGATCTATCCCGGTATCCGCTGCAAGGCGCAGGATTACAAGTTAAAGGACGGCGCCATTGTCAATAAGACCCGGTTTTCCATTCAGGGACCGAATCTGGTCAATATCGGAGATTACAGTATAGAGAATACCAGAGTCTATGTGAAGAATCTGACCAAGGAATACCTGGTGGATCTGTTTGACAAATGGAGCCGGAAGGAGGAAGAGCCCAGGGATATCTATGTTCTGATCTCCGGTCATTCCCGCGGAGCCGTCTCCGCCGGGGAAAGCGTGCACTATATCCAAAAATGGCTGGATGAGTATGTGTCGAAGCACGAAAAAAAGAATCCCGAATGCAGGGACTATGCCAACCGGATCAAGAAGGTACTGCTGCAAAGAGATGCCGTTCCCGGTGCGGGCACCAATATCCGTTTGGGGAAAAATGACCTTCGAAAGATCCCGAATCTGAATGCCACGGTGTTTTGCTCCATGGCACAGGAGCATACGGATATGGCCTTTCCCCTCCAGCAGGTCAGAGGTGCGCAGAGGATCATCATTTCCACCACCTCCCACAGCATGGATCTGGCCGAGATCGATCTGTCCCAGAGGACCAGAGCAGAGGACGGCAGCGCCCATCAGGTGGGCCTGTATGATGCGGAGACCGGAGAGTTCTATCGCAAAAGCGGGATCTCCCAGATGCCGGAGGGTGTCTATATCACGGACGAGCGCTACAACGTGATCCGCCTGACCAGCTACAGCCAGCTCGGAAAGCTGGTGGACAGCGTTTATGCAGGCAAGCCGAAGCAGGAGGGCAGAGTGAGTGCCCTTCACAAAATGGTGCGTAACTGGTTTTATGATAACAATCTGACCATGTCCTTCAAAACGGAGGGAGAGTACGAAAAGGCAAAGGACAAAGCGCTGATGCAGATGGAAAAGCTGATGGGCACTTCTTCCAAGCGGCTTCGGCAGATCCAGGGAGAGATCAGAAAGCTGGATGAACTTTTGATATCCGATGCCTCCAGGGAGCAGGTAGCGGCCCAGAATAAAAAGCTGATCGAAGCCTGCAGGGCCTATATGAAGAAGACCGATATCCCGGCTGTGGGAGCCAGAGCCGAGAAGATGGATATGGTCTGTGATCTTTTGACCTTTGCCCAGAGAGAAAACAATTACTTTGAAAAGGGCCTGGACCGCTCGCCTGTAAAGCCCAAGGAGGGCAGAAACGAAAGGCAGCTGGAAAAGGAAAAGGAGCGGCTGGAGCAGGAAAAACAGCTTAGGACCTATATTGAAAGACTGGGAAAAGGCTTTCAGAGCCAGCTGGAAAAGTGCTCGAATATGATAGGCGATAAAAGAACGGGTGCGGAAAATGCAGTTCTGGCGCAGCTGAAAAAAGCTGCACAGATACAGCCTGATCAGCCTCTTTCACAGATCCGGCAGACGCTTCTGGAATTGGGGGGCTGTGCGGATACTACCATACGTGCAAATGAATCCTCCAATGCAAGAAGGACCATCAGGCTGGTCAGCATCGCGAAGCACCTGCGGGGGGACGTCGAATCGGTCGGCACCGAGTTTGATAAAAGGACACGGTACTATGGGGATATGGACGGTACCATCAATGAACGGATCAGTGAGCGGGAAGCCAAGATCGCACATCTTGAGAGCGTGATCGAAAACGGCGGAAAGGAGCCGGAAAAGCTGCAGGCCAGACAGCGTGTGGAGGAAGCCATCCGGAATGAAAAGAGGCGTTTTGATGCCCTGAAACGACAGGCGGCTGCCGGTCAGAAGCCGGCATTGGGAAGAAACAATCTGGCAATGTCCGCTGCCAAGCTGGTCTTTTTGGAGACGATCCGCGATGCGGAGGCGCAAAACGGATACGCCAATGCAAAGGGCGTGATGGCGAAGCTTGCGGATCACAGGCTGCTGGAGATCGCCGCACTTCCCATTGCGGAGCGGCCGGGATTTGCCAAGCTGGCCGGAACCTGTCAGGCATCCCAGCTGAAGGAAAAATATGACGCGCTGATACAAAAGCCGGCCAAACAGCGCGTGATGTGATTTGTTTTTTATCCCGAAATGTAGTATAATAATACAGATTATGACGTTCATTTTTCACGTATGATACAGGGAGAGCTGAGATGATCTTTCGATGCAAAAGCTGCGGCGGAAACACCGTCTATTCACCGGAACGAAAACAGATGTACTGCCCGTACTGTGAGAGCACAGACAACGAGGAGTGCGTACCTTCCGAAGAGACGATCCTGTGTCCGGCCTGCGGCGGCGAGCTGAAGGTGGGAGATTACAATGCCGCACTGCGCTGCGAATACTGCGACAGCTATGTGATCTTAGAGGAGCGCACCACGGGTCAGTATGAGCCCAGGATGCTGCTGCCCTTTACCAAGGGACACAAGGATGCGGAGCAGATCCTGAAAGACAGCTTCGGGCGGCGCAGATTTTTACCGGATGATTTTCTCTCCGATGCCAAGCTCTCCGGGATGGAGGGGATGTATGTTCCCTTCTTTTTGTATGATTTTGATGTGCGCTATACCATTTCCGCCATCGGTCATAAGGTAAGGACCTGGACCACCGGCAGCTATCAGTACACGGAGGATTCCACCTACAAGGTGGAGCGCTCCATGATCGTGCCCATCGAGAAGATGCCGGTCGATGCCTCCTATGAAAAGCCCGATCCGGTCATGGACCTGATGGAGCCCTACGATTATTCCCAGCTCAGGGACTTTGACCCGAAGTTTCTGTCAGGCTTTCTCGCTGAGCGCTACAACATGGAAAGCGAAGTGCTCCTGCCGCGCGTACAGGGTAAGGCCAGGGAGGATGCCAAGAGCATCACGGAGCAGACCATAAGCGGCTATTCCTCCATGACCAGCCGCGCCGATGCGGTCTCCTTCCGTCATAACAGCACCACCTATGCCATGTTCCCGGTGTGGACCTACTTTTACAAGTACATGGATAAGATGTATCCCTTTTATATCAACGGACAGACCGGTAAGCTGGTAGGTGATCCGCCCCAGTCAAAGATCAAGATGCTGCTGTATTCCGGAACCGTTATGGCGGGGATCTTTTGCATCCTCATCATGTGGAACGTGATCATGGGACTGTTGTGAGCTTTTGTGCGGATGAGAATAGGTGAGAAATGAAACTGTATCTGAAACATTTTAAGGTTTTTTTCATACTGCTGGCGCTTTTCCTTGTAGCCACCATCGGCTTTTTGATCTATCGAAGCGGCAATCCCAAGAAGCCCGTTTCGCGGGGCAATACGGACTGCACAACGGAGCGTGTGTTTGACAGAGGCGAGCTTTTAACGGATGACCAGGAGCAGAGCCTTCGGGCCCTGATCGCGGAAAAGGAGCAGCTCTGCGGCTGTGACATCGTGCTGGTGACCCTGAATGAGCCGGTGGGAGATTCCCAGGAAGCGCTGATGAACTGGGCGGATGATTTTTATGATCAGAATGCCTTTGGCTTTAACAAGCCCCACGGAGACGGCTGCGTGCTGGTGGACAACTGGCACAGCTATGGCGATTACAACGGGGACACCTGGTTTTCCACCTCCGGAAAGGTGCAGTCGGCCTACTCCTCTTCGGATATCGACAGTCTGTTGGAGGATATCTTTGAGGTGGTCAATGAAAACCCCTACGAGGCCTATCGGATCTACGTCAATGAAGTGGCAAAGCATATGATGCCGGCCAGTGAAAAGATGAAGCTGCCGCTGCCGCTGATGCTGCTGATCAGTCTTGTGATCACGGCTGTTTACTTTTTGATCCAGGCACTGGGCGAAAAGGCCAAGGATACCACGACGCCGATGACCTATGTGACAGGCCAGAAGCCCCAGATGGAGCATCAGGCGGATACATTCCTCAATAAGACCGTCCATAAGAGAAAGATCGAAACCTCCTCTTCATCGGGAGGCGGAGGCGGCCACATTTCCTCCGGCGGATTTTCCCACGGAGGCGGGGGCGGTCATCACTGAGATCTGAAGCAGGCAGTTAAAGGAGCAGGACATGTTTTTATCGAAATTCAGCCAGGCGATCCAATCGGAGAACAAGGGTCTTCACATCATGATCGTCGGCTGCGGAAAAGTGGGCGTTACGCTTGTAGAGCAGCTCAGTAAGGAAGGGCATGATATCACGGTCATCGATACCGATGCAGGCCTGGTGCAGAATGTGACCAACACCTATGACATCATGGGTATGGTGGGAAACGGCGCAAGCTACAGTGTCCAGATCGAGGCAGGCATTGCCGATACGGATCTGTTCATTGCCGTGACCGGATCGGATGAGCTGAATCTGTTATGCTGTACCGTGGCCAAACAGGTCGGTGACTGTGCAGCCATCGCCAGGGTCCGTACCCCGGATTACAGTAAGGAGTCGGCTTACCTTCGTGAAAAACTGGGTCTTGCCATGATCATCAATCCGGAGCTGGAAACGGCACTGGAGGCCTGCCGCATCCTGCTGCTTCCTTCTGCACTGGAGGTGGGCTCCTTTGCCCATGGCCAGGCGGAGATGGTAAAGTTTAAGATCCCGGAAGGCAATCTGCTGGATGGCATATCCCTGATGGAGCTTCACCGGAACGTGGAATCCAATCTTCTGGTCTGCGTGGTGGAGAGAGAGGATAATGTCATCATCCCCTCCGGTGGATTTGTATTGCAAAAAGATGATGTCATCAGCTTTGTTTCCACGCCCAAGATCGCCAGGTCCTTTTTGTCCAAGATCGGATTTAACATCCGGCAGGCCAGATCGGCCATGATCGTCGGCGGCGGACGGGCAGCCTACTATCTGGCAACCCAGCTTTTGAAAAACGGCATTGAGGTACGGATCATCGAGCAGGATAAAAAGCGCTGCGAGGAACTGAGCATTCTGCTGCCCAAGGCCATCATCATCAACGGCGACGGCTCGGATGAGGAGCTTTTGCGGGAGGAGGGCATTGACAGTGTGGAGGCTTTTATTCCGCTGACCGGTATCGATGAGGAAAATATCATCCTGACCTTATTTGCAAGGCAGTTTTCCAATGCCAAGGTCATTACGAAGATCAACCGCATCGGCTTTAAGAGCGTGATCGACAAGCTGGATCTGGGATCCATCCTGTTTCCGAAATACATCACCTCCGAAGCCATCATCGCCTATGTGCGCGCGATGAGCAATACCATCGGACGCAACAACATCCGTACCCTGTACTATCTGGTGAATCGAAAGGCAGAGGCCATTGAGTTTGAGATCGAGGAGGAGTCGGCGGTAACGGGCGTTCCGCTGATGAACCTTTCCTTAAAGCCCAGCCTTCTGGTGACCTGTATCAACCGCGGCGGAAAGATCCTGATCCCCAAAGGTACCGATGAGATCCGGGTGGGCGATACCGTTATCATCGTAACGGTCCACACCGGCTTTAATGACATTCTGGATATCCTGGCATAGGATCGCCGGGGGCGAAGATAAGAGAAGAAAAGAGAAATCATCATGAATCGACCAATGATCCGCTATGTTCTGGGGAGCGTTTTGAAGATCGAAGCGCTGCTTTTGATGCTGCCCTGGCTGGTGGGAATGATCTATCGGGAATCACAAGCAGTTTATTATGTGGCGGTAGCCAGTCTCTGCGGGCTTTTCGGCCTCTTGATGACCTACAAACGACCGTCCAGCAATGTGTTTTATATGAAGGAGGGGTGTCTGACGACTGCCCTTTCCTGGATCATTTTATCCATGTTCGGCGCAGTCCCGTTTTTTGCAACGGGGGAGATCCCGTCCTATGCGGATGCACTGTTTGAGACCATCTCCGGCTTTACCACAACGGGAGCGTCCATTTTGCCGGATGTGGAGGCGCTGTCCCACTGCTCCCTGTTCTGGAGGTCCCTGACCCACTGGATCGGCGGTATGGGTGTTCTGGTCTTTCTTCTGGCCGTAGTGCCCATGAGCGGCGGCGGAAGCATGAACCTGATGCGGGCCGAGAGCCCGGGCCCTTCCGTGGGCAAGCTGGTACCCAAGATTAAGACCACGGCCAGGATCCTGTATGTGATCTATCTGGCCATGACGGTGATCGAGATCGTGCTGCTGCTGGTTTCCGGAATGCCGCTGTTTGACAGCGTGACCCTTTCCTTCGGAACTGCCGGTACCGGCGGATTCGGCGTAAGAGGCGATTCCATTGCAAGCTACAGCGTACTGCAGCAGTGGATCATTACCGTGTTTATGATCCTCTTTGGAGTAAATTTCAACTTTTACTACTACCTGATCTACAGGCAGGTAAAGAAGGGCTTTTCCATGGAGGAGGTGCGCTGGTATCTGATCGTGATCCTGACTGCCATCGCCGGGATCTTTCTCAATATCAGACACCTGTACGAATCGGGCTTTAAGGCCCTGACGGATGCGGCCTTCCAGGTAGGCTCCATCATTACCACCACCGGATACTGTACCACGGACTTTGATCTGTGGCCCGGCTTTTCCAGATCGATCCTGGTGCTTTTGATGTTCATCGGCGCCTGCGCGGGCTCTACCGGCGGCGGTATGAAGGTTTCCCGCGGGATCATTGCTGTCAGGACGCTGAAAAAGGAGCTGCTGTCCTACATTCATCCCAAGAGTGTCAAGAAGATCCAGTATGAGGATAAGCCCCTTGAGCATGATGTGCTTCGGTCCCTGAACGTTTATATCATCACCTATGTGATCCTGTTCAGCCTGTCGGTGCTTTTGATCTCTCTGGATGAATACGATCTGGTGACCAACTTTACCGCGGTGGCGGCAACCTTTAACAACATCGGTCCCGGCCTTTCCATGGTGGGACCCACCGGGAACTTCGCATTTTTCTCCGTTTGGGCCAAGATCCTTTTGATGATCGATATGCTGGCGGGAAGACTGGAGCTGTTCCCGATCCTCATCCTGTTCCATCCCGAGATCTGGAGGGAGTTCTTTTCCAAAAAGCAGGAGAGGGAGAAAGCAAAGCAAAAAGCAGGGGATAAAAACTGAGGGTGTTTTTCGGAACCGGTTGATCTGCCGTCCAAAGGGACGGTCCACGCCTGTGGCCTTATAGGTGCCAAGTGCAGAAGAAGGAGACAGCTATGTATGAGATCGGTGATTATGTTGTAAGTGCCAATGAAGGAGTCTGCAAGGTGACGGATATCGTGACCATGGCTATGCCCGGAAGAAGAGACGGGAAAAAATGCTATGTGATCATTCCCGAAGGACAGAAGGGCGGAAAGCTCTATATTCCCGTGGACAGTGATAAACACCAGGTACGTCCCATCATGACCAAAGAAGAGGTGGACACCCTTCTGGAGGAAATGGCAGCGATCGAAGAGACCTGGATCGAGAGCGATAAGATGAGAGAGCAGATCTACAAGGAGGCTATTTTTTCCTGTGATCCGAGGCGCCTTGTGAGCATCCTTCGGACCATGTATCTGCGCGGTAATAAGCGGGCTGCGGAAGGAAAAAAAGTGACGACGGTAGATGAGCGGTATTTCAGGATCGCCGAGAAGAATCTGCACAGCGAGCTTGCGTTTGTGCTGGGGATCAGCATGGATGAGGTCATGGAGCTGATCAAGAAAAAATACAAACAGGCCGGAATGATCTGATAATAACAAAGAGAGGATAATAGATATATGGTTTTTTATTTGGTAGATTATGAAAATACGGGGATCCGCGGGATCACCGGAGTAGAGGAACTATTACAGGAGGATCGGCTGATCATCTTTTACGGACCCAGAACAGGGTCCGTCCCTTTTGAGGATCTGGTAAAGATTACCTCCACAAGAGCGAAGCTGGAATTTATCCGGACGACGAAAACGGCAAAAAATTATCTGGATTTTCAGCTGACCACCTACCTTGGCTATCTGGTGGCAAAGGCAGTGGAGCAGTCCGGGCAGGAGGGCGGAGCATCCGACGAGGTGATGATCATCAGCCGCGATGCAGGCTTTGATGCCGTTGTGGATTTCTGGAGTGAAAAGGGCATTACGATCAGCCGCTTCCACAACCTGGCAAGGCAGATCCTGCCGGATGAGAAAAAGACCAGGACCAAGGCCGTTGCTTCCTCGGAGACGAAGAAGACGACAAAGAAGAGTGCAGGCAGTGCCGAGAATAAGAACGGCGATGGCAAGAGCAAAGCAGCAGGCAAGAACGGTGAGAAAAAGACTGCGGCTGCAAAGAGTGCCAAGACTGACGGGGATGCCAAGGCAAAGGATGTAAAGAAGCCATCCGCCGGCCGGAATGCCGAAGGCGCAGGTGCCGCTGAGAAGGAGGCAGCCGCCGATCCTCGTACCGCTGCGGATAGCGGGAAAAAATCCGGCAGAGGGAAAAATGCGAATGCCAAAAAGCAGGTCCAGCAGGATGCGGGGTTGAAGAATAACCAGAATACGAATAATAATAACAGTAATAGCAATAACAACAATAACAACAGCGGCAATAACAACAATAACGGAAGCAACAATAAGATTTCCGAGGCGGTGAAGAAAAAGATCCGTGCAGCCTTCAAGGAGGAAGGTCTGATGCCCGGCGCTTACCGTAAGGTGTATGCCTGCATGCTGGAAAGCAGGGATAAGGCAACCTTCAATACCGCGCTGGTACATGCCTTTACCCAGGAGGTCGGAAATAAATATTATAAGCTGGCACTTCCGGCGTTCAATGCCTTTATCGGTGCAGCAAAATAAACCCGGAAGGATCCTGTGAGGATCCCTTCCATACAAGGCGCATTATCTTGAAAGATCATACAGATTGCGCTATACTGTGTACTTGGTTGCGTGGCAGAAAAAGAGATCGGGAGCAAAGGCGCTCACAAAAGCGCTGCGCAAAAAGAAATAACAGTCTGCGGACTTATTTACGAAAGGAAAATGATCATGGAACTGACAAACATAAGAGATCTATTCAGACAACAGGAGGCCTTTGCCGGCAAGGAGGTTACCATCGGCGGCTGGCTTCGTTCCAAAAGAGATTCCAAGACCTTCGGATTTCTTGTGATCAATGACGGAACCTTTTTTGAGCCATTGCAGGTGGTCTATTCGGATAAGCTTGCCAACTTTGAGCAGGTCAGCAAATCCAACGTGGGAGCTGCGCTGATCGTAACGGGAGTTGTGACCCCCACCCCCGATGCCAAGCAGCCCTTTGAGATCCAGGCGACTGAGGTTGTGATCGAAGGCGCTTCCGCACCGGACTATCCGCTGCAGAAAAAACGCCATACTATGGAATACCTTCGGACCATTTCCCATCTGCGTCCCAGGACCAATACCTTTGAGGCGGTCTTCCGTGTCCGCTCTCTGATCGCTTATGCGATCCACAAATTCTTCCAGGAGCGGGATTTTGTGTATGTACATACCCCGCTGATCACCGGAAGCGACTGTGAGGGTGCAGGCGAGATGTTCAAGGTCACCACCCTGGATTTTGATGATGTACCCCGCACCGAGGATGGAAAGGTGGATTATTCACAGGACTTCTTCGGAAAGGAGACCAACCTGACTGTCAGCGGACAGCTGAACGGAGAGACATTTGCACAGGCCTTTAAGAACATCTACACCTTCGGTCCCACCTTCCGTGCCGAGAATTCCAACACCACCAGACATGCGGCTGAGTTCTGGATGATCGAGCCGGAGATCGCCTTTGCGGATCTGAAGGATGATATGATCCTGGCAGAGAGCATGATCAAATACATCATCAATTATGTACTGGAAAATGCACCGGAGGAGATGAACTTCTTTAACAGCTTTGTGGATAAGGGCCTGATCGAACGTCTGAACCATGTGGCAAACTCCGACTTTGGCCATGTGACCTATACCGAGGCCATCAAGATCCTGGAGAAGCATAACGATGAATTCGATTACAAGGTATTCTGGGGTGCGGATCTGCAGACGGAGCACGAGCGCTATTTGACGGAAAAAGAGTTTGGACGTCCCGTGTTTGTGACCGATTATCCCAAGGAGATCAAAGCCTTTTATATGAAGCTCAATGAGGACGGCAAGACCGTTGCAGCCATGGACTGTCTGGTACCGGGGATTGGCGAGATCATCGGCGGCAGCCAGAGAGAGGATGACTATGATATCCTGCTGCAGCGTATGAAGGAGTGCAACTTAAAGCCCGAGGATTATGCATTCTATCTGGATCTTCGCAAATACGGTTCCACCCGACACGCCGGCTTCGGACTGGGCTTTGAAAGATGCGTGATGTACTTAACGGGTATGGGCAACATCCGCGACGTTGTACCGTTCCCGAGAACTGTGAAAAACTGCGAATTATAAGTTACGATTCGCAGCAGATTGCGGTTAGAAAACCGACGCATACTTGTATGCGGGAGGTTTATCTGGCCGCAATCGATCCTGCGAAGCAGGAACTCCACCGACATCGAGTGATCAGATGCGAAGCATCGGTAGAGCATGTGCGCAGCGCATGCGGGATTACGAGATGCGTGTGGAGGAGCGAATCGTAAGTGTGCACGGAGCGATCCGCATCTTAGCAACAGGAGCCGGCCGATTTCCGAATGGTCGTAGGATCGCGAGAGTGTGGAACACGGAGCGATCCGTATCTTACGAATGAAAATATAGGAGGATATTCCCATGAGTCAGATCGTTATCCCGGAGGGCTACAAGCCCGATCTGGGGATCAAAGAAACCGAAAAAGCCATCAAACGTGTAAAGGACTTTTTCCAAAGAGAGCTCATAACCCAGCTGAACCTTTCCCGTGTATCGGCACCCCTTTTCGTGGATGCCGAATCGGGTCTGAACGATAACTTAAATGGCGTGGAACGCCCCGTTACCTTTGGGATCAAAGAGCAGGATGAGAGAAGGATGGAGATCGTGCATTCCCTCGCTAAGTGGAAGCGTATGGCACTTGGCAAATACGGCTTCTCGGTCGGAGAGGGTCTTTACACCGATATGAACGCCATCCGAAGAGATGAGGATACCGATAATATCCATTCCCTCTATGTGGATCAGTGGGACTGGGAGAAGGTCATTGAAAAAGAGCAGCGGACCGAGGAAACCCTGAAGGAAACCGTAAAGTCCGTTTACGAAGCGCTGCGTGTCACGGAGAAATACGTGGCAAATGAGTACAACTACGTGGAATGCTTCCTGCCGGAGGAGATCACCTTTATCACCTCCCAGGAGCTGTTGGACAAATATCCGGAGCTGAGTGTGAAGGAAAGAGAACGGGAGGCAGCCAAAGAATACGGCGCAATCTTTTTGATGCAGATCGGCGATAAGCTGTCAAATGGCGAGCCCCATGACGGACGTGCACCGGACTATGACGATTGGAAATTAAACGGCGATATCATCGTGTATTATCCGGTTCTGGATATCTCCTTTGAGATCTCCTCTATGGGGATCCGCGTGGATGAGGATTCCCTGAAGGAGCAGCTGGAGAAGGCAGGCTGTCCGGAGCGGGCAGACCTTCCCTTCCAGAAGGCCCTGCTTGAGAAAAAACTGCCCTATACCATCGGCGGTGGTATCGGCCAGTCCAGAATCTGTATGTTCTTTTTGCGCAAGGCCCACATCGGAGAGGTACAGGCTTCCATCTGGCCCGAAAAGGATGTGGAGTATGCCAAAGAACATGGCGTGATGTTTTTGTAAAGTTCTTTGTAACCCTTATTGTTAGCAGATGAGCTAGACTAAAAAAGTTAGCGTGTGTTAACTTTTTGCATGCCCGGGGAGGATTCAAATATGGCAATTTTGGTAACAGGCGGAGCCGGCTTCATCGGCAGCCATACAACTGTAGAACTGATAGGTGCAGGGTATGATGTAGTGGTTGTGGACAATCTGTCCAACTCCAGTAAAAAATCTCTCCAGCGTGTGAAGCAGATCACCGGACAGGAGATTCCCTTCTATCAGACAGACATCCTGGATCGGGAGGGACTGCAGAAGATCTTTGATGAAAACAAGATCGACAGCGTGATCCACTTTGCGGGACTTAAGGCAGTGGGCGAGTCGGTGGAAAAACCCTGGGAGTACTATCAGAATAACATTGCAGGCTCCCTGGTGCTCTTTGATGTGATGCGCAAAAACGGCTGCAAGAATATCATCTTTTCCTCCTCCGCTACCGTCTATGGTCTTCCGGCAGAGATCCCCATTACGGAAAACTGCCCCAAGGGAGAGATCACCAATCCTTACGGACAGACCAAGAGCATGTTAGAGCAGATCCTTACGGATATTCAGAAAGCCGACAACGAGTGGAACGTGATCCTGCTTCGGTATTTCAATCCCATCGGTGCCCATGAAAGCGGTCTGATCGGAGAGAATCCCAACGGCATTCCGAACAACCTGATGCCCTATATTACCCAGGTTGCCGTGGGCAAGAGAGAGAAGCTTTCCGTTTTCGGCAATGACTATGATACGCCTGATGGGACCGGCGTGCGGGATTATATCCATGTGGTGGATCTGGCCATCGGCCATGTAAAAAGCGTGGATAAACTGAAGGAGAATCCGGGTCTGAAGATCTACAACCTGGGAACCGGAAACGGCTACAGCGTGTTGGATATCATTAAAAACTTTGAGGAGGCCACAGGAGTTAAGATCCCCTATGTGATCGCGCCCAGAAGAGCCGGTGATATCGGTACCAACTATGCGGATCCTTCCCTGGCAAAGAAAGAGCTTGGATGGGTGGCAGAGCGCG